>JAHFAE010000036.1 GCA_023250675.1 Oligoflexia bacterium | reverse complement strand
AATAAGGCCTCTTTCGTGAAGAAACGAAAGACCATCGCAAATTTGAATAGCTATCTTGAGTAATTCTAGTGTGTGTAAAGATTCATTTTCCAAAATTTTTGAGAGAGGCTCACCCTTCACTAACTCTAGGCATATAAAAGGCCAACCCTGATCGTCTCCTACTTCGATGACTGAAACGACATGGGGATGTTTTGCTTGAGAAAGCAAAATTGCTTCTCGACGGAAACTTAAGGCCGCTTCTGAGTCAACTGTGACACCTTTTTCTGTTCGAAGACGCTTCAAACAGAGGTGACGACCTCTGGAGTCGACAACTTCATAAACTTTTGAAAATTGAGTTTCAGCAATCAGTCGTACTATCGCATAGGGACCTATTTTTTGGTCGTGCAATACAGGTTCACCCATCGTTGGCGTTTCCTTTAGATAAAAAATAAACTCCCACGGCTACTTATCGGATTTTAAAGCTTAGTAATATACCACGACCAAAGTCTGATCTTTCTGGCGTCAAATTGATATTAGTTGAAACCCCAGTAATTAAGCCCATATGATTTTATTGGAACATTTCGCTGAACAAAGGGAGAAATCATTTTATGAATATTAGCGCAGAAATTGTACAGCCTTTTGCCCTGTTTGCATTATTGCTGATCGCCAAGGCCACCATTATTGGGCTTAGTCGATTCTTCTTTGCGGGCACAGGAAAAATACCATACGGCCAACTGACCCCTGGTATTCCACAAGGTCCACGATGGTATGCCTCTCTAAACCGAGCGTATATCAATGGAATTGAAGCTTTTGCTCTTTTAGCTCCTGCGGTGTTATTACACCTCACCTATAAAACCCCACCTTCTCCTTCAGTGGCATCGCTACTGTGGGTTTTTCTGATGGCTCGAATGCTATATACTTTGGTTTATTTAAGTATGGGTTATAAAGTATGGTGCTCAATAATATGGCTAGTAGGTTTTGGTGCCACACTGGTTACTTGGATGATGATATTAACCTAGCAACTCTCAGAATAGTCTGAATTAAAATAGGCCCGACTAATAGTCGGGCCTTTTATTAATGCGATTCAGAATGGCGCGTCGCACTAGTTGGCAACCTCTCGCTTAGTTAAATGAATCTATCTAGAAGGATTGTACTAAAATCGATTTCTAGATTATCTCGTCAATAAAGCGTCTTTGACTATTTCTTTGAAATACGACATTCAAGCGCATCGCTTAGTTTCTGGCAGCATTCCGAAATTTTTTGATGGACATCAATATTTAGAACTGCTGGCGCCAACTTCCTCAAGTAGCTTTCACATTCGCCAGCTGTATCAACCATTTCTTTAAAAGAAAAAATGCTCGAATCCCCTCTAATTCTATGGAACAAACGAATATAATCTTCAATCGACAGTCCACCCGACATTATTTCCTTGAAGGCCTCTCTGGTATGATGAATAAAATTCAAAAATAATTCCTCACTGAATATTGCGTCTTCCGTTATTTCTACGGGGGATTCCGGAGTAGCCATAACTAGCACACCTAGTAATTTTCCATTCTCATCTTTGAAAGCTTCGTAAACCAAATTTACTCGCCCATTTCTAGAATTATTAAGACACTTAGGTCCTAGTTTTGCAAATTCCGTAAACAAATTTTCATTGTCAAAGAGAGAATGGTACCAATTCTGAAATTGGTTATGATCAGCGCTAGAAATGCGCAATACTTCACTTACTTTTTTCCCAGCAGGATTTACTTCAAACAACTCTAAGCATGGATGACTAAAATTTTCCCAACAGGTTCCGCTACGGTCAAAAATGAAGACGGCGCGACCAAGACTATCAAACTTGTCTATTACCATATCCAATTTTTGGCTATCGCTTTTCATCCCACACATTATCGGCATTTTTGGGAGCATAGATAAGACCCCCGACTAAGGACGGAGCTTTTCAAAGTCTATGCTTAAAGGTAATATAAAAAGATGTTCCCTCTTCAATCCTCAATTTTGATCGTAGATGACTCCCCAGTCTATTTGGAGATGCTTGAATCTTTGCTTCGCGAACTCGGCTTTAACAATGTAACTTCGGCCACTGACGGCAAAAAGGGGTTGGAAACGCTAGAAGCAATGAAAGATACTCCCAACGCAATTCAATTGGTTTTTATTGATTGCGTCATGCCCCATGTTTCTGGGATCGAATTTATCGAAAGAGTGAGAAGTCACGCCACCCTCTCAAAACTTCCGATAATTATAGATTCCAGTCCAAGTGAAAAAGATGTATTTCTTCAAGCTCTACAAAAAGGGGCCAACAGTTTTTTAGAAAAGCCCATCATTAAATCAGCTCTTGAGAAATGTTTGAAGTCTGTTTGGCAACATTGCCAATCAGACAAAGATAAGAAGTAGAATGGGAAAATGAAATGCGGGGGATCAAAACTGAGATACAAATGTGGCTCCGTCCCTTTTAATTTGTTCTCGGACTTATTGACAAGAATTGAATTCCTGACAAGAATTAAGAATGGATTTTTGCAAGTCAAAACCCCTTGCTGGAATAAAAGTTGTTGGTCTTGTCATGTATTTGCCTGGCCCTGTTGTTTTATGGAGACTTGCAAAAATGGGAGCCCAAGTTATTCGCATTGAGTCTGAGTCAGGCGATGGACTTGAAAGATTTTTACCCGAACTCTACGATACACTATCTGAAGGCCAAAAAATCGTGCGCCTTGATCTTAGACAAAAAGAAAAATGGGAGCCATTCTTAAAAGACGCGGACATTTTGATTTCAAGTTTAAGACCACGAAGTCTTGAAAAATTGGGATTAACAAGCGATGCAATGAAAGAGCGATTTCCGAATCTCTCGTATCTGTCCATTGTTGGCTTTGGCGGAAAAGATGAGAACTGGTCAGGCCATGATTTGACTTACCAGGCGTCTAAAGGTTTTGTATCGCCCCCTCAATTGCCATTTAATTGTTGGTCAGATATGGCGGGGGCCCAAGAGGCCATTATTCAAGCTCTACTTCTTATTCACTGCGCCCAAAATGGTAAGCCCGGCACGGCCCAAGTATCTCTTTCTGACTCATTAGACTTTTTTGCATTACCTATGGATTATGGACTAGTAGGTTCTCAAGGGATTCTCGCCAGTGATATTCCAGTTTACCAAGTTTACGAAGCCAAGGAGGGTTGGGTCGCAATAGCAACACTTGAGCCCCATTTTCAGGAGAAATTTAAAGAAAAGGCCGATGTATCGGATATGACTTCAGACACTCTCAAAGAATTATTTACTAAAAAATCTGCTGATGAATGGGAGAACTGGGCAAAAGCTCATGATTTGCCCGTGGCCAAAGTGAGAACTCGGCCCGAGTTAAAGTAGTCGATCACGCCTTGCTTGTAAAAAAAATAATAACTTGATTAGCACATTCCTGACTAATTTTTACTAACGACTCTTTGGTTTGACCTGCTGTATGAGGGGTCAGAATAATCTTATTAGACTTACACAAGGGATTATTCTTACTTAAAGGTTCCTCAGCGAAAACATCGAGAGCCGCTCCGGCTAACAGTCCCAATTCTAAAGTTTTTAATAGATCACGTTCATTTACTACTTTGCCTCTTGATGTATTTATTAAATAAGAAGTTTTTTTCATTTTGCTCAAGAATTCTAGATTAACTATATCTGCTGTAAGAGAAGTCAGCGGCACGTGTAATGTTATAAAGTCAGATTCTTTCAATATATCTTGTAGATTTACTAAGGTAATATTTAACTCTTTTGCCACATTGGGTGAAATAAAAGGATCGTGGGCCGTAACCTTCATCCCTAGGCCCAACGCTTTTTTGGCGACAAGGCTACCAATATTGCCGAGGCCAATAATTCCAAGTTTTTTACTTTCAATTTCAATTCCCGTGTACTTCTCTCGTTCCCAACGCCCATTTTTCAATGCAAAATCAGCTTGGGGAATTTGCCGAGCCAACGAGAATATAAGACCCATCGCATGTTCGGCGGTGGAAACCCGATTGCCCCGGGGGGTATTTAAAACAGTAATATTTCTCAATTGGCACTCTTCTATGTCAATATTATCAAGGCCGATTCCTGCACGACAGACTAATTCAAGTTTTGGTGCATGATCTAATAAATCCTTACTAACTTGCGTAGCCGTTCGAATAATAAGGCCCGAAGTATCTTTCACTTTCTCAAAAAGGTTTTGCTCGCTAATTCCAGGAAAATATTGAACATCGAAATTCGAACGGGTCAAAAACAAATCTAGCGCTTCTTTTGCTAGGGTATCTGTTATTAGAATCTTAAAATTTGAGCTCAAATCAAACCTTTGTGAAGAATTTCAGTCGCCTTCGCCGCCGCTTCGCCAACTTGGTTCTTATATCCTAAATCTGCAAGAGCCATTTCGGTGGCAGCCACCAAACTAATGACATCGAAGTCACCACAATATCCCATGTGACCCAATCGAAAAATCTTACCCTTCACATGATCTTGACCACCGATGATGGTCACATTGTATTTGCTGGAGAGGAGGTTAACTAGTTTTTCACCGTCGATTCCTGGCGGACTCAATACTGCAGTAATACTGTCAGCAGGACTTTTTGAAAAAAGCTCTAGTCCAATAGCTTTCATGGCCTCGCGGGTGGCGTAGGCTAATCGTTTATGTCGATTAAAAAGTTTAGGCAAAGTTTCTTCATGCATCATTTCAAGGGCTATTTTTAAACCCTGCAATAAAGAAATGGCGGGAGTAAAATGAGTTTGATTTTTCTGAAGGTTCTTAAGTTCTTCTTTGAAGTCAAAATAGAATCGAGGAAGACCGGCTTTTTCGTTAAACGCCCAGGCCTTATCACTCATGCTGACCATGGCCAAGCCAGGTGGGAGCATAAATGCTTTTTGCGAACCGGTGACAACGACATCTAATCCCCAAAGATCAGTCTTGATATCGCTAATGCCAAGAGCAGTGATGGCGTCTACGAGAAATAGAGTTGAGGGTTTCTTTTTTAGTATTTCTCCCATCTCCTGAACGGGATGTGAAACCCCCGTTGAAGTTTCACAGGCTTGGCATAAAACACCCTTGGCATCTGAATTCTTGGCTAAAACCTCGCTGAACTTTTCAATTTGGACGGCTTCACCCCAGGGCACTTCCAGGTCAACGACATTCAAGCCAAATTTTCTTGCTTGAGTTGACCAGCGCTCTCCAAATTTACCACCATTGACAGCTATGACTTTGTCGCCCGCCGAAAAACAATTGACCAGGGCTGCTTCCATTCCACCTGATCCTACAGATGCGAGAACAACGATATCGTTTTTGGTTTGAAACACTGATTTGAGTTGACCCCTAACGATCTCAATAACGGACTCAAAGGCCTTGGTTCGATGGTGGATGATAGGTTTACTCATTTCTAAAAGAATTCGCTCGGGGATCATTGACGGGCCGGGGGCCATTAAGTAGTATTTCATCATGGTAATAACTCTTTTACAACTGGCCCTAACCCTGGTCAATGATTAAGGAAGTCCGTGACAAGAACTACGTTTGACTATATTCCAAATCAAATCGAAGGCAAGTGGCAAGAACGATGGGTTCAGGCCAAACTTTTTGAAGCAGAATTTGATACCAAACGTCCTAAAAAATATGTTTTAGCCATGTTTCCTTACCCCAGTGGCCGAATTCATATGGGGCACGTTCGAAATTATTCTATCGGCGATGTCATGGCCCGCTTTTTTCGAATGAGAGGCTATAATGTTTTGCACCCCATGGGTTGGGATGCCTTTGGATTACCTGCTGAAAATGCTGCCATTCAAAATAAAGTTCATCCCAAAAAATGGACCGACGAAAATATCGTTACCATGAAGGGGCAAATCAATCGCCTCGGTGTTTGTTACGATTGGCGTCGTGAAGTGGCTACGTGTGACCCGGAGTACTATCGCTGGGAACAACTCATGTTTTTAAAACTTCTCAAAGAAGGGTTGGCCTATCGAGAGAAAAGACAACTCAATTGGTGCGCCAGTTGCGAGACTGTATTGGCCAATGAAGAGGTGGTCGATGGTCTTTGTTGGCGATGTGATAATCCTGTAGTTTTAAAAGAGATGGATCAGTGGTTTCTAAAAATCACAAAATATGCCGAAGAGTTACTTCAAGATATAGACAAATTAAATCAATGGCCCGACCGAGTTCGAATAATGCAGCGAAATTGGATTGGTAAATCTGAAGGTGCTGAAATTGATTTTCAAACCGAGAGCAAAGAAGCAATTCGAGTTTACACAACGAGACCCGATACCCTGTTTGGCGCGACAGCTATTATTTTAGCCCCCGAACATAAATTAGTAGAAAAGTTAGTTAGTGAAGCTAGTAAAAAAGAGGTTAAGGCTTTCATTGAAAATGTCAAGGCCATGGATCGAATAGAACGGGCTTCTGAAACCACTGAAAAACTGGGGTTACCCATAGGAGCAGACGCTTTTCATCCTTTAACGGGTGAGAAAATTCCCATTTGGATTGCAAACTTTGTATTAACTGATTACGGCACCGGAGCCTTAATGGCAGTTCCGGCCCACGATACTCGAGATCATGCTTTTGCCAGAAAATACAAACTGCCAATTAAGACCGTAGTTCAAAAATCAAAAACCGGTGAAGAAGAAACCGAATTGCCGTTTATTGAAGACGGATATTCGGTTAATTCCGGCGAAATCTCGGGGTTAGCCACAGCTGAAGCAAAAAAGAAAATCATAGCTATTTTAGAGAGCAATAAAGTCGGCTTTGCTAAGACAAATTATCGGTTGCGAGATTGGGGTATAAGTCGTCAGCGTTATTGGGGTGCTCCTATTCCAATCATCCATTGCCCAAAAGATGGGTTAGTTGAAGTTCCTGAAAAAGATTTGCCCGTGCGTTTGCCTGAAAATGTGGAGTTTAAAGGTAAGGGCGGCTCCCCCCTTTCTCAGCATAGCGATTTTATAAATGTGAAATGTCCCAAATGCGGGGGCCCCGCAAAGCGTGAACCCGATACTATGGCTACTTTTGTTGAGTCAAGCTGGTATTACTCGTGGTTTTGTTCTGTTAATCACCCCGAAGATCGGGCATTAAATAGGACCGAGTGTGATCAATGGTTGCCCATCGATCATTATATTGGTGGTGTGGAACATGCCACGGGTCATTTGCTCTATTTTAGATTTTTTCAAAAACTGATGGCCGATTGGGGTTGGGTTTCAGAAAGAGAACCTTCAAAACAACTTATTTGCCAAGGCATGGTCTATAAAGACGGCGCCAAAATGAGTAAATCAAAAGGTAACGTTGTGGACTCCGATGAATTGGTGGCGCGCTTGGGGGCAGATACGGCCCGATTGTTTGTCTTATTTGCTGGGCCCATTGAAAAAGATTTAGAGTGGAGTGATCAAGGCGTTGAAGGTTGTTTTAGATTCTTGGGTCGAGTTTATAGATTGGTCATGAATTCTATTCAAGAACTTCAAGGAGTAAAACTTGATGAACCTGTGGTGAACGATGAAGCAAAAAAATTAAGACATTTGATTCATAAAACAGTGCAAAATGTGACATCGGATATTGAAAAAGATTTTCATTACAACACGGCCATTAGTTTTATGATGGAGTTAGTCAATTCTCTCTATCTCATTGATTTAAGCAAATCTCCTAGCGACGTTCGATCCCTTTTCAAAAAAGCTATTGGGGATCTCACTTTAATGCTTTCTCCCTTTGCGCCTCATATGAGCGATGAATTATGGGAGGCCACGGGCAATAAGGGTTTTACACTCGATTGTGCCTGGCCCGTGTTTGATTCGACCTTTGCGAAGGCTTCAGAAAGGGAAATTGTTTTTCAAGTCAATGGCAAGATTAAAGTCAAAGTTATCTGCCCCGATGGTACACCTGATAAAGAGTTAGAAAATATGGCTTTGGCAAATTCAAAAATTAAGGAGCTTCTTGCCGGTAAGCCTCCTAAGCGTGTCATCGTGGTTTCAGGCAAATTAGTCAACGTGGTGGTGGGATGAAGGTAATTGCATTGGCTCTTTTAATTTTATGCGGCTGTTCTTCTTATCAGCTCTCCCATGGCAAACGGACATTACCTGGCGGGTATGACCGAGTGGCTATTCCCATGTTTATGAATAAAACTCTTGAAGTTGGAATTGAGAGTTATTTCACTCAAAGTCTTAGAACAGAGTTTGTAAGAAGTGGTCTTGCTAAAGTGACAACCAAAAATGACGCCCAAGTCATTTTAGTTGGCGTCATTAATCAAGCATCAACTACGGGCAGTGCTCCAGTTTATAAGGGGTCGGGGGATTTAAAAACTCCCCATCCCGTGACGGCTCCTGGCTCTGCACCCAATCCCGATGAAAACCCTTTACCAGAGGGGACCGTTCTTAATAAAGCCTATGCCACTTCGGTGAGCGTCACGCTAACCGCCAAAAGAGTTTCAGATAATTCAGTGCTTTGGGAAGGTGGGTTTTCTAGATCTCAGGGTTTTTCTGCTCCTCTTATTGGCACCCCAAGCTTGACGGGCTCCAATGCCATTTATATTCATAGCGCAAAACAAGATATTATTATTAATATTGCAAAAGATTTAATGTCAGAAGCCCACGATCGACTAATGGAGAATTTTTAGAATGCCTGCTCTTGATCCACGACAACTTGCAAGTCACTTAGAAAATGGCAAAATTAATTCTCTTTATTTCTTGCATGGTGAAGAGACCTATATGATTGATGAAGCATTGACCAACCTCAAGGGCAAGGTTTTAGGCGATGGTCTTGCTGATTTTAATATGCAAACTTTTTACGCCGGAGATTGTCGCGTCGAAGATATCAGAGATGCCGCTGAAACTTTACCCATGATGGCGCAGAGGCGCTTAGTTATTGTCAAGGAGGCCCAAGATTTCTCAGCCGCAGAATTTGAGAGTTTAGCATCGTTGGTAGAAAAGCCTATTGAGAGTACATCTATAGTATTTGTAGCTTCAAAAATTGATATGCGAAAAAAGTTTTTCAAACTATTTGAATCTCAGGGCGATATCGTCAAGTTTCAAAAGCCCTTTGAAAATCAGATCAACCCTTGGATTCATTATATCGCAAAAAAACATGGAAAAATTTTGTCTCCCGAGGCCGTCGAAGTCGTTAAGGAATGGGTTGGATCTAATTTGATAGATATCAATAACGAATTATGTAAGGTTTCACAATTCATTGGCGAAAATGAGCAGATCGAAGTCGAAGATATTCGAGCGGTAGTAAGTCGAATTCGCATCGATACTGTTTTTGAGTTGGTCAATGAAATGGGACAAGGAGATTGTGGGGCTTCATTCACTCATTTGGCCAATCTCCTGGATAATGGCCAAAATGAAATCGGTGTTTTGGCTATGATCATGCGGCATTTTCGAATCTTGATACTTTGCCACGAAGCACTCAAAGAGGGTCTAAGCCAGGCTCAAATCGCAAGTCGAGTTGGAGTTCATGGATTTTTTGTTAAGGAATATATTAATCAAGCCCGTAACCAAGATATCAAAAATCTTTTACATGTGTATGATGTTTTGCTCGATACGGATCGTGCGTTAAAATCAAATCCCCTTTCAAGCCATCTCTGGTTAGAGAATTTGGTTTTGCAAGCTTGTCGTAAGTCCACAGCCGTTTAGTCCAGAACAAATCCCAGCTGCCATACATCTGACATTTTTATCGAATGGATCAAAGTCCAGTTCAGCTCCGTGAGGCAATATCCGATTGTTTCTAAGGAGGCGTCAAAACAATGACTGCCGCTGTAGAAGAAAATTTTAGGTATCGCCGGCGTTTTCCCCGCCGTCAGTTTTACTTTTCAATAGGGGTGTTGAGCCAAGGGCGCTACGACGTGGTACCAGGAATTGAAATTGGCGAAGGGGGATTGCTTCTTGATAGCAACCGGGTTCTCAAAGTGGGGAGCCAAGTTGTCTTGAACTTCTTTATTCCGCAAAAGGGATTCGTGGGTGTGACGGGACAAATTGCACATGTCACCGGTGCCAACGCTGAAAAGAAAGTTAAAGAATTTGCCTACGGAATTAAATTCTCAAATCTAGCTTTTGAAAATAAAAGAATGATTCGGGATTATATCGCCGAACTAAAATCCAACGAAACCACAGGTGAATCGCTAGTCAACTAATTAGACTTTGATGCTATTGACGAGTTTAGCTAAGCGGCTAACTTTTCTAGCGGCCTTTTTCGCATGCACAACACCTTTGCTTGCCGCCTTATCGAATTGCCCAGCTAACTTTTTGAGTGCATCAAGTGCGGCTTTAGGGTCACGCTTAGTATATGCGGCGCGCACTCTCTTTTCGAACGTCTTTAAAGACGATTTAATCGTCTCATTTCGAGTAGTACGACGCTTGGTTTGACGGGCACGTTTTTCTGCTGACTTATGAGTTGCCAATTTGTTCCTCCTAGAATTCACTAGATGCTAGCATCGGGAGAGCATCGACGTCAATGGGCTAAGGGGGGAGTACTACAACTTTGACAAAAAATACGACGGATCTTGATAGAAAACAGGTAGCTGTTTCAGCATTTTTGGTTGCCACAGGTACTATTACCAGTCGGGGCCTCGGTTTTTTGCGCGACATGCTTGTCGTTCATTACTTTAACCGCACTTCGACCGACGCCTTTTATGTCGCATTTCGAATCCCCAATCTTTTTAGAAGGTTATTTGGGGAAGGTGCTTTAACTGTCAGTTTTATCCCTGTTTTGACTGATTTTCTTAAGTCTGAAGACAAGAAAAGCGCCCGAGAATTCATTTCTTCGGTCTTCACACTCCTATTTATAGTTTTATCTCTATTGACCATATTAGGAACTCTCTTTGCCCAACCCATCGTAACTACTTTAAGTAGTGGTGAAGGATTTACTTCTATCCCGGGCAAACTTGAACTTACCGTTCATCAGACGCGAATCATGTTTTGCTATATTTTTCTAGTCAGCATGTACGCTTTTTTCATGGGAATTCTAAATACCGTGCGCATCTTTTGGCTTCCAGCTGTCGCGCCGGCTCTTTGGAACTTGAGTCTTATCATCGGAGTCCTGTTTTTTAGAAATACCTTTGAAATTTCTAGCGATGTTTTGGCATGGGCTACAATTATTGGCGGATTTCTTCAAGCGGCTATCCTTATTCCCTCTCTTCGCAAAAATGATTTTATTCCGGTGTTTAGAAAGTGGTGGGGGAGCTCTGCTGTAAATAGAGTATTAAAGTCAATGGGCCCAAGTGTCTTTGGACTCTCGGTTATGCAAATTACCGTTTTGATCAATACCTATTTTGCAAGCAATCTTGAAGAGGGTAGTAATTCTTGGATCTATTTGGCAGATAGGATCTTAGAATTTCCTCTGTCTATTTTTGCGGTGAGCATGGGGACGGCTGCGCTCCCGACTCTTTCGAAACTTTGGTCCAAGGGAGATCGTGAAGGCATGAGTGAGGCAAGTCTTCATACATTAAAGCTTTCACTTTTTATGGCCATTCCTTGTGCAGCGGGAATTTACGTTCTTGCACAACCTATCGTCCACACACTCTTTGAGCATGGAAAATTTAGCAGTCACGATTCAGAAATGACCTCAGCCATCATTCGCGTCTACGGGATCGGAGTTATTTTTGCAACAGGAATTCGGGTTTTGGCTCCCTCGTTTTATGCAATGAAAAATACCTGGGCACCGGCTTTGGCAGCGGCAATGGCTTTGGTTTGCCACCTTTTTATTGCTTATTTTTTGACAAGAATGTTTGGCGTTGTGGGATTGGCGGCTAGCTCCGTTATTAGCATGACAATTAACTTTTTAGTTTTGGTTATTTTATACCAAAGAATAATTACGAGCCTAGGATTGGCTAGACTTTTTACGACTTTATTTAAAATCTTATTGGCTTCACTGGCACTGGGATTTTTTGCTCAATCCCACGTCTATTTTGAGAATTTATTTAGTGATGATTACGGGGGACGAGCCATTTCGCTAGTTCTCGTTGTTTTGATTTCTGCGAGCGTCTATTTAGGAGTAGCTTGGCTATTAAATATTTCAGAACTCACAGAAACGTCACAAGAGTTCACTTCGCGAATAAAGAGAAAACTTTCTAAAATTAAGTCTTAAGTTGTTCAGAAACTAGGTTCTCCGGGGGCGGACGTACGCTCTGCTGGGGGGAGGGGACGAGTATACAGTAGCTAACAATAACAAGCAGAGCGGGGAATGGGGGGAGGGGTTGCCCATACTTGTTATTGTTAGCCAATGTTTAACTCTACAGAGCTAAACATTTACGTCCCCGGAGTTCCACTAAATCAAGATCAGTGGGGGAACTGACCAAAATCTCAAAATGACGATTTCAACTGCCCTTAAAGCAACCCTTATGCCAAGCAGATCTGAAGCTGAAATCTAAATAAAACGGTTTCTGGGACTGGTTTTCTAGTTTCTTGGTTCCAAATTGGTTCTCTCACCGTGAAGAAATTGGAGCTAGTTCCACATTGGAGCTGGACCAAAGTCCTTAGCCAATCATTATGAATATCTTGGAGTTTGACAGTACTATTAAGCATTTAGCAAAATAGAGGCCTAACAGAAATATGATTCAAATAGAGAGGCAATCTAGATGGGGAAACTTCAAAATCTAATAGTCTTATTTGGAATTATTTTATTAACCATTGGGGCATTAGCTACCACCATTGATGTGGCGAAGCTCCGGTTTCCTGTTCAAAAAACAGTTTTGCCAAATGGTCTGACGGTCCTTCTTCATGAAGACCATTCAGTTCCAACGGTGAGTTACCAAACATGGTTTCGTGTTGGTTCAAAGAATGAAGAGCCTGGATTCACAGGAATTGCTCATCTTTTTGAACATATGATGTTCAAGGGGGCTAAGCGATATAGCGGAAAAGAATTTGATCGAGTCCTTCAAGCCAATGGAGTTACAAATAACGCGTTCACAACTTATGATTATACGGGTTATTTTGAAGATCTTTCTAGTTCGAAACTTGAGCTGATTATTGACGTTGAATCTGATCGCATCGAAAACCTGGCCCTCACTCCCGAAAATTTGAAAAGTGAAAGAGAGGTCGTTAAAGAAGAGCGACGTTTTCGTGTGGACAATAATGTTGCCGGTGCACTTCAAGAACTTCTTTGGACCACAGCTTTTCATACCCACCCTTATAAATGGCCCGTCATAGGATGGATGCCCGACATAGACTCAATTACACTTGAGAAGTGCAAAGACTTTTTTCATACCAACTACAGTGTCTCTAACGCAGTTGTTGTAGTTGCAGGCGATATTGAACCTGATCAAACTCTTAAGCTCATAATAAAATACTACGGCAAACTTCCAAAGGTTGATGTGCCCCGTCCCCCTTTGCCGTCTGAACCCCGTCAGGCAAAAGAGCTCATTGCCAGTGCGCAAAAAATTGTTCAAAGTGATAACTTGGCAGTGGCCTACCACATCACCAAAGCGGGTGATGATGAGAGTTATGTTATGGATTTAATTTCTAATATTTTAGCGGAGGGTGAATCAAGTCGGCTCCATAAAAAATTTGTTTACGATACCCCTTGGGCAGTTGATGTAGGCGGAAATTCATCAACTCCTCAGGACCCAGGCTTGTTTGAAGTGGTGGCCCAACTCAAACCCGGCGTGTCTTCAAAAAAGTTGGCGGGACCTCTTTTTTTGGAAATTGAGAATCTCTCAAGAGAAATGGTACGTCCCAAAGAATTAGAAAAAGCCAAAAATCAAATCATGAAACATTGGGTTGATTCTATGAAGACTATTCACGGAAAGGCCTACAGCCTTGTTCTTAACGAAGTTGTTACCGGGAATTACGAAAATCTTTTTGAAGACTTGATTCGATATGAAAAAGTAACTAAAGAAGATATTCTTCGGGTGGCTAAAAAATATCTAGTCAAATCTAATCGGACCGTCGTTACTATTACACCCCAGAAAGGGGCGAAAAATGAAACTTTGTAATCGTTTATTATGGACCAGTGCCGTTCTTGTTTTCATTGCCTGTTCTTCAAAAGAACCTGCAACAACTTCTCCAGAATCAAGTTCCCAAAAAACAGAAACCAAATCTACTTTTCAATTACGTCATTATACGGCTGAAAAATGGGACAATGGCCTGCAAGTGGTCTACATTGAAAATCATAACTTACCGTCCTTAAGTTTTGGGTTGCTAGTCAAGGGAGGGGCTTCTCGAGACCCCATGACGAAGTCAGGTCTTGCAAACCTCGTGGCTCATGTCATGGTTCGTGGAACTTTAAAGATGTCTGCCAATCAAATCGCCGATGGCTTGGGTCAATTGGGCAGTGAATTTGAAAGAGACGTCAGTGAGGACTTTTCTTGGTTTCAAGTTTCGGGTCTAAGTACAAGTCAAGAAGGCCTACTTGGGATTTTCTCGGACGTCTTGATGCATCCTCGCTTTGATAATTCAGAGCTTGAAAAAGAAAAAAAACTTGTACTGGCATCCATCAAGCAAAGATTTGATCACCCGGACCGCTTCGTCGGTGAAGCTTTTCAATCGTATCTTTTTGGTGGCCATCCTTATGCAAGACCCGTAAGCGGTATTGAGCGAGATATTAAATCTATTAAACGAGAGGACCTGATACGAGGATACACCAAGTTTGTTCGTCCAAATAACGCTGTTCTTGTTGTGACCGGGGATTTTTCGGCAGACATTTCAAATACTTTGCATGAGCGTTTTAAGGGTTGGGAAAAAAGAGAGCTAGAATCTTATTCATCTTCTGAACCCCCTTCGATTTCAGGCATCAATATTCGTCTTATTGACAAACCCGATTTAACGCAATCTCAAATTGTGATCGGTCAGATGGGAATAAAGCGCAATGAACCAGATTATCTGGTCCTTCGAATCGCCAATAATATTTTAGGCGGTAACTTCTCGTCGCGGCTTATGGATCGAGTGCGAGTCAACCTAGGTCTCACTTATGGAATTTCAAGTAGCTTTGATGCAAGGCTTGACCGGGGGCCCTTCACCATCAGCACGTTTACTAAAAACCAAACCGTCGGAACAACAATAAATGAATCATTGGGGGTTCTAAGAAAGTTTTATGAAGAGGGTGTAACCTCTGAAGAAGTCAAGGCCGCCAAGAATTATTTGATGGGCACGTTTCCAAGAGCCATCGAAACACCTGAACGTCTTGGTTACAACCTGGCACTGTTGAGATTGTACGGAATTTCTGACGATTACCTCAAAGACTTTATAAGCAATGTGAATATGGTCTCTGCCGACCAAGTAAATGCGGTGATCAAAAAGCATTTTAATGCCAAAGATCTAAAAATCACAGTTTTATCAAAAAGTGCTGACTCATTGGAGCAATTAAGACCTCTAGGTCTTTTGGAGGTCAAAAGTTTTAACCAAGTTTTCTGAGGCAAATGAAAAAAAGTTTTTGGCTTTTATTTTGTTTGTCACCGTCCTCACTTTCAGCCGAGGCTTTTTAGCCGAGTATGTAAATTGGGACGACCCCATTTTTTTGAAAGACAATATTTTTCTAAAAGTGCCTTTTGGAGATGCATTTGGCGCCTTTTTTTTTCATTTCTTTTTCGGGGATTACTTACCCATTCCTCTCATTTCTTACTGGTTTGAGACAAATATTTTTGGTTTTAACCCAGGAATCACCCATGGGATTAATTTGGGCATTCACCTTATTAATATTGTTTTAGTTTTCAAATTCCTTTCAGCTCTTGGAATTAAAAAAGCAACAAAACAAATAATTACATTTGTCTTTGCCGTTCATCCGGTTCAAGTGGAACCCCTTATGTGGGTGAGCAATCGAAATCTTCTTCTTTGCACGTGCTTTGTATTGACGACATGTCTTCTGGCTCAAAAGAAAAATAGAAGTTCAGTGGCAATAAGTTTTGTCTACATTTTAGGTTTCTTATGTAAAGCCACTGGAATTCTCTTGCCATTTTTGCTCGTTGCCATAGAGATAATTCTTAAAAAAGAGAACACAAGATCCAGCTTCAAAAAATATGCGCCGTTGTTCATTATTGGATTTATGGCTAGTTTTTTAAGGATTTGGGCTTACGCAGTTGGTACCGGCGAAGATTTTAATAGCGTGACTTTCGGTTTTAATCGAATTCTTTCGTTGCCCATTGCAATTTTAAATGCAGTTACACTTTACCTTAGATTAATTTTTAATCCCTTTGAACACTGCATACTTTACGATCACTTTAAATTAGGCCTTCTTTCTATTTTAGGTGCTCTCCTTTGTTTGGGAGTGATGGGCTTTTTGGCCTATTCTTGGAGAAAATCGCGAAATCCAGAAATAATTTTCTTTTCAGTATTTATATTAGTCTTTTTATTGCCGGTCCTCCAAATTTTACCTAGAAATAATTATGTAAATGATCGCTACCTCTATTTGCCCCTTGTAGGTTTCGCAGGATTGCTGGCATTGCTTGTGAATCGAGAAAACCGATTGGTTAGAATGGGTGGGGGATTTTTACTTTTGATAATGCCCTTTTTCTCGTTTTACAATAGTTCAATGTGGTTAACAGATTTGGATCTATGGCAGAGTACCGTTCAAATGAATCCGAAAAGTGTTCTAGCCCATAATAATCTGGGATTGGCTTACTATGTGGGCCATGACGACGAAAGAGCTATAGAAGAGTATAAGGCCGCAGTAGCACTCAATAATCCCGACGGGCTCGCTTTGGCCTATGGAAATTTAGGAAACATTTATAATACGGCCGATAGCAAATTCTATAATATACAATTGGCAAAAGCAGCCTACGAAAATGGACTCAAAGTGGCATTCAGAATGGATGACACCTTTAGATTTCTTTATTCTCTTGCAAAGCTTGACTATGCCTTAAATGACAAAGATTCGTCATTGCAAAGGCTTACAGAATTAAAGAGACGCCTTGCCAGTGTTACCGACGGGCGATTTCAAGAAATAAAAAATTTGACGGATAAGCTGTTGCAACAGATAGCTGAGCACTAAAAGATATTAGTAGAATATCTGTGTTCGAAAAATTAATTCCTGGTTAGGAGTCAAATATTACTTTTTCTGCAGAATTGTTCAGCGGAAATTGTTTAGCTGAAGCGAGAGCAGATTCTTGAACAAATTTTATATCGTCATGGTGGGCCAAGGTCTGTATCGACTGTTCAATGGATTGAAGTCTTTCGTTCATTTCTATTTGGGTTTTGAGAATTTTATTCGCACGAGAAAACCAAAAGAAAAATTCTCGAAGGCTTAAGACTAGAATAACGACTAGGAACGTGGCCGCGGCTGACAGCAAACCAATTGTAACTCCCCAGTCCTTAAGTATTGTTGTGATTTCAGACATTGATAAGATGGTAGCATAGTTTGATTCTTAAGCAAACTTTTCATAGAATGTCTCTGGGAGCAGGGAGGCTCAATGAGGGAATTCTTTGCAGCGTTTGCACTTGTATTGGGTCTCATCTGCCAATCCTTAAAATCAGAGGCCGTCGTTCTCTATAGATATTTAGATATTCACGGAATTCCCGTTATTGCTTCAGAGCCACCGCCGGTCAGACCAGCCTACATAAATCGAAAACTTTATTTTCCGTTGGTGCTCCAGGCTTCGTATATGACAAAACTAAAACCTACTTTGCTTGCGGCCATTATTATTAATGAGAGTAATTGGAATAATCTGTCTATTTCTGACAAAGGTGCGTTAGGGCTTATGCAGTTGATGCCTGAAACAGCAAAAAATTGGGGAGTGACCGATGCATTTGACCCCCAGCAAAATATCACCGGGGGGGCTAGGTACTTAAGGCATCTTCTCAATTTGTTTAGTAACGATTTGTCCCTGGCCTTGGCTGCCTATCATGCGGGAGAAAATCGAGTAATAAGAGAAGGGAATATTCCTGAAATTCAATCGACAAAAAATTATGTGAAATCTGTATTACGAACCTATGCTCTCGAAAATCATCCGCCTCGAATGACCGTCATGCCGCCCAGTAAATTGGCGGTGAGGTAGCTAAGTCTTTTTCTTCCAAAGATAATACCCAAGCGCCGCCGCAATAAGAGCTGCACCCAATAGGAGTAGAGGATCAGGTCCACTTGATGAAGCGTCTTCAACAGGTGGTGGTTCATTTTCGAGAGGTGGAAGAGTGGATGGAAGTCCATTTGGCCCAAGGGCTTCAGTACCAGGCTTTACGGGTGCAAGTCCTTTTGCCATGGCGTCTTTTGGAGCAATGACACGAAGACTTTCAACGGCTCTAAAATAATCATTACTGTACTTGGTGTAATATTTTTGATGGGCACTGAGAGTGACCAGAATGGCAATTTTGTCCTTGATCGTCGCTAGGTAGCGCGTGTAGTACCCCGGGATTTCGCTTCCCAAATGCAATGAATCAACCCATTGGTGATCGTTTATTTTTCGAATGCGAACATTCTTAACCTGACTTGCGACAGGTTTACCGTTGAGCTGCTGAACTTGTTTTGGCGTCCTTAGATAAGTCTCGTAACCGCCGAAGGAGTCTTGGGGGCCCACTTCTTTGGCAGTAAGAATAATGATACTTTCTTTTGAGTCCGTTTTATTTTGGCTTGAACAGACCCACTCAGTACCTTCAATATTGCAATTCCATTGGTCGGGGAGATCAAATTGAACATAGGTATTTCGAAACATTTTCCCGTAGGAGGGGAGAGCAAAACAAAAGGTAAAGGCCGCTAAAAACAAGAATTTACGACAAATAGACATGATGTAAATGTTAGCAGATCAAAAGCTGTCTGGCGAGGAGATCCCTTGACGACTTGCGATAAGTTTTGTGATTTCTGTTGCCGTTTCTTCTAAGGCTTTTTCTGTAACATCAAAAACTGGCCATCGTCGATTCTTAGAAAAAATCTCGTTGGCGTATTCCAATTCTTTATTGATGTACTGAAAACTTGCGTAGTCACTACTAAGGTCTTGGCCTAATTTTTCTAATCGGTTTTTTCTAATTTTTGATAACTTTTCTAAATCAATGGTAAGTGCCACGATTTTTTTTTGGTCAATTTTAAAAAGCTCGTTGGGCAATGGCACACCAAGCACGATGGGCACATTTGAAACCCTCCAGCCCTTATGACTTAGAAAAATAGACAAAGGCGTTTTGCTCGTTCTTGAAATGCCAACGAGCACGATATCGGATTGATCTAAATCTCGAACTTCTTTTCCGTCGTCATGCTTAACTGTAAATTCTATTGCCGCAATTCGCTTAAAATATTTTTCATCTGTTTGTCTTAATAGACCCGCAGTGAAATTGGCTTCTTTCTCAAAGTAATCACTGAGCATGATGAGTAAAGGCCCAAAGAGATCCTTGTAGGGTACGCCATTTATTTGGCAAAGGTTTTCAATTTTTTCTCTTAGATTGCCGCTGACCACCGTATAGACGACAGCACCTTTGCGGGCCTTCACCTCGTCGACAATGGTCTCAATTTGTTCTTCGTTTCGGATATTTTTACATCGAACAAGACTGATATCTCGGTCGGGGTACTGAACGAGAGCCGCTTTTACAATCGTAGAAGCTGTTTCGCCAGTGCCATCACTTAGAATGAATATCGTTCCGCCGGTTCGTGACATGGATTCGGATTAAACAGAATCATAAAAGCGACGTTGAATCAAGGCTTGAGTTTTAAGCACAACCTCTTTACGAGTGGGTTCGGGGAGATCGGTGATCAAAAGAAGACTTGTTTGATTTTCGGGGTACAACCAAAAATGAAAAGTCTCAGCGCTTTCTACCCAGGTGAGTTGGGGCAGACCCAAGGTTTTTAAAATAGGATGAGTTTCTAACCTTTTGGGTTTTAGATCTTCTTTTGTAGGTAGAGTTGGTGTAAGCCGCACGTAGGACTTTTCTAAAATCGAGCTTGCTGCCATTGGAAATGAATCTTCAAGAAAATAACTTTGAATTTGGCTTTTCTCATTTTGGCTGTCGATGATAAACCCCGCACGATAAAAATTTGAAAGCAAAGTCAGAAGCTGCTGCATATTTTCTCTTGCACCAGATTTCTCCCAAAGTGCTTCGAATTCTTCAATCATCTCGGGAGTGTCTTGATGAGAAACTCTTGGCTTTGATGTGGGTTCACCCAAGAGATTACCAATTTCTTGGCAAAACGAATCATAACCGTTGTAGAGGCGTTTGATTTTTCCTGAAGCCCATTGGGCCATGGGCTTTTCAAGAAATGGAGCAGCATTTGGAACAATCCGAGAAAACGACTTTCTGTTTGCCACTAGAATCTTTCTTTTTGAAAACAGGAGTTAATCTACTGAAATTGTAGCTTGGGTCAGATTCTCAATGGAAGTCCGGGACTTGGTCACTTCGTTCAAAAACTCTTTGGGTGTGCTTGGTTCAAAAATTATCCATGGGTTTTGAACACCAAAGCCATCAACAGTTTTAAGTGTTTCATCTAGAAATTTTTTTGCTTCCCTTAGGCCTAGATTTTGACTTTGGCCTAGCCCTATTAAAACTAGTTTTTCGGTGGGCAATAACCCAAATGTTGAAATAAGTGTTTTCCGGCCAAAAGAAAAGTCGATCTTTTTTGACTTAACTGATTTCAGAAGAATTTGGTTATTGTACCAATCAATGAGTTGAACCAATGGAGAAAAGGGTCTGCTCAAACATTTATCGTCAAGTGCGAGAATCCAAATCTTTTCACTGTGGGTGTGAAGTACGTTTCTGAGCGACATCCCTTATTGGTGCAAATTTTTTGAAATATTGTCAAGTACGCCGTTGATAAAACTTGAAGAATCTTGACTGCCAAAGCGCTTGCCAATCTCAATGGCCTCATCAATGGCTACTTTGGTTGGAATTTCTGATTCTAAGAATTTCAATTCATAGGCAGCCACTCTTAAGATATTTTTGTCTACGAGGGCCATTCGAGTGAGCTTCCAATTAGGAGAATGAGATTCAATAAGTTTGTCTAATTCTTCACGATGAATCCAAACTCCATTGATGATTTTGGCAGCAAAATCTTTAATTTCTGAAGATCCTTCGAAATTTTCTAAAAAATCTTTAAGCGCTTGTTCGCTCGTCAATTGAGTAGTAAACTCAGACTGAAACAAGACTTGAAGTGCAATTTCCCTGGAACGTCTTCTAAAACCCATGGTCTACCTTTACAAACTACTACTGGGGCGGGGGAGTCAATTCAAAGGGCGGAGTATCATCTTTATTTCGTGCGGCTTCAAGCTCATTCATGAATTCATGGATATCTTTGAACTGCCTGTAGACGCTGGCAAATCTTACATAGGCCACGTCGTCAAGGCGAAACATCTCTTTCATGAGCCGTTCGCCGATGGATTTTGAAAGAACTTCCTGGTCAAAGTGGTCGACAACCCATTTGGCGATGCGTTCGACGACTCCATCCATTTGATCCAAGCTGACGGGACGTTTTTGACAAGCAGTTTTTATTCCCGAAAGGATCTTTTCTTTATTAAAAGGTTCTCGCCTGCCATCTTTTTTGATGACCAAAGGAAAAACTTCCATAACCGATTCTTGGGTAGAAAATCGGCCTTTACAGCTCAGGCACTCACGTCGCCTTCGAATGAAGTTTCCATCCCTTTGAATTCTCGTATCTAAAACCCGATCATCTTGGTGGCCACAATAGGGACATTTCATCTTATTAAGGTACTTCTTATTCTTCTTCAGTGTCAAGCGACGCCGCGCATTATTGCCTTTTTCTCCACTCAATGCCATATTGGGTAAATGCGGTTTTCTAGGTCTAAAATTATTTGGCTTTTGCTTGTATTGAACTTTGTCTTTTTGGCTGAATTTTCGTTAGCTGGCACACCGGTTAATGAAGATGGCAGTACCAATTCTTTAGAACAAAAACCAACGGGCGAAACTGAGGCTCGCAAGTTTTTCAGAAATCCATCAACGACAGATTCTGCCAGTACTCAGAGCGGCTCTAGTTCTACAAAAACTATCACTGCCGAAGACCACTATTTAGGTTTGCATTTGGGCGCGTTTATGGGTGGAGATTCATATCAATGGGGGTCAAATCCTAAAGTAAGCAATCCCGGTCGACTGACTGCTGGAGTCACCTATCGCATGGGGCAAATGAGTGCCCTTGCTGATTGGGTTATTCGAGGTGATTTTATTGGTTACAGTTTGCCTGAGAATAATGCCCTGCAACTTGGAATAGTGCCCATGGTGATGTTTCCTGATAGCAGCAGTCACTTTCCTTTGTACTTTGGTTTTGGTGCGGGGCCTGGGCTTTTCTTTCAACAAATTCAAGCGGAAAGTTTCTTAGCGTTAGATTACCAGCTCGTGGGCGGCGTTCGGTTTTTTAATGTTTTGGAATCCACTGGATTTTTTATTGAAACAGGTTTGAAAAATCACATTCATCTTTTAAGCGATGGCCAGTTTAATGGGCTCTTTCTTGCTGGTGGTGCCCTTTTTACATTCTAGTTCTATGACCGATTCAAAATTAAATACACGAGCTAGTCAATGGCATCCTGGATTAATACGGGCTCTTACCACGGGCTTAAATGATATTTTTTCTGGCGGGTTTTACGCCGATAAAGTTATAGAACGGACATTTAAATCAAATCGAAAATGGGGAGGCCGTGACCGTCGATTTTTGGCAGAGACGATTTACGATATGGTTCGCTGGTGGAATCTTTTGGCGCGGTTTGATGGTGGAGAGTTTGTCCTAAGTTCTGAGGCTTTGTATTTGCGACGTTGGAGTTTTTATGAAGCTTGGAAACACAAAATGGATACAAGTTTTTTTCTTCAAGAAAAACTCCAAATTGAAAAATCGCCAGACGACTCATTTGAAAAAACTGTCTCTAAAATTCAAAATATAACACTGGAGCCATGGGAAAAAGTGGCTTTTCCCCATTGGCTTTTCGAAAAATTTCTAAATCAATTTGGGGATGAGGCCAATTCACTTATGATAGCGCTAAATGAATCGGCGCCAGTTTGTCTTCGAGTCAACACTCTCAAAATTTCAAGAAAAGAATTGGTAGAGAGCTTGGAGGCAGAAGGACTTCTCGTTACAGCACCGGAGGATTCTAAAGAAGGAATCATCTTGAAAGAAAGAAAAAACGTCTTTTTGACTGACGCTTTTAAAAAGGGATATTTTGAAGTTCAAGATTTGGCCTCCCAAAAGGTTTCTCTTTTGCTCGATCCCAGACCAGGTGAACGCATCGCCGATGTTTGTGCGGGAGCCGGAGGTAAGACACTGCATTTGGCGGCCTTGATGCAAAACAAAGGTAGCCTTTTGGGTGGAGATAACTACGATAGAAAACTAGAACAACTCAAAATCAGAGCCCGTCGCGCTGGTGTTTCAAATTTGCGCATACAAGAATTTAAGTCGACGAAAGATATTAAAAAACATCATGAAAAATTTGACGGAGTTTTGATTGATTCTCCTTGCTCGGGTACGGGAGTTATTCGTAGAAATGCCGACACGAAATGGAAGTTGTCACCTGACGAAGTCACGCGGCTCATTGAAACACAAAGAAAAATTATTTTGGACTATTCAAAAATGGTGAAGCTCGGTGGGCGCCTAGTATATGCAACGTGCTCACTTCTTAAAGAAGAAAATCAAAATCAAATAGATTGGTTTTTAGCCCAATCGCCAGGCTGGACAAGAGATGGCGAGCCCCTTATTACAAGACCCGATAAAGATAAACTTGATGGATTTTTTGCTCAGAAACTAACGAGAAAGATTGAATCCTGATAGACAGTCAAGCAAACAACTTAAATGACAATCTCTTTAGGTTTTGGGTGGAGATTATATTCGTTGGCCATCACAAATCCGTAAGCTCCCACATCACAGATGGCTAAAACATCTCCCATTTGAGGAAGAGGAATTTTAATTTTCTTAGCAAGCCAGTCACTTGATTCACAGATAGGGCCAACCACATCAGCCACGATGGTTGTTCTTGTTGATTTTTTTATCGGCAAAATATGGTGGTAAGAATCATAGAGGGCAGGTCTTAAAAGATGATGCATACCCGTATTTGCAATTATGAAATTTCGATGGGGAGTTTTTTTAAGATATTCGACCTTTGTTAATAAGACGCCGGCGTCGCCGACAAGAAACCGTCCTGGTTCGCAAAGAATTTTGCAATTCAAGGGTTTTAAGAGTTTTTGGATTTGAGTGGCATAGCGGTCAATATCGATGGTCTTTTCGTTCTTGTAGCTTATTCCGATTCCTCCACCGGTATTAAAATAGGTCATGGCATGCCCAAGATTTTTTAAAGACGTAAACAGTGGAATTGATTTTTTTACGGCATCTTCAAAGGGTTTTAAATCGGTCAACTGGGATCCGATGTGAAAGTCCAATCCCATAAGTTTTAATTTTCGGTATCTTTTTAAAATTCTTAGAAGTTCGGGAATAAATGATTTATCCATTCCAAATTTATTTTCTCTAAACCCTGTTGTAACATAAGGATGGGTTTGCGCATTGACATCGGGATTTATTCTAAAACTCAGAGACACATTCTTATTTTGCCTGCCAGCGATTTGACCAATGCGTTCTAGTTCTTGAGGGCTTTCAACATTGAAAAGAAATATTCCTTTTCTTACGCCTAAGTTTATTTCGTCTTGGCTCTTTCCTACTCCTGAGAAAATAATTTGGTCTGGCTTAAAACCACATTCTAAAGCGCGATTGATTTCCCCTCCACTGACGACGTCGATTCCTAATCCGCGACTTCTGATGTGTTGGAGTATTTTGGGATTGTGATTGGACTTCATGGCAAAATGAATTCCAATATTATTTTGAAATGCATTTTTGATTTTTTCTATCTTCTGAGAGATTCTTTTCTTTGAATAAACATAAATAGGGGTGCCGTGAGTTTTGGCCAGAGAGGCTAAGTTTTGGCCCATAAAACTAAGATTAGAGCCTTGATACTTTAAAACTTCATTAGGTCTCACGAACAGCCCGCACAAGTCCGTCGCAGGTTGCTTTGGCATCACCGAAGACTAAACTGCAATTTTCATAATAAAATAAGGCGTTGTCGACGCCGGCGTATCCGGGCTTCATGGATCGCTTGCTGACAAAAATTTGTCTTGATTTATAGACATCTAAAATTGGCATTCCGTAGAGGGGACTTGATTTTAGAGTTTTTGCCTCTGGGTTAACGACGTCATTGGCCCCAACGACCAATGTTACATCGGTGGTTGAAAAATCTGAATTGATTTCATCCATTTCAAATACAGAATCATAGGGAATTTCTGATTCAGCCAATAACACATTCATGTGGCCTGGCATGCGGCCGGCCACAGGATGAATGGCAAATTTAACTTCCACGCCCTTATGGCAAAGCACTTCGTAAAGTTCTTTGATGGCGTGTTGGGCCTGAGCAACGGCCATGCCGTAACCGGGAACGATAATGACCTTTGAAGCGTTTCCTAATACAAAAGATACGTCTTCAACAGAAGACGACTTCACACGTTTATGGGTTTGTTGGGCGTCATTCGTTTCTGCGCTATCTCCGCCAAATCCTCCTAAGATAACGCTAAAAAAAGATCGATTCATGGCCTTGCACATAATATAAGACAAGATGGCGCCGCTGCTTCCAACAAGAGCACCGGTGGTTATTAATAGGTTATTGCCTAGAGTGAAACCAGTGGCTGATGCGGCCCAGCCAGAATAGGAATTGAGCATTGAGACTACAACGGGCATATCAGCACCGCCGATAGGGATAATAATGAGAAATCCCAAGATAAAGGCAACGGCTGTCATTGCCATGAAACTCATCAAATCGGTATCGATTATGGATTTCACTGCAAGACCTAGCATGACTAAAATGAGAAGAAGATTGACGAGATGTTGCCCTTTAAATTTGACCGGATTACTGCCGAGAATTTCTTGGAGTTTACCGAAGGCAATGAGAGAACCTGTAAAAGTGATGGCTCCTATGAAGCTACCAATTGTGAGCTCTGTCATAAATACAGCCGAGAGGGGACCTGCTTTTTGGTGAGAGACAAAAGTACCGATTGACACCAATACAGCAGAGAGTCCCACAAAACTGTGAAGAGCTGCAACCAATTGGGGCATGGCCGTCATTTGAATTTTGAGAGCTGCGAAAATTCCGACAATAGCCCCTGCGCCCAGGCCAAGTAAAATCCAAGTGTAATTTTTAACGTCAGGGTGGAAAAAAGTCGCGCCGATAGCTAGGGCCATACCGGCCATGGCCAAAGTATTACCTCTCAATGCGGTTTTTGGAGAGCTAAGACCTTTTAGTCCAAAAATAAAAAGTATTGTTGCGACAAAACTAATGGCGGCAAAAAAGTCGGGACTAAGTTCAAACATGATGAATCTCATTTTTGGAATTCAACACAAACATTAGAAGAATCACTTTTTTTTCTTAAACATAGCTAAGATTCTACTTGTTACCACGAATCCACCGAAAATATTTATGGATGCTAATAAAACAGCAAAAAATCCGATTGTTTCGACAAGATTGGGGGACGTCAAATGCGAAGTCAAGTTTTGACTTACTTCGCCCGCACCGGGCGCGCTACCTGCAACGAGCATGGCTCCCACGACGACGATCGCACTGATGGCGTTAGTCACGGCCATGAGCGGAGTGTGGAGGGCAGGGGTCACGCCCCAAATGACGTGATAGCCCACAATACATGAGAGACCAAAAACGTAAATTCCGATCATCGTCGTCGACATGAGGGATCCTTTTAATGTTTCTTATGGCGAATTTCGCCGTTTAAAGTTATCAGACTTGCCGCGATAATATCGTCTTCAA
>JAHFAE010000135.1 GCA_023250675.1 Oligoflexia bacterium | reverse complement strand
TTAAGAAGAATTGCTGAGCCACATCTACCGACAGTGTGACAGGAGTTTGATTCACAGCCGCCGGCTGTTTCACTGATGTTGAAAAAACGTCAGATTGAAGAAACGTGGTGCCGATTCCGGGAGAAACTGACATATCAAAGTAGAGAATCTTTTTTTCTAGTAAACTTAATTTGGCATAGATGGGAATCCAATTGTAACTCACTCCAACATAACCTTGAGGATTATTATGATCGGGCACGGCAGAAAATCTCTGGCTAAAATAAGTTACAACGTCTGATGGTGTTGAAGTTGTCTTCCACGCTTGTAGCTCAACACCGTGTCTTTCACTGAAATAATAATTAAGAGCCCCGCCAAAATTCCATGCACTTGTATAAGGATCACTTAAGATGGGACCAGCTGATAATGTGGCCGATAACTTACCGGCCTTTGTATAGAGTCTATTTTGAACAACATTAAATTCAGTATCTTTAGCTGTCCAATAGCGATTTTCTAAGTCTGTGAGATCAACTTTTTTCTCACCCGAACTAGAACTATCAGCAGGCTTTGAACTACCAGTTTTGTTTTCGTTGGAAGCTTTGGAGTCTCCCGCTGAACCGGTGGCATTACCTGAACTGACCGAGCCGCTTCCGGAGCCGGCACTGGCACCAGCGCCCGAGCTTGAGCTCGTGCCCGTTCCCACATTGCTCGAATCACCAGAACCTGAGCTTGAAGAATCAGCCCCCGAACTTTTTGATGTCGGCGTTAATCCTCGTTGATATTTTTTGGATTTAGCCAGGGCAGAGGTATCTACGGCAAATACAAAAATAAATACCCCTATAGTACTAAGTAATGTACCCATAAAACGCATACGGATTCTCCTTTAGGTGTCAGATCAGTTCACGCTCTTAAACAAGAACGGATACGATACAAGCACCTTAGTCCCCCCCCGGGGTTTCGGAAATTTCCACGATGCAATGCGCCTTAAAATACATTCTTCTACCATTGCACTTTTCAATGTCGATTGACCTATTGACTGGGCGTCAACCTGTCCACCGGAATCAATACTAAATTTAACTTTTATTTTGCCATAGAGTTCTGGATTCGCTGATAGCTGTCTCTCGTAACAATATCGAATTTGCCCAAGATGTTCTCGAATGACTCCCGCAATTACTTCTCGATCAAGTCCGCCTTGTACATCTGAATCGCCCTCTTCAACGTCGACATCTGCATTGCCGACAGAGCCGGCGCCGAGACCACTTCCATTTTTATATGTACCTGTCCCTCCGCCTTTTCCGCCTGTTCCAATTCCAGCGACTTTAAAACCCTTACCACTTCCTATGGTTCCTGATTTGCCGGTAATGGCGCCAGAAGAGGGCATGGTCGTCATACCACCGAGTTTTGCAGGTTCAACAGAGGCATTAGCTTGAGGCATTGCAGCCATATTGGCCAGCATTTTCGCACTCATGGTGGCTCGTTTGGCGATTTTTGAAATTAGATTTTGTATTCCAGCTTTTCGCATGGCGGAGACGGCTTTTGTTGCCTTGTTAGGAGTGGCTTTTGCCATTTCGAGCGCATTCGTCGCCTCACTGGTTGATGATGACGAAGCTTTAATTGCGAGAGCTTTTCGTTTTTGCGATAAAACTTTATTATCAAAAATCATTCTAGTATAAACGTTGTCTTTAGGTTTCACTTCAACTTTTGGCATGGGCAGACCCAATACGATTAATAAAAAAAGCAAATACGAAATGGCCGTGATTTTTAAAGGCTTTTTAAGTTCAGGATCGACTTGAATTTTATTTGGCCCCATAGGTTGTTCGTAGTGAACGGGAATATGGGAAATTTGAATCCCTACGAGTCCTTTCATTTCGTCAAATGATTCGTCAAATCCTGTTTTGTAAACTTGGCCATTCCATTTAACTACCGTGAGAGAATGGGATCGCTTTGACGTCGTCACTTCGTCTGTAAAAATGGGTCGACGCTTTTCGATAACGTCTAGTTCAAAACTATGCTTACCGACTTGAAGAGTCGTCTTTTCAAAAACTGAAGTTTCAACAAAATGCTTACCACCGAGCTTAATATCGGGTTGGCTGCCTAGATCAACGACTCTCCAAGTTCCCTCTAGGCATTGGAGAAGACAAACAACACCAGCAATTTCGTTTGAAATAATTCGAACTCGCGCCTTTCGAGTTGAGCCAATTAGAATTTCACCTTTTGCAAAGACATATCCTCTGACATATTTGCCATTGACGAATTGTCTTACGCTAAGAGAATAATTCTTCATAAACGCCTCACTTCAAGAAATTCACACTGGTACGAATTTCTTCGTCAAAGTGTTCGCGCACTTGGTATAATGGCACGAAATCCACCGAACGTTTTTGTACTAAGTAACTGCCATCGGGCGTACGAACTTTTCCGTCTACCGTATCGCCTTCAAAGTCCACAGTTTGGGTCTTACGATTGAGCACAGTCTTTCTAGCCATGACATCAAATGGATAAGCTATGACTATTGATAATAGGACTAAGTATTTCATTTTCTTCTCGCTCCTTTATCATCAGAACTGGCAACCGTTCTCTCGTTGCTTGTGGCTGCTTCAAGTTCCTTTATTTTTGCCGTCAGTGAATACTCACTGCCCTTTAGTACTAAGCCTCGTTTAATATTCTCGTTAAGCACTCGGTACGTAGATAATGCTTGAGGCCAATCGCTTAAAACATATTCATAGATCTCAGCTATTCTTAGAAGATATTGGCCATTAGAAGGATAAGCTTCAGCGAGCCTATGATAAGCATTTAAAGCGCCTTGAGGATTATTATCATGAAGTTGACTCTCAGCAATTCCTGCTAGCGCAACGGGATTTCGCGGTTCAACTTTCAAAACAGAATAGTAATGTTTGGAAGCTTTATCGTAATCTTGGTCTCGATAATATACTTGCCCCAAAAATAAATGAGCTGGCAAAATCGAATCGTCTAATTGAGTGCTTTTCTCAAAACTTGCAACGGCTGGACCGTATTCTTTTTTATTCCAAAGAATTTGTCCTTTGAGATAATGGAGAACGCCAATGTCTGTAGCCCTTCGAATTGCAAGTTCACTCATCCAAATGGCTCGCTCAAGTTGCCCTTTCTCCCGGGCTACAGAGGCCAAGAAGTAGGGTCCCCAAGGGGCCGCAGGATTTCTCGTTGAAAGTTCATTGCCAATCTCATCTACGCGAATGAGGTCGTTAGCTTTAAGGCAACTGTTTGCAGCCATAACGGCATCTCGCCAATCCCATTTCACCCTTACATTTTCAGTATGCTTGGCGCACAATCCAGGTTTTAGACTGCTTTGAGTTACTGAACCCACCGATTGACGGTAGACCTTGGATTTTTCCATTGCCACTACGTCGGTGCTACTTTTTGGTGCGCTTGCGCAGCCTAAAAATAAAAATGACAAGAACAGGCTCAAGTACTTCATCAGTTCACCACAGGTAATGTGTTTTCGGGAGTAGCCAAGTCCACCACCGTTTGGCCATACATCTTCTTTTTTGAAAGCCGATTGAGAGCGGCCTGAATAGTAACAATCGTATCGTCGTGTAATTGCATGTCTTTGGCTTGCTTCATAGCCATTGCTAATGTCTCTGCACTTTTTTCTTCAATAGGAACAGCCAGATTTTCAATTTCTCTTAAGAATTTTTTGCGATCTTCTTCTGGTGCGTTGGCTGGAGCTTCGATATGACTTAAAGCCTCAGTATATTTAGCGTAACACTTGGCTAACCGTACCAAAGCTTCAATACTTGTTTGTCTATCACCAAATGAGATCGTCTCTTGAAAAGCTTTTTGAGCATTTTCTAACTTTTCGGTTTTAATAGCTAAAACAAAGCTAAGCCGCTCGGGGGTTGCTTTGATACCGGCTCGATCAAATTCTTTTTCTAAGATCTTACCTTGAATTAGTCTTGCTTGGGCAACGGCCCTTATTGAAACTTTATTTTCATTTTTCATGGCAACCGTTTGCTTAGCTAAACTGAAAGCTTTGGCGTCATCGCCTTCATCAAACGCTCTTTGCGCAATTTTAATGCTCGCCAAGCTTGATTGGGGCTGCACACGCTCGTCTCTTATTTGAGACAGCATTTTTTGAGCCTTTTCCCATTGCCTATTTTTCTCCGCCAAAGCTTCAAGGCGTTCCAAAGCCACTCGACCTTCGTGGGTATTGCCTGCCTGAGAAACCAATTGGTTGTAAATCTGGCTAGCTTGAGACCATTCATTATTTAAGGCCTTGTAGTCGGCCCCAGCCAAAAGATTTGCCCATTTGCTTTGAGAATCTAACTGAGACAATCGCACAAGACTATCAGCAGCGTCACCAAGCCTTGCCTGAGCTTCATAGAGTGTTACCAGAGTTCGAGACAATTCGATTCGGTAAGTGGAATCGGGGTAATCACTAATAAGTCTTTCACTCAACTTAGTGGCATTTTCAATATCCCCCGCCGTGTTTGCACATCGAATGGCATTGTAAAGAGCTTTGTCTGCTAAGCCAGAATGAGTATCTTCTTTAATGAAAGCTAAATAACTTTCCATTGCTTCATGGTATTTCTTTTCATTTTCTAGATTTTGAATGACCGTAAACGATGCTTGCTCATGAATTTTTTTAAATTGCACCCTTGAGTTTGAATCAAAAGAAGCCATTTTATAGAAGGCAAAACTCTCATCCCTTAGACCAGCAAAGTTTTTTTGGATATTTAATACATCTAAATAGAGTTGGGCTGATTTTCTCCCTCTATCTGTGTTACTAAATTGCGTAGCCAGAATCTTAAGCTGGGGGCCCGCTTCATCAAAGCGGCCCTTCTCATAAGCAATAAACGCTTTTTTAAATCTAACGTCCGTTACGAAATGCCCATTGGGATTAAGTTTAAGGTAATCCCCGGCAATTCGCGCAAATTCTCTTTCATCTTGGTCTGACCATTTATCAGCAACGGCTTTTTCAAGGCTGACTAAAGCTCCATAAGCTGCGTCATGACGAAGGGTAGCATCTTTAGTAAGGTTGGCTGACTTTGAGTATTGAAGACTTGCTCTTCTAAATTCTTTTTCTTGAAATAAAAGTTCAGCATAGTTGTAGCGAATTTTGTCTTCTCCATCTAAATTTTGGGAATGGGTTAAAAGAGCCTCATAAGCTCGTCGAGCATGGAGAGATAATTCGGGAGTTGCCGATTTTTTCCACTCTCGATGCCACTTGGACGAATAAAGTTTTCCTGACTCTTGTTGAATATTGCGGCATGAGTCTAAGTCTTCATTGTTTTTTTGTGCTTTAAACCAAGTGCTATCGCTATCACAAAGCACAGCAATGGATTCAAGTTGCACAACGGCCTTGTCTCTTTTCTTAAGGGCCTCAAAACCATCTAGTAAATCTTTATGCATTTGAGGACGCTCAGGAGCCAATGGAGTAACCGAAATCAGATCATTATAGACAATTTCAAGATGATTAAATCGACCATGGCGCTGGTAGAGTTTGCCAAGTTTTAAAACCAAATCACTTGCTCTAGTATCCCCACCTTGAGTTCTAAAATAACTTACACCTTCAGACGGCTTTTTAACATCTTCAAAAAACAAAACCATGTCATCTAAAGCTTCTCGAGTCAGATCTAATCGCCGCGCGTCGTTCTCTGTACTGTTTTTGGAATAACTTACAACTTCTTCAAGTTGGCTCAGACCTTTCGCCGGTTCGTGAAGATTGTAAAGAGCCCATGCCCCTTTATAGAGGCCATAGGGGTAAACCCGAGTATCATTGAATTTTCTTATTTTTTGAAACTCTTCAAAGGCTGCTTGAAAAGACCTTGATGCAAAAAGTGACTCACCGATGGCTAAGTGACAATCGGGCACAAGAGGCGACGAAGAAAAATCCTCAACCAAACGACGGTATCTTTGAATGGCAGGTTTTTCTTGACCCAAGATTTGTCGTGCAAAAGCACTATTAAAGAGAACCAGGTCCATATCTCGAAAGTGAGTAAATTTCTTTTCTATTGTATCGTACGTATCCACCGCTTTTTGAAGCCACCCTTTGCTTGAGGTGGATTTTGTTGCTACCGGGGTGAATTTAACTACGTTGGTATTATCACGGTGAACTTCAAAAAATGTGGCAGTTTTTGAGCGACGCATGTAAAGCTCGGCTAACCTAAAATGGAGTGAGGCCTCCATGGCCGTTCCTTTGTATTTAGCCATTAATTTTTTAAGTTGAGATAGCGCGCGTTCATCACTGCGGCTAATGAGAAGCTCAGCTTTTAGAGATTTGAGCTCATTGCCCTCTTCATCGCCAGGTTTTAGACGCAACTCTTCATCGACCGTGGGCTTTTGCGGCTGCTTTTTGGCAGACTTCGCCAAGCCTTGACTTTGGCCTAGAGCGATAAATACAAAAATGACTGACCAGAATAACTTCTTCATGGCCTACTTCCTACTGCAAAGACACAACGGCGAATTTAAAATCACTGTAACCCGCCATCGTTGTCGTATACAT
>JAHFAE010000134.1 GCA_023250675.1 Oligoflexia bacterium | reverse complement strand
CTTCAGGCAGCTTGTGAAAAGTTTCTTCGGGCACCCTTGGCTTGACCTACTCGTTCCCTCCTCTCAGGGCTGAGGCCGGATTTACACCGGCTAGTTGTTGCCCATACCGGGCGCACTGGGACCTTTCATGAGGTCCCGGCCAGCCGCCCAACCAAATTATTGTTTGGGATTGTCTATGGTCGAATATCTTGCTGTATTGGGATCGATGATCCACAATGAAGCCGTCTCATTAAAAATTATTTTCATTTTTTGAAATTATTCTCTTGGAGGGTTTTTGGTGAAATTCCTCGGGTCACTCTAAAACATATGTCTATTACCTCGCAGCATCTTTAGTGATGGGACTATTTTCGTAAACCAAACTTTTTTCTCAAAAATTTCAAAATCTAAAATCACTTAATGATTCAGATTTACTAAGTCAAACGCAAGAGCTTGTTACAAAAGAAAAACAAGTCACTTTAGATATTCTCCACTACCTTCGGGAGATAAGTTTGAGAAAATTATTTTTAGCCAGAGGGTATTCTTCATTGTTTGATTTTTGTACTAAAGAGCTTGGCTATTCTGAAGGGGCAGCCCATAGAAGAATCTCATGTATGCATTTGATAGTTCAACTTCCTGAAATTGAAGAAAAAATAAAAGAAAATAAAGTTAATCTTAGTACCTTAAGTCAGCTCAGCAGCCATATCAGAAGAGAAGAAAAATTTAATAACACTAAGTTTCCAAAAGAGGACAAACTTCGGCTTCTTGCTCAAATTGAAAACAAATCCCAAGAACAATGTCAAAGAGAGCTCCTTAAGCACGCTTCTCAAGGTATTATGACTTTGGATAGACAAAGACCTATCTCAGAGGATCTAACAGAAATCAAGTTTGCTGCCACAAGGGAATTAATGAATAAATTAAACCAACTGAAAGCCTTACTTGCCCATAAAAATCCAAATCCTCAGTGTGGTGAGTTTCTAGAGATCTTAGCTGATATTGGGTTAAAGAAACTTGACCCTCGTCAAAGAGAATCTAGTCAATCCAAGGAAGTCAGTGTGGCCGAAAAGGCCAAGATAACAAAGCCAGCTAATGTCGCCAAAGCGGCCGAAAATCAACCGATGCCGGATTCTACCGCCGCAGCGGCTAAACGGCGCGTCAATCCCAATAGCAGATACATCTCCCAAGAGGTCAAAAAATATGTTTGGAACAGAGATCAGGGCAGATACCAATTTGTAGATTCCGAAACGAAGAAAAAATGTGAGAGCCAATTTGCACTTCAAATCGACCATGTTCATCCTTATTCTTTGGGTGGCCCTACAACTGTTGAAAATTTACGGCTTCTTTGTCGTGCTCATAATGGATTTTTGGCTGAGGAGGCATTTGGATGATGCGCAGATATAAATTTTGATTTGGCTTGAAGATCTTTGAAATTGTGACTTAAGGGCACTTGAATCTAAAATGATCTTTTATTCATTCGCCAAATTCAAGTTGGGGGCGGCGGCCATGGGACCTTTCATGAGGTCCCGGCCAGCCGCCCAACAAACACTTAGTTGGGATTTGTGAAACTTTGAAGATCTCGCAATAAAAGTGAAAAAGCCTTGCATAAACTTTCCTTAAGAACTGTAAATTCAAATTAATTTTAAATCAGTAAGAATCTCTACAGAAATTTTGTCGCGCATCGGACCAATAAGCGCAATAGAAATCACGAAGTTTGAGGGACCCATCTCTTTGTACTGAATAGGGGAATTCACTCCTAATTGTCTTAGCTAATGTCATTGCATCAATGCCGTCTACCATCACAGTCTTCATTTGTGAAGGTAAGCCTGGCGCACTAAATACGTCCTTCATGGTACAAACAGCCGGTTGACCTTTAGCTCTAGGGCGACACACTAAATTGATAGCGTAATACCCATGATCGATACCATTAGTTGTCATTCCAGCCCGAACCATAATCATTCGAATGTCTCTTGCACCTTGATGAAAAATATCGGCCCTTGATTCGATACAATTAAATGTTGCAGCTATGAATAGTAAAAATAGATTTTTCATTTATCGGTCTCCTTAGACAACAGGATCTAATAAAGCATGAACAATGCCACCATAAGCCGTTACTTAATTGGATTTGGAGGAATTTTTTTGCAAATAAATAGTACAAATCAGTAATAAATATAGAACCCACGAAACTACTAACTAGGCTTAAGAGTTACTTAAAGCGAGTGCAAGACACCCTTCATCGCAATATGATGACCTGCATTGGTACAAATATAAGGGTAATTCCCTTTGGCAGGCGCTGTGAATGTGACCGTATCCGTGGCGCCCGGATTGACAAGATTTGTATGGGCCAAAACATCAGGTGATTCGGGGATAAAACCTTTGGCTTCGCCGACTTTCATTCCCGCAAGGCCCACGTCATTGTCTTTGCCAGGCTTTGTTAAAACCCAATTGTGTTTTAATGTTTGAGAGCTATTTTTAAATGTCAGAGTTACTTTTTCACCGGCTTTAACATTTAACTCAACTTTATCATAAGCCATGAGTTCGGCCACCGAAGAAAGTTGGGGATTATTATCAGTAGCCGCAGCAGCGGCACCACCACCTGAATCCGATTTTTTAGTGCAGCCAGATATTAAAGCCAGAGCCGCTAATACCAACAATAGATTTTTCATCACAAAATCTCCTTACTTACTTAGTGCTAATTCACGAGCGTAAGAATGAAGTGCGCCCCATTCCTCTTTAGAAAAACCCGCCTTGCCCGGCATACCGCGGCCAGGAAAACCTTGCGAAACTAAAGTAATAAAATCACCTTGGCTATTTACCCAAGGAGCTTGAATTCCCGAAAATGCTTTTGTCATTAAAGTTACTGGCGGATTCAAACCTTGAGATGTCACAGGTGCCCCGACGCCGTTGATTCCATGGCAAACAGCACATTCCATTTTAAAAAGATGTGCCCCATGAGACTGAGGATTGATCTCTGCCTCGGCGGGAATCACAACTTGATCCGGCACCTCTAATTTATCCATGGCCATATCAATGGGAATTTCTTGAGCTACTTTTTCTTGGACAGCAGAACCACCTAAAAGGCCCGCAACTTTTAAATCTTCTTGTGTGTCGTCAGGGTGGTTGGGCGAAATACTTCGCACATAGTGGGCCAAAGCATAGCGCTCCTCAATAGATAATTGAATCCAAGCCGCCATCCCCGTACCCGGTGAACCGTTTGAAATGGTGTGAAATACCCTGGTGGGGCTGCCACCCAACTTCCAATATCCCGATGTAAAATCACGGGGCTTGGGAGTCAATGCGACAGCTGCGGGTCCGTCACCCTTGCCACCAGGCCCATGACAAATCACGCAATTGGCATCATAACTTTTTTTGCCTTTAGCTAAGAGATCAGGACTCGCCACTCGCAATTTATTTTGGTCAGATGGTGCACCACCACCTCCACCCGCTGCTTTCTCTGCCGCTTTCACAGGTCTGTGCTCGGTCCTAAAAAATAAATCAGACCCTGTGAGCAAAATAAAAACGGACAGAAATACGAAAGATGCTGCGAATGCAACTTTGTTTCCTATGTCGTCAAATTTGAGTTGCATGAAAAACAAAATGACCAATGTGGCCTTCAGAACCGCTATGCCCATGGCAATGACGATATTCATTATTCCGAAATCGTACATAGAAGTCCCAACCGTTATGAAGGTTAAGACAATCAGAGCCACAAAAATTTTGACAAAGAGGCTCAGTGGTGAAAGATGATGTTCGTGTTGATGCCCGCCGTGTGAATCGCTCATTTTTATCACCCAATAAGATAGAGTAGTGGAAACAAAAAGATCCAAATAAGGTCAACTAAATGCCAGTACAAACCCGTGAGTTCCACAGGTGTAAAATAATTCTTGTTAAAATCTCCTCGCTTGGTGCGCCACATAACCCAGCCGATACATCCCATTCCCAACAATACGTGGATACCGTGAAGGCCCGTCATCATAAAATAAAGAGAATAAAACAAACCGGCCTTGTCGTGCTTAATGCCTTCAAAGGTGTAAAACTTTGCCGGCAACAACCCCTCATGAAATTTATGACGATACTCAAAAAATTTCACAACCAAGAATGTGACCGCACATAAAAACGTAATCACCAACATATTAAATGATTTGGCGCGCTCTGTGCGCTGAGCGTATCCAACAGCTAATGCCATTGTTAAGCTAGAAAACAAAAGCACCACGGTGTTTAGTGCGCCTAAGCCCTTGTTGAGTTCTTCGTGGGCCAAGTGAAACATCTCAGGATACAGACCCCTAAAGATTGTGTAGGCCACAAACAAGCCACCAAAAAGTAAAATCTCTGTGACGAGAAAGAGCCACATTCCAAATTTTGAAGCGTCGAACTCATGGAACGCGTTTTCATAATGATGGGGAATAACATGGTTTGTGCCCTCGACAACATGAACTTGGGCATTGTGATCAGTCATGGGCACCTCCGTGGGCAGGAATACCATAAGGATAGGGTTCTGTGATTTTGGGCTCATGCTCAAAATTTTCTACGGGTGGTGGGGAAGGGATTTCCCACTCTAAAGACTTTGCACCCCACGGGTTTTGAGGGGCTTTCTGGCCTTTGAATAAAGACCAAATAAGATAGCTAAATGTAATCAAGAATCCTGCCCCTATAAACCATGAACCCAAAGTAGAGAGCTGATTTAATGGTTCAAAGCGGGGTTGATAATTATAGTACCGACGAGGCATTCCTAAGTATCCCAAAGTAAATTGGGACCCAAATGTTGTATTAAAGCCAATGAAAATAAGGAGGCATGCGAATTTCCCAAGTTTCTCAGGGTACATTTTGCCAAACATTTTAGGCCACCAATAATGAAGCCCCGCAAGCATCGCCATTACAGTCCCACCCATCATGACGTAGTGAAAGTGAGCTACAACAAAGTAAGTGTCATGAAGATGAACGTCGACAGAAAGGGCAATGAGAAAAAGACCCGTAAGGCCGCCAATCGAAAACATGAAAATAAAAGACATGGCGTAGAGCATGGGAGTTTCCCAAGAAACATGTCCTTTATACATTGTAACCGTCCAATTAATAATCTTGATGGCTGTTGGAACGCCAATAATGATGGTCGCAACTGAAAAAAGCAAACTTGATAGATAAGATTGGCCGCTGACAAACATGTGATGGCCCCAAACCAAGAAACTTGCAAAAGCGATGGCAAGACTTGAATAGGCGATGGGCTTGTAACCAAAAATTGTTTTCTTTGAAAAAGCTGGAATAACTTCTGAAATAATGCCCATCCCGGGAACAATCATGATGTAAACGGCCGGATGAGAATAAAACCAAAAAAAATGCTGAAACAAAACCGGGTCGCCACCAAGTTTCGGATCAAAAAAACCGATTCCAAATACGCGCTCCATTACAAGAAGCGCCACAGTAATACCTATTACCGGGGTTGCAACAACTTGAATGATAGCCGTTGCATAAATGCTCCATAAAAATAAGGGCATTTGATGAAAACTCATACCGGGGGCGCGCATTTTATGAATAGTTGCTACGAAGTTTAGTCCCGTAAAAATTGACGAAAAACCCATGACAAAAACGCCAAGAGCCATAAGTACAACGGCAGTACCTGTTCTGATGCTATAGGGCGTGTAGAAGGTCCAGCCTGTGTCGACCCCTCCGACTACTATAGAAGCGATGGCCAATGCTGCGCCCGCGAGCAAAACATAATAGCTAATTAAATTGAGCCGTGGAAATGCGACGTCTTTGGCTCCGATCATGATGGGCAATAGGAAATTTCCGAAAGCGGCCGGTATGTTTGGAATAATAAACATGAAAACCATAATGGCGCCGTGGAGAGTAAAAAGCTTGTTGTATAAATCTGGCTCAAAAAACGTTTTGTCATGAGTGAGATGTTCAAGGCGAATGAGAAGGGCAAGAATTCCGCCGGTGGTAAAAAACAAAAGAGTTGTAACAAGGTACATGATACCAATTCGTTTATGATCTAAAGTGGTGAGCCAAGACCAAATACCTTTTTTGGCGTTTAAGTAATCTGTCGACATCATCTACTCCTTTAAACTTTTCATATACGCCACCAGCGCATTGATTTCATTTTCGTTCAAGAGGCCTTTAAAAGTCGGCATAATGGGTCTAAATCCTTTAACAATCATAGACGCAGGGTCTAAAATCGAATCGCGAAGATAATTTTCATCAGCCGCAGCGGTGGCACCATTTGCAAACGTCACGCGTTTACCAAATAAGCCCTTAATAGTCGGGCCCACTTTGGTGTCATGGCCATCAATACTGTGGCAGGCCACACAATTTCGTTTTTTGAAAAGATGACCGCCTAAGTCTGTTAGATTAAATTTTTCTGGATTTCCACCTTTAAGCCAAATTTGAAATTGTTCAGGCTCAAGAACAATAACTTTAGAAATCATGTTGGAATGGGCCGTTCCACAATACTGAGCGCAAAATACATCGTGTTCACCGGTTTGCGTGGCTTCAAACCAAATTGAAGT
>JAHFAE010000133.1 GCA_023250675.1 Oligoflexia bacterium | reverse complement strand
ACGACAGGCCTGCCAGCTATGTCTTTACCCAATGCAAGAGTCAATGGAGAAACGTTTGCGTTATAAACTTCCGAACTTAAAATCTCTGTTAAACGAACTGCCTGTCTTTTCGGATTGGGCAACTCGAGTCCCATACAGTTTTTACCGGGAATAGTTTCAACAACACGTATGGATACCAAAGAAAGCGATCTCGCTAAATCTTTGGCCAAGTTAACAATCTGACTACCCTTTACACCGGTCGCTGGCTCAATTTCGTAACGGGTAACGACTGGGCCTGGATAAGCTGCAGTAACCACCACTTCCACACCAAAGTCTTTTAACTTCTTCTCAATTAAACGAGAAGTAAACTCCAATGTACCGGCTGATACTGTTTCTTGTACGATTGGAGCGGTATCCAATAACGCCAATGGTGGCAAACTAGAATCTGGCATATCGACAAACAAAGGAGCTTGCTTCTCCTTTTCAACGCGCTCAGACTTAGGGACTACAACCAAAGGAGGCTCAATGTGCACAGGATCATGCACCGTAATTCTAGTACGCTCTTTTTCAACAACCTCCACACGCTTTACAACCGCCTCTACACCGACTTTCTTGTCAATTTCAACATTTCGCTTGGTTTGAGCAAACTCGAAGAGTCGCTCAACGACACCACCAAGTTTTTCTGCCGCATCTAACCAAGAAAATCGAAAAAATAGAGAAACACCAGAAATAAATATCAATAATAAAAATAACGTTGCGCTGGTAAAACCCAACATATCAGACAAAGCATTTGCTATCAATTCACCAAAAACGCCCCCTGGTGATTTTGGTAATTCAACATTGAGACTATAAAACCTCAGTGCTTCCAAACCCATACTGGACAACAAAACCGATACAAAACCTAGCCAATAAACCCAATCTATGTGCTCATCCGTCTCATCTTGCTCAGAAATCCGGCCGTAACGACGTACTTTTTTCTCCGGGATAAGCGCACTGTTGTATTGATCAATCATATTTCGATAGTTATGAACCACCCTTTCGACAACCAAAACACAAAACCAGTAAGAAGATATACCAAAAATCAATAGCATTAGATCAGCAAACCAAGCACCAACACGCCCACCCTGATTGAAAATACGAGCGGCCTCGACCGAGTGAGACCAGCCGGGATCTTGTTTGCTATAAGTAAGTAAGGAAACGAATAAGAATGCAGCTAACGCTGCAAACACTAACCATCGAATCTCAGTTAGTAACTTCTGAATACGCGAAGGTAATGGCGCACGCCCACTGGAGATAGGTAAACTTTGCTCGGCTGCAGCATTAGCCGACAAGACATCGGAAGAAGTTCTAGTCATAAATAGGAAGCAAAAGTAATAGACTCCTATTTTACGAGGTAGGAGGTGTTGAGCAACACCTCCATAGGAAAATAACCTTAAATAGCGGGGGCGTAACTTTCTCTAACAACAATCACGCCATCGTCTCTAAATTCAATAAAACCTTCATTTTCAAGTCCTTTGATAACTCGACTCACCATTTCTCTAGAAGCCCCCACCATTTTGGCTATATCTTGTTTAGGTAATTTGTTGCGAACCAGTTTGACGCCGTCAAAGTCCTCTGCAAAATCAAGTAATACCCGAGCCACTCGTCCATAGACATCCAGCAAGGCCAATGACTCAATTTTTTGATCAGCCTCTCGCAAACGACGCACCAATCCCTTCATCATAAAAGTAGCCATATCAGCACTTTTAGAGATACATTCCATAAATTCGGGTTTGCCTAATGTTAGAAAATCACAACGATCAAGCGCAATAACAGAAGCCGACCTGGGAGCATCATCAATCAGCCCCATTTCCCCAAAAAACTCACCGGCACCAAGAATGGTGATAATAACTTCTTTACCCTCTTCATCAGAACGCTGCACCTTACAGCGACCAGATAAAATAATATAAAGAGTCTGGGTAAGATCACCCTCAACTATCACAGTTGTATTTCTTGCAACCGTTTTTTTAATGACGGCACGTGAAAGCATTTCTAACTGGTAGTCTTCCAAAACTGAAAATAATGGAACACGTTTCAGTAAAGCCTTATTATCAATAACCGCCATTTTTTCTTTCCTCCCAGTGGGGCAATGATCAAAATCAATTGTCAATTCACAATTTTGCATTATATGGTACTAAATTGTAACTGTGGATAACGTAATGATTACTTCAACAATTAGGCACAAAATGATGCAAACCACGTATCCAGAGTAGAATTGTAACCATCCTAAGCATCAACACTTCCAATATGTCATCACTCACAAAACACAGTAAATTGCTCATTTTAGGCTCCGGGCCCGCAGGCTATACCGCAGCAGTGTATGCTGCGCGCGCCAACCTTAAGCCGACTCTCATTACGGGGTTAGCCCAAGGAGGACAACTCATGACCACCACTGAAGTTGATAATTGGCCTGCTGATGCCAAAGGCGTTCAAGGTCCTGAATTAATGGCACGGTTTCAAGAGCACGCAGAACGTTTTAACACCGAAATAATTTTTGATCATATTCACACATCTAAATTATCTGAAAAACCGATCAGATTAATTGGCGATTCGGGCGAATACACCTGCGATGCACTAATCATTGCCACTGGAGCATCCGCCCAATACCTGGGAATTCCTTCGGAAGAAGCATTTATGGGCAGAGGTGTTTCAGCCTGCGCCACTTGTGACGGCTTTTTTTATCGCGGTAAAGAAGTATGCGTTGTTGGCGGTGGCAATACAGCCGTTGAGGAAGCCTTGTATCTCAGCAATATCGCCAGCAAAGTCACCGTCATTCATCGCAGGAACAAATTTCGCGCTGAAGCAATTTTGATCGACAAATTGATCGAAAAAAGTCGCAATGGCAATGTAGAAATCAAATGGAATAGTGTTCTTGACGAAGTATTGGGAGATCAGAGCGGTGTTACCGGTGTCAGAATAAGCTCAATCATTGACGATAAAAAGACTGAATTAACCCTTTCAGGAGTGTTTATTGCAATTGGCCACAAACCAAATACAGACATTTTTGCCGAGCAACTACACATGGAAAATGGTTATGTAGTAACGAAGGGAGGACTTAGTGGTCAAGCTACTGCTACAAGTATTCCGGGGGTTTTTGCAGCAGGCGATGTACAGGATCATGTCTATAGGCAAGCAATCACCAGTGCTGCAACAGGTTGTATGGCCGCATTAGATGCTCAACGTTATTTAGAAAACATGGATAATCACTAGACACCGTCAATCAGGATTAGAGGCCATACAAGTATGCTAATCCTCTTGATCTACCCAATCCAAAATATTCTGCCACTGAAGCAGATCCCGCTCGACTTTTCCAGGCGCAACATCCCAAAGAGTCAATCCATGCGCGGCTAGTTGAACATAATTTTGGGTATTTCTCAAATTCCCCAAAAAAGGAAAATTCAAAGAATTAATGAAATTAGTAAGCTGCTCCGTTGATCGTGCTCGACTGTCAACCCGCATACCAACCAGACCCACTTGAACTTCTTGATTACGCACACTACGCTCATCTTTGAGACTTTCCAAAAAGGCCGCTGTGGCAGAAATATCAAACAAAGACGGTTGTATCGGTACAATTATTTTATTTGCCATGCGCAAAACATCATTAAAACGCCAACCATGCAATCCAGCAGGAGTGTCTAAAACAACATGCGTCGTTCCTCTAGGAGGCTTGGCAATATAGTCAGCATTCACATTCCAAGTAGAAATGGGCCAAGCCTGCTCTGGTCGCAAATTTAGCCATTTCTTTGCGGATTCTTGCTTATCAACATCGCCGATCATAACGTTATGACCTCGACTGGCAAAATATCCCGATAAATTAGTGGCAATAGTACTTTTGCCGACACCACCCTTGGGGTTTGCTATAACAATAACCGGCATTATCTAATCCCCTCGTTAGTTAATGAACAGCAATCAATTTCGTAATTAGCCTTCAACAGCACAATATCTTCAAACCTTCATGGGCAAAATGACCATTTGCAATCCATACAAGTGAAGCTTCCTTTGTATCGCCAAGGCCGCCTGGTTATGCAGCAAACGAATAAACCAATTATCAGCTTCGAAAATTAATTTGCTAGTAAAGAAGATTGCATTCGGAAAGTCATCCTGTATCTTTCGACACAACTCAAATATTTCCTCGACGGCATCCGTCCCGAAACCAACGTAAGACTGCGCAGCCATACCGTGACTCTGGCAAAAGTTCACAAAATAGTTCAGAGACAAATTTGCCTCGGTACGCATCTGCTCAAGCGTGTTCTCCCCGCCATATCCTTGTGCGTCAACTGTTCGCGCATTGACAAAAATAAAATTCTTAAAATGATTCGGAAACATTCTTTGCACCCAGAGCAAAGCATGTAATCCCCCACCTCGACTAGAGCCAACAATAAATACCGCCGTTTGGTCGTCAGAATTTGGCTTGATATGACCGCTTAATGAACCAAATGGCTGATTAGCAAAAATCTCATCAACAGCTTTAATCTTTTCTTTGGTTTCTCGATAGTGATTGCGAATAAATACACTTAACCCAATAACCAGCCCTGTAATAAGCAAGGTAACCCAACCACCCTCCTCAAACTTAGCAATAACAGTGACACATAAAATACTGATCGTCACTAATAATCCCAGACCCGACAACAATAGGCCCTTTAACCATCCAGAATCATTGGTATGCCTACACCAATAAATACATAAGCCAAACAAAGACAAACTAAAGGTCAAAAATACATTAATCGAATATAAAACCACCAACAAATCAACTTTCCCACCTGACCAATATAAAATAGCCAGCGCAGAGATACCCATCAATAAAACACCATTCTGAGTAACAAGGCGTGTCGACAAATAACGAAATTTATGAGGCATCCAAGAGTCTGCAGCCATATTAGCCAAAACTGATGGCCCCCCCAAAAATCCAGTGTTTGCCGCCACCAATAACAAACCGGCTTCGAAGGCCAATACCACCGTCAATACAATCCCGAGTGATGTGCCCGTAAAACCCATATCTCTCGCAATATCTCGAAAAACTACCGCATTTAAAGTTTGTCCCTCTACAGGTTTTGCACTCCACAACAGATAAAGCAGTATAATTCCGCCCGCCATAAATGCCAGGCTAATTGCCATATACATCATGGTCATCTTGCCAGTTTTAACTCGAGGTTCCGCTAGTGACTGTACATTATTTGAAACGGCCTCAATACCAGTATATGTCCCCCCCCCAAGTGAATATGCTTTCAGAAATAATGCGACGACAAAAAGCCAACTGGTATCATTTGCCAGTTGCTTCGTCTCCGCAATAGTATCTGGCAAAAGAGCTGGAATACCGTCAGCATGAGCAAATACACCATAAAGAATCAGTACAACATGAGTGATAACAAAGCCAAGAAATATAGGTATTAATATCTTTATTGATTCTTTTGCACCTCTCAAATTCATCCACATGAGAATAGCCGCCAAAATACATTCAACACCCAGTTTGGATCCTTGCAACCCTACCGGCAATAAGCTGAATAATGCATCGACGCCACTAGCCACAGAAATGGCAATTGTAAGAACGTAGTCCACAATCAGCGCAGCGCCCGAAACCAGACCGGCATACGGTCCTACTAATGAGGTAGCTATACGATATCCGCCGCCGCCCGAGGGAAATAACGTGATGATTTGGTTGTAAGCTAGGGAAATAATAAAAACTGTCACCGCAGTTGCGATGGCTAGATAAAGGCCAAAATGGGTGTGCACCCCCAAGGCTTTAAAAGCCTCCTCTGGGCCATAGGCAGAAGAAGAAAGGCCATCCGCCCCCAATCCAACCCAAGCCAAAAATGCAACCAGCGCAAGTGAATGCTTGGTTTCAAGTTTGAAAGGATCTAATTCTTTACCAAGGAACCATTCTCTTAGCTTTTTTGTATTCATTCTTGGTGAATTTCTTTATCAACTAGAGCATTAAAACAGAAAAAACTATATTTCGCGGGCTGCTCAACCAATCTTTGAAATTGCTGCAATGCGCAAGCGATATTACGCCTAACAAATGATAATGCCAAGTAAATGAGATATTGCTCAATCAATCCAATTAAGCCATAATAGCTCTTTTGCCGGGATGGTGGAATTGGTAGACGCGCCGGACTCAAAATCCGGTGCCGCAAGGCGTGAGGGTTCAAGTCCCTCTCCCGGCACCACTAATCTTCTTATATCAATAGTTTGATATAGCTCAATTCAGCACTTGTTGATAATTAGACTCGTCAACAACTGACTTCTCAGTAATACCAATATTTGTAAGTGTCAATAATTCCGGATTTCCAGCTAATTCTGTTTATTAGTTTTCAACACGACAACTTGTTGGCAGTACCTTTCTAAGGTGTCTTGGATAATTTGCTCAATATTAGGCATTTCATGCCTTGAGGTTTTGGATTAGATTTCCAGGAGTAAAGTGTGTCGGTTGAATCGCTCTTATTGATTTTCAAATATCGCTGGAAAACATTTCTGGTTATTTATGCCACAGTATTGTTACTTGCGGTTGGAATCACTTTTGCCCTACCCAAGCAATACAA
>JAHFAE010000035.1 GCA_023250675.1 Oligoflexia bacterium | reverse complement strand
CTTTGGCAAAACTTGCAAAGCTGCAGCCAGCTTTTGAAAAAATAGGTACGGTGACCGCAGGTAATAGTTCTTCATTTAACGACGGAGCCAGTGCCCTTTTACTCATGGCCGAAGACCATGCCAAAGATTTAGGGCTAAACCCTACGGCTCGAATTCTTGGTTCAGCTTCTGGTGGGGTTGACCCTAGGTTTATGGGGCTTGGTCCGATTTCTTCAACAAAAAAAGTATTAAGTCGATGTGGATTAGAATTAAAAAATATAGATCTTGTCGAATTAAACGAAGCCTTTGCAGCTCAATCTTTGGCAGTCATTTCTGAATTGGGCCTTGATCCCAAAAAAACCAATATTAACGGTGGCGCCATTGCTCTGGGACATCCCTTGGGTTGCAGTGGAGCAAGAATTTTGACAACTCTGATTCATTCGCTTCAAAAAAACGGGGGAGGCAAAGGTCTTGCCACTCTCTGTGTTGGTGTTGGCCAAGGTGTAAGCTTAATTGTGGAGTCTGTTTCATGAACATCGAACAAACGCTCACTAGGCTTCGACGCGATGTGGGTCAAGAGGTTCATGTTGGCCCTTGGCTCAAAATAAAACAATCTGATATTAATTTATTTGCCCAAGCCACCGGGGATTTTCAATGGATTCATGTTGATCCAGAAGAGGCTCGAGTGCGCTCGCCTTATAAAACAACCGTGGCCCATGGGTACTTTATTCTTGGCTTACTCCCCCAATTGACCGAATTTATGAAATTGCCTGTGCTCGCCGATGAGAATGAAAAAATAATCATCAACTATGGCCTTAATAAAGTCCGCTTCCCAGCGCCCGTGCCGGTAGATTCAGAAATCAGAGCCCGAACTATTTTAACAGACGTCATCAATAAGACCCAATCCATTGAAATTCTCAGAACAGTTACAATTGAGATTAAAGGCCATTCTAAACCCGCTTGCGTTGGCGAAATTATCACTCGGGTTGCATTTAAATCTAGGGAGGATCATTGAAAATCCAGCCAGAAATAAAATTTGAAGATAGAGTGGCACTCATCACCGGCGCTGGTCGAGGTATAGGAATGACTTATGCTCTAGAACTTGGCAAGCGTGGAGTTAAAGTCGTTGTCAACGACCCCGGGGTGGATCGCGACGGACAGGGCGGCTCTACCACTGTAGCCGATCAAGTGGTAAATCTTATTAGATCCTCAGGTGGTAAAGCAACGGCTTGCTACTCAGATATCCGATCTTTGGCGGGAGGCGAAGAGGCCATTCAAACCGCAATAAATTCGTACGGCAAAATAGATATTTTGGTTCACAATGCAGGAATTTTGCGTGATCGCAGTTTCGCGAAAATGTCAGCCATCGAATGGCAAGACGTCATTGATGTGCATTTAAATGGCGGCTTTCATGTGACTCAGCCTGCGTTTAAAAATATGAAAACAAACGGATACGGGCGCATCGTCCTTACAACCTCTGTGTCTGGATTATTTGGAAACTTTGGACAAGCCAATTATGGAGCCGCCAAACTTGGCCTTGTGGGTTTAATGAACGTTTTGGCAATCGAAGGTGAATCTAGTGGCATCAAAGTCAATTGCATCTCTCCACTGGCTCTGACACGAATGACTGATGATATTAAAAAAGATGGAGTTAGTGAAGAATCTCGAAATCCCGCCCATATCACCTCAGCTGTTACATATCTTTGCTCCGATAATTTGCGTGAGACCGGGCTCATCTTGCAAGCGGGCCATGGGTTTTTTGGTCGGGTTCAAGTCATGTTTAATGGGGGAGTTTTTCTAGGTGTTGCGCCCACAAACGTAGAAACCTTAGCTGAGTCATGGGAAGAAATAATACATCCTCCTGCGACGGGCTATGCGAAAAGTTCTCGTGACTATATGGCTCATATTAACCAGAAAAGTCGCCCCCCTGTTTCAACGGATTCTTTTTCAAGTTTAACTTCAAGAGAGGTTTAGGGCATTCTATGGAATCATTCGAAAATATTGAGCTAGTTACCAAAGGATCTTTGGCTACGTTAATCCTGAAACGGCCCCAAGCTAGAAACTCAATGACTGTGCAAATGGGTCAAGAAATCGTACGAGCCGTAGCGACTATTAACAGTAATCCAGAAATTCGTGTGGTTTTGGTGCGAGGTGCGGGCAAAGATTTTTCTGCCGGTGGTGATCTTGAAATGATTCGCGACAAGGCCAAGGCCACTCCCCAAGTTAATTACGAATCTATGCTAAAGTTTTATGGATATTTTTTAACTATTAGGGATCTTAGAATTCCATCTCTTGCCGTGATGCATGGATGGTCTGTGGGTGCTGGAGTTTGTTTTGCAGCCGCTTGTGATTTTCGAATCGCCGCTGCCAATGCGCGATTCTCACTCAATTTTGTGCGCTTGGGGCTCCCCCCCGGGATGGGTGGGACACATTTGATTCCCAAATTAGTTGGGCAAGCCAAGGCCAACGAGCTTTTACTTACAGGAAAAGTCTTTGATGCCGTTGAGGCTCACCGCATTGGTTTGGTCAACGAGATTGTGCCCGAGGCTGAGCTTGATAATTGCGCTCAGAGATGGGCCCAAGAAATTTCGCTAGCGGCGCCCCTACCTGTGCGTCTGACCAAAGAGGCTATTAGACTAGAACAAACTTTAGAAAAAACTTTGCAAGCTGAAGCCAAGGGCCAAGCCCTTTCTTACAACACCGATGATTTAACTGAGGGTGTGCGCGCCATGGTCGAAAAGTCGATCCCTCAGTTTAAAGGACATTAATGATATCCTCTGGCATTAAATGGAGCGCATCTTCTTTTGAAGCCATGTGTTCAAATTTTCATTTTGAAATTCCCCAAAAACTTAACATTGCTGAACTCGTCTGTGATAGAAATGCTCAAGCCACCCCCAATGCTGTAGCACTTAAAGAAGTTCAAAGCGTTCCCGGGGGAAAATGGAAGCTTCAAGAAACAACATTCAGAGAACTTCAGGTTCTTTCAAATAAATTCGCAACTGTTTTAAGAGAATATGGAATTGGGCGGGGAGAGAGAGTAGCTGTCTTTTTGCCTCAGGGGCTTGCGGCAGCGGTCTCTCATGTGGCCATTCAAAAAATAGGTGCTATCGGTGTGCCTCTTTCAACTTTATTTCGCCAAGAGGCTTTGAAATACAGATTGGTTGCAAGCGGCACAAAAGCACTTATCACCAATCACGAGTTACGACAGTATTATGATCCTATCGCTAAAGATTTAAAAGACTTGGCGCTATTATTTTCAACAGACAAAAGTGACGGAGCCTTGCCGTTTTGGCCAAATATTGAAAAGGCAAAAATTCTCTCAGAAATGGTCTCTACATTAAAAGACGATCCAGCATTGCTCATTTTTACTTCTGGTACTTCTGGATTACCCAAAGGGGCCCTCCACGGTCATAGATTACTACCCGCAAGATTGCCGGGCTTTGAACTCATTCATCAGTTAGAAAAAACTCCGCCCAATGGACGACCGTTTTGGACACCTGCGGATTGGTCATGGATCGGTGGCCTGGTCGATAGTGTTTTCACACCTTGGGTTTTTGGTCATTCGGTAATTTCATTGGGAGGAAGGTTTGACACCTCTCTTGTTTTTCCCATGCTCAAAGAATTCAATGTTCGATCTGCTTTTTTACCCCCCACCGCACTTTCAAAACTGCGGGCACATGGCGACAAAGGTGAAGCTCTTGATTGTGTCATTCACACAGCGGGAGAAGCGCTATCACCTGACATTTATGAATGGGCATCAAGGGTTTTTTCTAAAGTTTATGATCTCTATGGAATGACAGAAATGGGAGCCACCATCGGGAGTTCGCCTTTTGTTCCCATGCGACCCGGAGCTTTGGGAAAACCCTATCCCGGTCATAGGGTGGAACTTATTGATGATTCTGGTCAAGTTCTCAAAGGAGAAGCCAAAGGTGAAATTGCCATTCACCGCGATAATCCCGGTATGTTTTTACGATATTGGAACGACGCTTCGGGTACTCAAGAACGCTTTCGAAATGATTTTATGGTCACTGGCGACATGGCAAAACGAGATGCCGATGGGTACCTTTGGTATTTAGGCCGAAATGATGATGTCTTTAATACTTCGGGATACCGTGTTGGGCCTGCTGAAATTGAAAGGGCTATCGAAGAACATCCCCATGTTGAACGCTCTGCTGTGGTCGGCATGCCCGATAGAACTTGTGGTCACGTGGTTAAAGCTTTTGTTCTTCCAACAGCGGGAGTACAGCCCTCACAAGATCTCTTGGTTGATATTCAAGTTTTTGTTAAAAAAAGATTGGCAGCATTTGAGTATCCAAAAACAATTATGTTTGTTCGGGACCTTCCAACAACAGTCACCGGTAAAATTCAGCGAGCTGTACTTAGAGAACCCGATGCTGATGAACGCTATGGATGGCCCATAAAATGAGTGTGCTCGATGAACAAATCCATCATGATTTAAGAGAGAGCGTCAGGTACTTCGTAGAAAAAGAAGTGAAGCCATTTGCTTTTAAACTTGGTAACTCAGATGGTGAAATTCCATCGGATATTATTAGAAAAATGTCTGAACTTGGATATTTAGGTTTGATCTTCCCAAAAGAATGGGATGGCTCTGAACTTGATGTCGTGGCCATGGCCATCGTTACAGAAGAACTTGCTCGGGGCTGGTTAAGTGTGGCCTCTGTTGTGACTCGAGCCATAATTACGGGATCTTTGCTTTTGAACCATGGAACCGCCGAGCAAAAAAAGAAGTGGCTATCTCGCATCGCCAAAGGCCAAATTCTCACGGCCGCTGCCATAACAGAACCTGATGTGGGTAGTGATGTGGCTTCAATTGCTCTTCGTGCTGTTGAAAAAGATCAGCATTACTTTTTATCGGGCCCCAAAACTTGGTGCACTTTTGCAGATCGAGCACACCTCCTCACAGTAGTAGGGCGCGTTCATCCTAATCCCGTTGCTGGACATAAAGGACTTTCAATCTTTCTTCTTGAAAAAGAACCGGGGCCTCATTTTTTTCCGCCTCAATTGATGGGCTCAGCAATTCCGACTGTGGGTTACCATGGCTCCCATTCATTTTCTCTAAATTTTGATCAAGTTGAAATTCCTCGAGGTAATCTTTTAGGAGAAACACCGGGTCTAGGCTTTAAACAAATGATGTCAACTTTTGAGCTCTCCCGAATTCAAACTGCTGCAAGAGCCGTGGGAGTGGCACAAGCTGCTCTTGATGAAGCTATTACCTATGCAAAACAGCGAAGCCAGTTCGGAACAAAACTCGCTAACCACCAGGTTATTCGTCACAAGATCGCCACGATGTCTACTAAAGTAGAAGCTGCACGACAACTTTGCCTGCACGCCGCTCGCATTAAAAGCGCAGGAGGGCGAAGCGATCTCGCCGCCGGATCTGCAAAAGTCTTTGCCGCAGAAATGGCAGAATGGGTAACCAGCGAGGCTCTTCAGGTTTTTGGTGGTTACGGATACAGCACAGAATTCCCAGTGCAGATGTACTGGCGGGACGCCCGCGTGTTTCGAGTTTTTGAAGGGACCTCAGAGATTCAATACGAAGTCATTGCCAAACAAATTTTTCAAAGTTGAAAAGGAGATTTAAATGAATTACGAAGACATTCTCTATGAAACAAAAGACGGCATCGCAACGGTCACGCTGAATCGTCCCAAAGTCTACAACGCTTTTCGAGGGCAAACTTGCGAAGAGCTCATTGATGCCTTTAGCAAAGCGGGCTGGAACTCTGATATTGGAGTTATTGTTTTAACAGGTGCAGGCACAAAAGCATTTTGCACCGGCGGAGATCAAAATTCTCATAAAGGCCAGTACGACGGCCGTGGAACAATCGGCCTTCCCATTGAAGAACTTCACACCACCATGCGCTCAATCCCTGTTCCTATTATTGCAAAAGTGCGCGGTTATTCTATCGGTGGCGGAAATGTCTTGGCTACATTGTGTGATTTTACAATTGCCGATGAGACCGCTGTGTTTGGCCAGGTTGGCCCCAAAGTTGGTTCGGTAGATGCGGGTTTTGGAACGGCATATTTGGCTAGAATTGTCGGTGAAAAAAAAGCACGAGAGATGTGGTATTTATGCAGGCGTTATAACGCAAGCCAGGCGCTTGAGATGGGTCTTGTAAATAAAGTAGTGGCGGCAAGTGAATTGGATGCTGAAACCGATAAATGGTGTCGCGAAATTTTGCAACATAGCCCCACAGCCATCGCCATTGCCAAGGCGTCGTTTAATGCTGACACCGAAAGTATTCGAGGGATTTCTGCCCTTGGTATGCAATCTTTAAGTTTATTTTACAAAACCGCTGAGTCAAAAGAAGGAATCGCGGCATTTCATGAGAAGAGACCGCCCAACTTTCGACAGGTGCATAAAAAATCAGAAGAAGAAACTTCTGTTTAATTTGCTCGGTTTAATATGCTATGAAATGACGTTGTCGAATTTAAGCTTCACTATTTGGTCTCGGCTATAACCAAGTTCGCTTAAAACATTTTGAGTAGTCGAGCCGGGGGAAACGCCAAGGGAGCGCACGTTTCCTGGTGTGCCGCTCAGTTTTGGGGCTACACCTACTTGTGAAATGACTCCAAAGCGATCATCAGGAATATCAATACGCATCTTTCGGGCTCGCATATGGGGATCATTAAAAACCTCGTCTAGTTCAAGAACCGGTGTGCAGCAAGCATCGACTTCTCGAAACAAAGAAAACCATTCATCTCGGGTTCTTGTGGCAAATTTTATATTTAGTTGTTCTCTTAAAATTTTAAGGTGATTAATTTCGTCGTCTTTATCATCACTGTAAATCTTATTTCGATTATCTAAATTTTTAGGCATAAGTTTGTTTAAATCAAGGGCATTAAGAAGATTTTGTAAGAATTTAGTTTCAAGTGCACCAATAGCGATGAATTTGCCATCACTACATTTATATGAATCATAAATTGGCCAGCCACCGTTGAGACGATTAAGACCTCTTTGGGGGATTTCTTTATTCTGAAAGAAAAAACTAGCTTGCTTCGCCATAAATGAAATCACTCCATCGGTCATACTTGAGTCAATATGTTGGCCGAGCTTTGTTTTCTCACGGGCAAAGAGTGCTGTTAAAATTCCAAAGGCAGCGAAAAGTCCACCGGCTCCATAGTCTGCAATCAAATTCATGGGGGGCGTGGGATTCTCTCCCGCTCGGCCGAACATGCTCAGTACCCCTGCAACCGCCAAATAATTTATGTCATGACCACCAAGATGAGAATAGGGGCCCTCTTGCCCAAAGCCAGTAAGAGAACAATAAATTAAACCGGGATTTATATTCTTAAGGGTTTTGTAATCAGCACCAAGACGTTTAGTCACGCCCGGTCTGAAACCTTCTAAAAAAATATCAGAACGACTCACAAGCTGATGCAAGATCTTTCGACCCTCGGCATGTTTGAGATTCAAGCAAATCGACCGTTTGTTTCGGCGCAGAGCTTGAAAGGCATTGCTCTGGTCAGCGCTGCAAGTATGGCCAGCGCTGCCATATTTAGTGTTTACTTGTTCAGTGCTCCTAGCTTGAACCTTTTCGTTTTCTGATTTGCTTTCTGCTCTGGCCACTATAGCATCTTCAAGGGTTTCAACCATGAGCACTTCGGCCCCAAAATCAGAAAGCAACATCGAACAGTAGGGACCGGGTGCAAGACGCGAAAGATCTAAAACCCGCAAGCCTTCTAGTGCGTTCATCAGGTCACAGAACCGCTGGCCTTTAAAGATTTTATCTTTGAAGCGTCTATATTTAATTTACTTAGAATCTCGTCAGTGTTTGCACCCTCTTTGAGAGGCCCGTGGCGCACCTGACCGGGTGTGGCAGATAGTTTAAACGGCAGGCCGATTTGCCTTACTTTTTTCCCGTGCAGATTTTCTATTTCTACAAACATTTCTCGATGTTTAAACTGCGGGTTTTCGTGGATTTCATCGATGTTATTAATCGGAGCGACACAAATTTCGTTGTTGCCAAAGAGTTTAAGCCATTCTTTTAGAGTTTTTGTTTTAAATGCGCCGTTGAAATATTCAAAAAGCAATTGCTTTTTACTTGAATCAAATTGAAACCCACTTAAATCTGGGCGGCCTAAAATTTCACAAAAATTTTTGAACATCCAGGGTTCGCTATTATTTACAGCAATAAATCGTGTGTCTTTTGTTTCATAAATATTTGCATCGGGGTCACCAAGGGTGCACCTTGCCTCGCCTGGACGAATGGGTTCTGAAGTCGTTTGATATCTGGAGTATTCAAAATGCATGAGGCCTAAGAGGCTTTCGGTAATAGATAAATCAATGTGCTGGCCCATGCCCGTTTTTTCCCGAGACACAAGGGCTGTTAAAATAGAAATGACCGCGGTCATTCCAGCGCCCGCAATGTCGGAGGTCAGAAACGTCGGAAAATAACTTCGTTTGTCTTTTTCTCTTCCACCAAATAAACTCCCAAGACCTGAATATCCTAAATAACAAAGGGCGTGACCTGCCTTTTCCTTATAGGGTCCGTCTTGCCCGTAGCCGCTGATGGAACAATAAATCAATTTTGAATTAATCTCTCTGAGCCTTGGGTAATCTACTTTTAGTCTCTTGGTGACACCGGGTCGATAGCCTTCTACCAATACGTCTGCGGTTTTAACTAGCTCATCGAAGATTTCTAGGGCTTCTGGGGATTTTAAATTAAGCCCTATGCGTTTTTTATTTCTGTTAAAAACTGAAAACGATTCTTCACTGATTTCTTTACTCATAAATACTTCTTCTGCTTGGCGTCGCCCGCCACCAGGCTGGTCGATGCGAATAACTTCTGCTCCAAAATCAGCCAGCAACATTGTCGCAAACGGTCCAGGTATGAGCCGAGAAATATCCAGGACTTTGATATGTTGAAGTGCCGGAATTTGATTCATGATTGTTTCTTTGAGAGGCCCATGCCCAGATCTTAGCATGGAATTTTCAGGATAAAACTAGGCCCAAGTCCTGATTTACTGGGTCCGCCTGGTCGGCTCGTGTTATTTAATTGTTGGTTGCCATGGAAGCGAGAATATTGATTAATTCAGTGTCACTTAGAGTGCGTGCGTTGTTACAGGTGACTTTGCTCGCTGGAGAAATACCAGTGCACTTCAAATTATTATTGTTGCTGCTGGTAGATTTTCCAAGAGTGAGACGGCAGTTATGTGTGGCAGCGTAATCATTAATTAATCGTAGACAGGCTTGTGAAGACATGCAAACCCTCGTAGATGAGGCATTCGATCCTACTTCTAGCACAGAAGTCAGAGCAATTTTTTCATTGAGCCCAGTTAAAACGCATTCTACAGAATTTAAATTCGAATTTACAAATTTATCGGTTTTTTTGGTTTTTTTGGAATCTTTGGTTTCATTAGAATCTTCATCTTCAGAATCATTTGAATCCGATGAATCTGAGCCCCCTGAATCTTTTGAGTCGGCCGCCGAAGAGCCGTTTCCAGACCCCGAAAAGAGGGATTTACCGCAACCCAGATTTTGAACTATCATGATTAAAAAGGATATTAGGATCAGAAGTTGTCGTTTTTTCATCTGTAATCACCCCTTTGATTTAAGCCCCTTGCCTTATTACAGATACAAAAACAGTGCCGTCAAGGATGGCTAAATTTTTGTTATACGGTTCATTTAATGTAATTGAATTGAACAGGTGGCCAAAAGTTCACTATTTTATAATCCGATTTGGGTTCTAGAATCTCCTCATTTTGATTGAGCTTAGGCTCGAACTTCTAAATCAAGACGTAGGTCTAGTTTCATCGTAGGACTCTCATGTTAATATCACTTCATGGATTTTAAAATTTCAGACGAAGCTCGAGCCCTTCAAAATGAAGTGAGAAACTTAGTTCGAAAAGAACTTATACCTCCAGAATCTAAGATTGAAGAAACAGGTAAAGTTCCAGACCACCTTGTTCAAAAAATTCGTGATGTCGGCCTTTTTGGTCTGACCATCCCTGAGAATTACGGTGGATTGGGTCTTGATTGCTTTACAACTTCACTCATCGTTGAAGAATTGGGTTGGCTTCACGCTGTTTGCCGTTGCCTTATCACCAATAATCTTGGCATCGGGTCTCAGTCTTTAGTTAAAGAAGGTACTGACAAGCAAAAGCAAAGATTTTTACCCAAAATGGCAAGTGGTGAAATCATCTCGGCCTTTGCCTTGACTGAACCCCATGCGGGTTCAGACACTTCGGCTTTAAGGACAACGGCTGTTCGTGACGGTGATTTTTATATTTTAAACGGCATCAAACAATTCATCACCCACGGGGCCACAGCCGACGTAATCACGGTGATGGCGGTGACAAACCCAGATAAAAGTTCAAAGGCAAGAGTTTCTTCTCTGATCGTCGAAAAGGGAATCCCCGGGTTTACTGTCAATCGGGTGCAAGAAACCATGGGGCCAAAAGGGTATGCCCCCGCTGAACTTTGTTTTGAAGACTGTCGCATACCCGTTTCAAGTAGAATTGGTGAAGAGGGGCAAGGGCTTCGTTTAGCTCTTGAAGTTCTTTCTCACGGGCGAATCATGTTGGCTGCAGCTGCTGTTGGACTTTCACAGCGCCTCATGGAAGAGGCGATTAAATACGCAAAACTTCGATCTCAATTTAATAAACCCATTGCAGAATTTCAGGGAATACAATTTATGCTGGCCGACATGGCTACAAAAATTCACGCATCACGCATGATGGTTCAGCAAGCTTCTTGGATGGTCGATCAAGGGCAGGGAACTCGCAAAGAAGCTGCAATGGCAAAACTTTTCGCAACTGAAGCTCTCGGATTTGTGGCAGATCATGCAGTTCAGATATTTGGTGGAATGGGTTATATGAAGGAGCTTCCCATTGAACGCATGTATAGGGAGGCAAGATTTTACCGCATCGTAGAAGGCACCAGCGAAATTCAAAGAGTCGTCATCGCAAAAGAACTTTTAAGAGATCAATAAAATAGGTTGTAATTGAAAAAAACGGGGTCGCATATGAATATGCATGAAGAGATACGAAAACTTGAAGATCGTCGACAAAGTATAAATAAAATGGGCGGCGAAGAACGGGTAGCCAGACAAAAGTCCCGTGGCAAAATGACAGCCCGTGAACGCATTGATTATCTTTTAGATCCAAAGACTTTCATCGAATATGGCATGCACGCCACCCAAATGGGAACACCCAATAAGGAATTAGTTCCCGCCGACGGAGTGATTACCGGCACGGGCACCATCAATGGCCGACCTGTGACTGTAATTTCATATGACTTTACCGTCAAAGGCGGATCCATCGGCAGAATCGGGGGAGCCAAATGTGGCAGGGTTCGTCAGCTCGCCCTTAAACACCGAATGCCAGTGATTTGGCTTATTGATTCAGCTGGTGCCCGAATTGATCCTGAAGACACCATTGAGGATGGCATCTCTCTATTTGCAGAATCAGGAGAACTATTTAGAGATCAAGTTGTTATGAGCGGTGTTGTACCTCAAATCGCAGCCATGATGGGGCCCGGTGCGGCGGGTACAGGTTATATTCCGGGTCTTGCTGATTTCGTGCCTATGGTTGATGGCACGTCCTCAATGGCTTTGGCTGGTCCCGCTCTTGTGAGAGCGGCGGTAGGTGAAATTATTGACGAGCAAAGTCTTGGGGGAGCCAAAATTCATTGCACCATAAGTGGAATGGGCGATTACTTAGCCAAAGATGACAAGGATTGTCTCGATGCCATTAAAGAATACTTAAGTTTCCTACCGAATAATTGCCAAGAAAATCCTCCCTCTAAAATAACTTTAGACCCTATTGATCGTCGTGAAGAGGCGCTTTTGGGCCTTTTACCTGAAAATTCGCGAAGTAGCTATGACATGCATATTCTCATTAAGGCCATCGTGGACGACGGTCATTTTTTTGAGATCAAAGCCAAATGGGCAAAAAATATTCTTACTGGTTTTGCTCGTATCGGTGGCCAAAGCATTGGCATCGTCGCCAACAATCCCAAACAATTGGGTGGAGTATTAGATATTGATTCAGCTGATAAAGCTGCGCGATTTATTAATTTATGTGATTCATTTAATATTCCCCTTGTTTACCTTGTCGACGTGCCCGGTTTTATGGTGGGTTCCAAAGTTGAACAACAAGGGATTATTCGCCACGGAGCAAAACTTCTTTTTGCCACTGCCAATGCGACGGTTCCAAAGTTAACAGTGGTTGTGCGCAAAGCTTACGGTGCCGGGTATTTTGTTATGTGTGGCAAACACTATGAACCTGATCTTCTTGTCACATGGCCTGGAGCTGAAATCGCTGTGATGGGGCCCGATGGGATGTTGGGAATTCATGCTATTAAAACCGGTGGCCTTGATAAAATGCCCCTTGAAACCCAAGAGCGCCTTCGATCTCAAATCTCAAAAGAAATAAATATTTTTAAAACAGCCGGGTGGAATGCAGTCGATGATATTATTGATCCCAGAGACACGAGATTTTTGTTGGCAAGAACTCTCTCAACTTCTCGCGGGAAAAAAGTGGAGCGGCCATGGCGAAAAAATACCGTCATGCCGGTATGATAAATGTTTAATAAAATATTGATCGCAAATCGGGGCGAGATCGCCCTTAGAATTATTAAGACCCTAAAGCGAATGGGTATTGGTTCGGTGGCAGCCTATAGCGAACCAGATCGTCATCTTCGGTTTGTGCAAGAAGCCGATGAGAGTGTGCCTCTAGGGGGCGAACGAGCGTCAGAGAGTTATCTTTTGCAGGAAAAAATTTTAAATGCGGCAAAAAAAACTTCTGCGGACGGGATTCATCCTGGCTACGGCTTTCTCTCTGAAAATGCGGCATTTGCCCAGGCTGTCATAGATTCTCAATTAAAATTTATCGGACCCACTCCTAAAACCATTTCAGCGATGGGCGACAAAGGGAAAGCCTTAGAGATCATGTCGTCTGCAGGGATGCCCACATTGCCAAGATTTTCTGTAGAAAATAAAACCGAAGCTCAATGTCTGCAGCACGCGGAATCCATGGGCTACCCCGTTTTAGTGAAAGCTCAATTTGGAGGAGGGGGAATCGGGATGGGACTCGTAGGCGATGCCAAGCGCCTCATTAGTTCAATTTCAAAGGTTCAAGATGCTGCAAAGAGAAATTTTGGTAAAGGCGATGTCTATGTTGAAAAGTTTTTAAAAAATGCAAAACATATTGAGTTTCAAGTTGCAGGAGATAAGAACGGCCAAATTAGATGTTTAGGTGCGAGAGAGTGCAGTGTTCAGCGTCGTCACCAAAAAATTATTGAGGAGACCCCGTCGCCATTACAAATTAGAGATCCCATGGCCTTGCATGAAATTCAAGAACAAATTCTGAAAGTTTTAGCCACCATTGGGTACGGTAATGTAGGCACTGTCGAAATGCTAGCTTGTGAAGGTCAATTTTATTTTCTTGAAATGAACACTCGACTTCAGGTTGAACATCGAATCACCGAAATGGTCACTGGCCATGATATCGTCGAGATTCAAATGCGTATAGCCGATGGTCAAACTCTTGATGAAATTCTTGGCTCAGAGAAATCCGAAAACTTTGATGGCGGCCATGCCATCGAATTTCGGATTTGTGCTGAAGACCCTGTGAGTTTTTTGCCATCTCCCGGGACTATTGAAAAATACGAAGAGCCTCAGGGGGATGGGATTTTAGTCGACTCAGGGTTTCGTGCTGGTGATGTGATTACTCCTTATTATGACTCCCTTATTGCAAAGCTTGTGATTCATGGCCCCAACCGGTCTGTAGCATTGGCCCGAGCCTATGAAGCCCTGACTCGGTTTCATATTGAAGGGATTAATCATAATATTCCTTTTCATCTCAACGTTCTCTCTCAAGAGCAGTTTTTATCGGGAGAATACGATACAAAATTTGTTGAATCTCTAGGAGGACTGACCAAATGAGTAGATCCTCGAATGAAGTCTTGCATAAACTCGAAAATGGAATTTTAGAAATTACCGTTAATCGCCCAGAAAATCGTAATGCTTTGAGCTCAGATCTTTTAAAGAACTTGCTTGAAGTCTTTCGTGAGTTTTCAAAAAATAATCAAGTGCGAGTGGTCACTGTGACTGGCGCTGGTGATAAAGTATTTTGTTCAGGAGGTGATCTCAAAAAAACCGCCTCAAAAGATGCATCAAAAGAGGCCCTGAAAGAGACTTTGAAAGAGACATCGAAAGATTTTGGGCAGAAAATCCAAACAGAATACTATCGTGAACTACTTTTAGAAATGAAACGATGTCCTAAACCCATAGTGGCTTTAGCAAAGGGCCATGTTTTAGCAGGGGGTTTCGGATTACTTCTAGCTTGCGACTTCGCCATCGCTTGTGAAGATATTTACCTCTCTACTCCTGAAATTAATGTGGGAATGTTCCCCATGATGGTTATGGGACTCTTGAGTCGTCATGTGGGACCTAAGAGGTGCGCTGAACTTGCACTTCTTGGCGAAAAAATATCGCCTCTACAAGCTATGAATTATGGAATTTTAAATCAAGTTTACTCAAGAGAAAAATTTGATACAAGCGCCCAGGAGCTTGTTAAAAAACTAGCATCGAAGAGTGGCAAAATTATGCAAATGGGTAAAGAGGCCATTGTGAAATCTGATGATATGCCCTTGCCCGAGGCATTGAGGTTTCTTGAATCTGCACTTCGTGAACTCAAAACTACAGAAGACAGTCGTGAGGGGATTAGAGCCTTTGTCGAAAAACGACAACCCCTGTGGAAGGATCGATGAAAAACGTTCGCATCGGCGGAGCATTAGGTTTTTGGGGCGACCGTCGAGATGCTATTTTAGATATACTCAATGGGGGTCCACTTGACTATGTCATGATGGATTATCTTTCTGAAGTAACACTCTCAATTTTACAAAAGCAGCGCCTCAAGAATCCTCAAATGGGTTATGCCCATGATTTTGTAAGCACCATTAAACCGGCACTAAAGTTAATTGTAGAAAAGCGCGTAAAATTAATCACCAATGCCGGTGGGCTAAATCCTGCGGCTTGTGCTCAAGCACTTATGGCCATGGCGAAGGCCGAAGGATTTGGGCAATTAAAAATCGGAGTTGTTCAAGGAGATGATCTCTTTTCGCTTATTGAAAAAAAAGGTGCTGACAAATTTGATTTTTTCCATATGGAAACAGGTGCGAGTCAAAATTTAATTCCCGGTAAAATCCTTTCTGCCAATGCTTATCTTGGGGCGTTTCCCATCGCTAGAGCCCTAAGCATGGGTGCTGATATAGTAATTACAGGTCGCGTAAACGATGCGGCACTTGCATTGGGACCATTGATTTATGAATTCGGCTGGAATGAAAATGATTTAGATCTTTTGGCTAGCGGTACTATTGCGGGTCACTTGCTAGAATGCGGTGGCCAAGCCACCGGTGGTAATTTTAACGGAGGGTGGCAGAGTGTACCAGATTTAGCCCATTTGGGATTTCCCATTGCTGAGGTTTCTGAAGATGGAAGTTTTGTGATGACCATTCACCCGGGCTTTGGCGGGCTTGTTACCCCGGCAGTATTAAAAGAACAGCTCTTGTATGAAGTGGGTGATCCTTCAAAATATTTAGTGGCCGATGTGACTTGCGATTTGACTGATCTTGAAATGGAAGATTTAGGTCTTAACCGAGTACTTATAAAAAGTGTTCGCGGAGGGCCCGCTCCAATACAGTACAAAGTTTCTGTTTGTTATGAAGGTGGGTACAAGGTTTCAGGAGGGCTTATTTACACCTGGCCCAATTGCGTTGCAAAAGCTCGTGCTGGTGGAGAGTTGTTCTTAGGCCGACTTAAAAAGCTTGGGTTAAAATTTAAAGACCATCGATTTTCTATTTTAGGATATGACGGAGTTCACGGTTTGATGTCACGCAAAGTGGAAGACCCTGACGAGGTATACATGCGTCTTTCGTTTCTTGTAGATGACCTCCCTACGGCAGAAAAGATTGCTCGTGAACTGACGACTCATGTCTTATGTGGAATCCCTTCGGCATGCAGTCTTGATGGGGGGCGAGCCACTCCGCAAAAGCAGATTCTTCATTGGCCCAGTTTGATCCCAAAGTCCATGATAGAATCAAAGATAAGCGTGATTGACTCCGCCACTTGGGAGGGCGTTACATTGGAGGCGTCAACAATGACGACTGCAACAGTTGGAGCTGCAATTACTGAACCCACGATAACTGAACCCGCAACAAATGAACCTGTATTGGGGAAACCAGCACCGACAAGGAGAGCTGTAATATGAAAAAAGTCCCGTTGGCTCATCTCGCCCATGGCCGAAGCGGCGATAAGGGTGATATTTGCAATTGCGCTATCTTTGCTCGTAAACCCGACTACTACAAAATTATCTATGAGCAGGTGACAGCTAAAAGGGTCAAAGAACATTTTGGTGATTTTTGTAAGGGCGAAGTGCAACGGTTTGATTTGCCAAAACTTCATGGTTTTAATTTTCTCTTGAACCAGGCTCTTGATGGCGGCGGTACGGCTTCATTGCGCATTGACCCTCTGGGTAAAACCTACGCGGCAGCCCTCTTACGTTTGGAAGTCATGGTGCCCGAGAGTTTCAGTGACTGAAATTAAGGCACCAATTACAGCCAATGTTTGGAAGGTTTTGGTAAAAAAAGATCAATCCGTAGTTGAGGGCGATACATTAGTCATTCTTGAAGCCATGAAAATGGAAATTAATATTGATGCTCCATTTGACGCCACCGTCTCAGATGTTTTTATTCAAGAAGGTGGCAAAGTGAATGCGGGGGATAGGGTTATTACGCTAGCTTAGAAGACGCCCAAATCAATTAATCGACTCGAAATGTTTAATGCTTTGAAGTATACTAAGAAACTAGTTCTTACACTTATTGAGACGTACACGAAAACTCAACTGCTGGGAAATTACTTCCTCATGATCTTACGAACAAAATAAATCGGCCCGATGAAAAGATAGATTGGGCTTTGAAGAAACTCGGGCCTACTTCGTTCGATAATATGTCCAATGATTTGCAAGACCCATCCGATTGCAAAGAGAATCCATCCTATTTGAGTGAACGATGTAAAGATCAGAATAAGTGAGATCGCAATGAGGGGGATGCCAATCTTGTGGCAAAAACGATTGCCTGGATGCTGGTGAGCTTTTTCGTAATGATCAAAGTAATATTGAAGAGACATTATTTAACCCGATTTCCTGAATTACTAGGCACAATGGTGGCGCCTAAAGATTCAACGTCTTAATTTGTTCTTGAAGTTTCTTAAGAAGATCCCGAGTCTTTTGCTTAAACTCTTCCATTTCGCGATTGTTTTCTTCTGGGATAGCTTCCCATTTTGTTAAAGCATCTTGAAGGCCGCGCAAAGCATCGCCTAATTGGTTCTTACTTTTTAATTTCATCTAAGAAGTATTGTGCTTCGAGGTGGCGAACCAGTCAAGTTTAGTTTCTTGTGAAGTTCACCGTCATTGGAATTCCGTTGTGACAACCTACTCGCCCGCCATCATTGGTTTGAAACGTCAGATTTGGTTCGCTGGCAGTGAAAGTATATGTCACTGGAGGTGGTAATGAATAACTTTGGCATTTAAAAGCACACATAGGGCTACAACGAAGGTTAGTAAAGTTAATCTTGATTTGGTTTGGCGCAGGGTATGAGAGGGCAAGATCACTTGAAGCTGTACACTGGCCCACGGGTGCAGGAAACGGACCCGTCGCCTTAAGCACTCCCGCAATACCATTACTACTTATTTCAAGAGTTGCAGAGCAACTCGGGAAAAACAGGAGCTGACTTCCACATGAACCAGAAGTAAACGTCCATAGTTTTCCAAAAAGTTGAGAGGCTTCTGGGTAACCCTGCATGTTCTGATTGGTGGTGACATTTGTATTCGGTGTTGCTGCAGCGCTCTGATTATCATCTTTTGAACTGCAATTCTGAAGGGCCAAGCCCAAGAGCACCACTATTAAAATATCCAGAAAATGCTTAAATTTCATAAATTCACCTCATTCCAACCTGTATACACTGCCTATGCCATCTTAATTGCAACCTAGCGACCAAGAGGGGGAGAGAACCAAGAAAAAAACTCAGAAAAAAGCCAAAAAATGTTACTTTTTAGAATACCTATCATAAGATTATCTGCCTTATGGTCAAAGAAACAAAGACACGATCGCTGGTTAAAACTCTTTCTTGGCGCCTCACTGGGAGCTTTGTTACTTCACTTATCGTCTATTTTTTTACTCAGAAAACTGAAATTGCCCTTGCTGTAGGTGGATTTGAATTGGTTTCAAAATTCTTAGTTTATTTTGTTCACGAACGAGCCTGGAACAAAATCACATGGGGCCGAAAACCCATTAAACCGGCAGTGATCTGGCTCACTGGGCTCTCAGGTGCCGGAAAAACGACTTTAGGTACAGAAGTAGCCAAGAGACTAAAGCAATCGGGACATAGAGTGGAACACCTTGATGGTGATGCCTTGAGAAAAATTTTTCCCCAAGCTGGATTTTCGAGAAAAGAAAGAGAATTTCACGTAGAGCGGGTAGGGCATCTGGCCAGTTGTCTTGAGCGCCAAGGGACCTTTGTGATTGCGTCCCTCATTTCTCCTTATCAAAATTCCCGCCAATTTGTAAGGGGAATTTGCGAAAATTTTTACGAGGTTCACATTGATACGCCACTAGAAATTTGCGAGAAAAGAGATTCGAAAGGACTTTATAAAAGGGCCCGGCTTGGTGATTTGGAGAATTTTACGGGTATCGATGACCCCTATGAAATGCCCTCAAATCCTGAGTTAGTATTGAGACTAGAACAGAGCCAAGACTTTAGATTTGCAGCAGACAAAATCATTAAAGACATCACTCAAGATTTTTAAAAGATTATGAAACACCTTGACGAATTAGAATCTAAAAGCATTTTCATCATTAGAGAAGCCTATGCTTGTATCAAGCCCCTAGGTATGCTTTGGTCCATTGGCAAAGATAGCACTGTCTTACTATGGCTTGTGCGAAAAGCATTTTTTGGCCATGTTCCCATTCCCCTTATTCATATAGACACAAGTTTTAAGATACCCGAAATGATCGCCTATCGAGATAGACTCGCTCAAGAGTGGGGATTTGAACTTATCGTGGGTCAAAATAAAAGGGCTCTGAGTGAAAAACAAACCTTTCCCCATGGAAATCTCAATCGTGTCAAATGTTGCCAAACGTTAAAAACAGAAAGCCTCAAAGAAACATTGGCAGGCGACGATGGGAGACCAGCATTTGGTGGAGTAATTCTTGGTATTAGGGCTGACGAAGAAGGCTCAAGATCTAAAGAAAGATATTTCTCTCCCCGAAATGAGAAGAATAAATGGGATATTTATAATCAACCCCCAGAATTTTGGAACCAATTTAAAACTGAGTTCCCACCCCATTCCCACGTGCGTATTCACCCTTTGCTCGATTGGTCTGAAATAAATGTTTGGGAATATATTGCCCAAGAAAAAATACCGACGGTGTCATTGTATTACGATCAAGGGGATGGCCAAAGGTATCGGTCATTAGGTTGTCACCCCTGTACTATGCAAATTAAATCCAAATCAAAAACTCCAGAAGATATTGTTGATGAATTAAGAGAAGGTCCATTGGCACGAGTGGCCGAGAGAGCGGGGCGAGCTCAAGATATGGACGACGGCGGGGGATTAGAAGCTCTTCGTCAAAAAGGGTATATGTGAGTTCAGTTCAAGCAATCAATTTAGTAGTTGCCGGTCATGTTGATCATGGCAAAAGCACCATTATAGGTAGACTTTTAGCAGAAACGCAAAGTCTGCCCATTGATAAAATAAAACGAATTCAAGAAACCTGTGATCAAAGTGGCCGACCCTTTGAATATTCATTTATTATCGACGCCTTCAAAGATGAACAGAAAAAAGGAATCACAATAGATACGGCAAGGGTATTTTTTAAAACGATAAAACGTCCCTACATTATTATAGATGCTCCAGGGCATACAGAGTTTTTAAAAAATATGATCAGCGGTGCCTCTCGAGCCCATGGTGGGTTGATTGTCCTTGATGCTCAGCAAGGAATTAAAGAAAACACTCGTCGTCATGGGTATATGCTGTCTTTTTTAGGAATTAAGCAGGTGGCAGTTCTTGTCAACAAAATGGATCTTGTGGAATACAGTCAGGTCAAATTTGAAAATATCATTGAAGAATTTTCTAGTTTTTTATTTAAGCACGGTATCACGCCAAAATTATTTTTACCTTTGTCAGGTCTGAATGGTGATAATTTTACTCTAAAATCTAAGAATATGTCATGGCATAATGGCCCCACGCTTGTTGAATGTTTAGATAGTTTTGAGATTCTTATTAAATCTTCGCAGTCGCCCTTTCGAATGCCGGTTCAAGACATTTATGATTTTGGCCAAAAAATCGTGGCGGGTCCTATTGAAACGGGCAAAATCGATGAGCGCGATACCGTGGTCTTTTATCCTTCGTTTAAAAAAAGTAAGCTGAAGGCCGTATATCAAGGTGGAGCGGCGGGACTTGTTTTACAAGAACCATTATTTATTGAGCGCGGCGAACTGGCAACCATTGAAAAAGAAGAGGCGCCACAAATCAAATCAAATTTAGATGTGGTTTTGTTTTGGCTAAGTGAAAGGCCGATGAAAATTAACACCAATTACATTTTTAAAATGGGTACGGCTAAAAGAAATGTAAAACTCGTCGAAGTAAAATCTCTAATGGATTCTTCTGAACTAAAGGAATTGTCTAAGAGTGATGAAATACGAATTAACCAGGTAGCCAAGGGTTCAATACAGCTTGAAAGTCCGTTGCCCATTGATTCGAGGGGTTTTGCATCTTGCACCAGTCGGTTTGTAATAGTAGATGATTACAATATCGTAGGGGGAGGATTGGTTATTGAGTCAAAAATCTAAGTCGTTTTATTTTCTTTTGTGTCATGTTGAACGTGGGTGGACTCTAATCAATCAATCCCAGATATTACAAGAAATACGCCTCGCAAAAAGCCCGTTAGTAGCGGTTTCAGCGAGGCGATAATTACCATTCAACTTCCTTTATTTCTTAATTCCTACGAGCTCAATATCAAAAATCAAAACTGAGTTGGCAGGAATTCCTGGCCGGCCCGCTTCACCGTAGGCCAGTTCACTGGGAATAAAGAGTTGCCACTTGTCGCCTACATGCATCATTTTCAAAGCTTCAGTCCAACCTTTGATAACGGCCGTCACCGGAAACTCGGCAGGTTGGCCTCTTTTATAGGAACTATCAAATTCAGAGCCATTGATAAGGTGGCCCGAGTAATGGGCAATGACCGTATCTTTGTCAGAGGGAGTTTTACCTTTACCCGAAGAAACAACTTTATATTGGAGGCCGCTTGCCGTCACTTTAACTCCCGCAGCTGATTTATTTTTTTCTAAGAACGCAGCACCTTCGGCTTTGTCCTTAGCACCCGCGGCCTTATCCTTTTCCATCTTGGCTTGTTGGTATTTCATCATCACATTTCGAAGTTCTTCATCGGTGAGGGCACTTTTTCTTCCTGCTAGAACGTCGTCCACTGACATGGCAAGAGCCGAGGCATCTACATCAAAACTTTGAATCTTTAAACTCTGTCCAATTTGCTGACCAATAGCGTAACTTAATTTTGCTTTCTCGGATTTTAAATCACTCTTTGGAGCTTGGGTACAGGACATTAAAAAAACTAAGGCCATCAAGGCTGCAATCTTCATGACGTCTCCTTTTAAAATTCGTTAATCTTAACAAGAAGAGTATGCACGGATTTCTAGGCGTGAACAACGTGATTTTAGCATGCAAGATAATGCATCGCGATAAAGTTTATTAAATCTGAAATATCTTATCCCCTTCGCTAAGAGGTCGTGCATTCGTGCGGTCAAGTTCGACAACGTCCATCCGGGACCGAAGCTTCTTGGCTGCGGAGACAAAATATTTCAGATTTAATAAACATTGTTGAATTAGTACCTGGGACTCGAATTCACTTATTTATGCCGAGCATTCCTTCTTTAAGGTCTTTGTTCGGCGGGTTTTTACCAATCCACATAGACAATACTGATTTTGCGAAGGGTTCGCTTTCAACTTGGCCCTTTTTTTCACCGTTAAAGAAATATTCCATTTTACCTGGGTAAAAAATAACGGTCATGACTTCCCCTTCGTTGACGTCACTTAAGAAGTCTTTTAGGTTATTGAAAAGTTCAAAAACTTTGTCGCAGTCTTGATGGCAATTTTTTTCAAGACCTTCCCTCCAGGCTTTCACAACGTCTTTTTTAGAAACATCGCGCACAAATTTCATTTTGACTTTTTTTATTTCTTTAGAATCTAAAATAGCCCGGCTATCATTGGATTTTTTTTCTAAATAAAGACCGGCAAAATAAACTTTTAAGGAGAAAATAGTAACCTTTCGAATTCCAATTCCGTTTAGAACTAACGAAGAATTACCAACTTTTTCTTCAGGCGCAAACTCAGGATAACTGGCATAAGTTGAAAGAGAAAATAGAAGGCAGGCGAGAGTGGTTTTTCTAATCATGACGGGTCTCCTTTAAAAAAATTAGAAATTTCTTCAATAATAAATTTGGCAGCTATGGACTTTTGAGCATTTGCTCGGTAAACAAGACAAATTTCATCTTCAAATTTAAACGGCACTCCCAGAAGCCTTCGAAGACCTAAAGCGCCATTTCGAGTAGCCACTCGGCCGGGCAATATTCCGATTCCGCAGCCCTCAGAAACGAGGCTTGCAATAACTTCAAGACTTGATGAATTCAAATAGCGATGAAACTTTATCTTTCTCTTAGAAATTTGTCTTAAAATACTTTGGGTCTGCAAAAGGTCAGGATCAAAAATCAAAATAGATTCGTTTGATTCAAGGTTTTGAAGTGACGTTTCGCTTGGACCTACCCAAAGCGAAACTTCATCTCGGGTCAGTTTTTTGACCACCAAATCGGGATGTCGAGCGGGGTTCACGACTATTCCGAAGTCAACTTTCAGGCTCACGACGTCTTCGGTGATATGCCTTGAAAGATCGTGGCGCAATTTCACTTCTAGGCGAGGTTGGTTTTTAAATAATGCAGGCAAGATAGAGGGCAATGTATAGAGTGCCACTGATGGGTGACAGCCAATGGTGTAACGACCCCGGATTTCTGATTCGTCCTTTCCGGCTTCGCCGCGAAGCCGCTCCCAATCTGAAATGATAACTCTTGCGCTGATCACCAGTTTTTCACCAGCTTTAGTCAAAGCCACACCGGTCTTACTTCGAAGTAAGAGGGGCTGACCGAAACCATCTTCAAGTCGCTTGATGGCCAAAGTGAGGGCTGGTTGGCTTATGCCTAGGCGCTCAGCTGCCCGAGACATGTTCAATGTGGCCGCGGTTTCTAAAAAATACTCTAGTTCGCTGGGTGAAGGTAACATAAAAATTTATTATCATAAGTATAAGCCGATATAAATATAATTTTATATCTCCTGAGAAATATATTGGGGAATCAAAGGAGGTCCCCGTGGACACTGAAAAAAAGAATCAAGGCGTAGAATTAGTTTCTCGAAGAAGATTTTTTGGTTCATCGGCCGTAGCTGCGGCAGGTGCATTTGCCACCGGCTCAGCCCTGGCTCAAACAGTAGGGTCAATTTGTAAACTGACCCCTGCTCAAACTTCAGGGCCATTTTATCCTGTCAAGGATCAACCTGATGAGGACAATGATTTGACTCTTGTTCGTGGCGTGACTCAAAAAGCCCAGGGAAAACTCATCTATATTTTGGGTCAATTGCAAGATCAAGAATGCAAGCCCGTTCAAGGAGCCTTAGTAGAAATCTGGCAAGCATGTGCTAGTGGAAAATACAATCATCCCAATGACGATAATCCTGCACCATTAGATCGAGCTTTTCAGTATTGGGGAAAATCAATTTCAGACGATCAAGGTCGTTATTTATTTAAGACGATTTTGCCTGGGGCCTATCCTGCCGATCCTACCTGGACACGCCCACCTCATATTCACTTCAAACTTTCTCGCTTGGGATATCATGAGCTGATCACTCAGATGTACTTTGCCGGAAATTCTCTAAATTCTACGGACAAAATCTTGCTCTCCTTGCCTCAGGCTCAACGCCAATCGGTCATCGTACCCTTAGAGCTTCCTCAAGCTCCCCTCGATCCTAACTCCAGGGTGTGCCGGTTTAATCTGACACTAAGGAAGGTTATGTAAAGTCAGTTGGGGGAACCGACTTACACCATTGCTGCGGATTCTCGAAGGCCAACTCGCTAATGGTCTAGGAATTCCGCAGCAGATTTTTAGAATGTATTAAGACATGAAAACAGGTGAGAACACTTATCATGGTCCATCTATTCTAATAGAGTTGACTGTCCTTTGGGGTCCTTGAAAACTATTCATGCGGGGGAGTAAAATAATAAGATAAAAATTCTGACTAAATGGAGAATGTATGAAGGGACTCTTATATTTTCTCATTATAGTTTTAAGTTTATGCGCCACTTCAATTTGCGTTGCGCAAGAAAATCCCAAGTATCATGGGATCGTATTTTTCATAACCGGAGCTCCATTCCCCAGTGACCATCCCATGATTAAACCTGCTCTTGATAATATTAAACAATTTATGCAAGCAAAACATCCCGAAGCTTTTTTCCAAATCATTCATAATTCTAAATGGAAAAAGATCATGCAGGAGATTCGTGATCTAAGAAAAGAAAACGGTGAAGACCAGCAAGTTATAATTATGGGCCATAGTTACGGAGCCCAGGCCGCCGTTAATATCGCCAGAAAATTTGTCAAAGAAAATGTAAAGATTAATGTCATTATGACTTTTGATACTATTAGAAAATTTTTTGATAAGGATCCCGAGCTGATTTCTGACAATGTTGATGTTAATTTTAATTTCTTTGAAACAAAAGACCTCTTGCTCAGAGGTCATAGGCACAATCATCGTTTCGATGGGAGCACTCGTGGGATTTCAAATACTAAAGTGCCTGGGCCCTTTAAGCATTGGCCCCACCACGAAATGGTAATGAAGTTGACAGATGCGGGTGTGATTTACGGCATTCTTGAAAGTGCTTTGAATACGTTTTAGGGCCTCAACGCCGCAAGAAAATCTTGCATTTCAGATTTAATCGACTCAATTTGATCAGTTAAATTTTGGCGTTGTATTGAAGTGATACCAGGTTTCTGTGATTCGACTTCAAGGCTTTGAATTTCATGTTTAAAATAATCAAGTGTATCTTTTTCAAATATTCTCTTACTAAGTTTAGCTTTTTCAATGCGATCTTGAATTTCAAGTTTCTTAGTTTCAGAAATATTGGGGGATCTTAAGAGCTTTTCATCGTCGACGATTTGATTTCTAAGAAGCATTTCCTGCATTACAAAAAGACTTGTTGGTTTAAGACTATCCGTTTGCGGGTTTGAATAAAAATCGACGTTATTTTGCGGATATTTGCAATTCAAATACAGCTGTCTTATGGAACTTACAATATTGATTGTGCCTTTGAAGTACAACCAAAAGCGAATCCCATTGCCCGCATAGTGATAGGCGGGTGTTGAACTGGCACTAAGTACCTTTGAGTAAGAGAGAACATTTTGGGCCGCGAGGTAAAATGTGAGGCCGCCCCAGACCTTTCCAATTCCATCTAAAAAATAAAGATTAGAAACATAAATGGCTTTTCGTACGTTATCGTTAGGGAAGCATTCTTGAAGCGCAATATGAAATGCTCTTGAATTTACCACGCGCACGAGGGCTGCCGAGCGACCTCTATTTTTGATCAATTTAACGGGGGCCGTAAGGTCAAGGGTTCCGAGGGCGTAGATTTCTGAACTGCTGGCCATTGCGATACTTAAAGGACTAGCTTGGTTGAAAGCTCCCGCCCAAAAACTTTTATCATCTTGATATTGGCAAAGTTCAATGGTGTCGATGTAGATGGGGTCCGTACGAATTCCCATGTCGGGGGCTGACTGGGCTTTTGTGATTGAAGGGGCAGTCAGAGCGGCTATGAGAGTGATTGCAAGTATTGATTTGGAATTATTCATCACATGATTCAATATCATCATATTCAATTTGATTCGGTACAAGTAACTTCAATTTCATTGCCCGGCTGGAGAGTTAGAACAGCCGTTTTATTGAGGTAACCAATGAGATAAGGTTGTGGGGATTTTGAACCGGGATTTTCGGGAGCATCTATATTGATGAATCTAAAGCCTTTCTTAAGGGTGCCAATTCCGCCCATCACGGGCAATGTTTTATTATGTGAGACTAGCTGTCCTGAAAATAGATCGAAAATGAATCCATATTCGGAATTTCTGAACTGCTCGCCTGTATAATGCCCTTCTACATGAGCTAGAGGAGCACCATTTTGAGAACATTTTATGGTGATTCTCTTTCCCTTAGGTTCTTTAGCAAAGCTAAGGCAAGAGATTCCTATGGCTAGAATTAAGACAGTGAAGAAAAATTTACTTGTCATTTACGTCTCCTAATCAAATCGATCTATATGGATCTGCGTAATGTAACAAAAAGCAAGTACTGTGCCTAGCTACGACCGCTAAGTTCGAGTTTGAGGCGGCGGCCGTGGGACCTGCCAAGAGGTCTCGGCCAGCCGCCCTCCCAAGAATCTTGAGGGCTTTGCCTGCATTTTTTTGAAAAAGAGCAGAAAAAGACCAGAATAAAAAATAGTCCTTGACCTATTTTTCTAGTTCCTAATTTGCCTTTCATGAGACGATCGCGCGGTTTTACTTTGTTTTGTCATTTTCTTGATTATGATTTGAGGGTGTGCCGTTGGTGACTTGTAGATCGCGTCCTCAGCAACCCCGCTTCGAATATTGAGCCCCATAAATAAGTGAATTTTAAAACCCATGGTAATGTCTCAGCGTCGTGAGAATTCACATAAACGAAAACATATTTTTTATTTCACAAACTTTTTTAGCAGGAGGTAAGTCTATATGCATAACTTAAAAAAAATGTCTGATGAGACCTTGTTGAATGAAACTCAAAAGCTCGTACATCAAGAGCGAGAAATCTTATCTTTGGTTCTTCACCATCTTCGAGAGATAGAAAGGCGAAGACTTTATAGCAAATATGGCTCTCTATTTGAGTACGCCACCAAAGTATTAAAATACAGTGAAGATCAAGCCTATCGCAGAATCCAAGCAATGCGTCTGGTCAAGGAAATACCTCAGATTGAAGAAAAACTTGAGGATGGCACTTTAACTCTGACCCATCTTGGTATGGCACAGTCTTTATTTAAAAGAGAAGAGAGATCCGGTCAAAAGACCTTTTCTAAACAAGACAAAATTGAACTCTTGCAAAAACTTGAGACGACGTCAAAACGAGAAGCCGAAAAAATAGTTTCTCAATCGACGACCGTTGTCGTGGCTTTTGAAAAGATTAGAACCATTTCTAACGAAGATGTCGAAATCAAATTCACTGCAAAAGAAACCCTTATAAAGAAGATTCAAAAACTAAAAGGCATTTTGGCTCATAAAAATCCTAATCTTCAACTTTCTGAACTTATTGACCAACTCTGTGACCTGGGACTTGAGAAGTGGGACAAGAGTTTACTCGCGCCAGCGCAGGGACGAAATGCACCTCCATCTCGACGTCCACAATCCAAAGCTCAAGTGAAAAAAGATGTTTGGAGAAGAGACAAAGGGAAGTGCCAACTATGCGGGTCAGAATACGCCATCGAATTAGACCACCGAATTCCAAAGTCTTTAGGAGGAGCAGATACGGCCGATAATCTTAGGCTCTTATGTCGATCCTGCAATCAAAGAGAAGCCATAGAGGCATTAGGAATGGGCCAAATGAATAAATACTTAAATGACGA
>JAHFAE010000132.1 GCA_023250675.1 Oligoflexia bacterium | reverse complement strand
GGCCCCGACAGCCGCAAACCATGGCCAAAATTAGAACTGGCGCTATGTAATGAAGTCGGATCACGTTCATCGTTTCACCCTCTTGCCATAAGTACCCTTTCAAAATAGATACCGGTTTTAAAAGCAATTCATAAGGGTTTAAGACCTAACTAGCTGATTTTCTGACCAAATAATGCCCATGAGGTGCCTGAAAACGTCAACTCTTTCACACGCTTTAAGTCCCATTTCCATAGAAAAATCTAAGTTTTCCAATTATTAGATTCTTACTATGGTTGACGAATATAGTGCTGACCTTGGAAAATCATGGGGTGAAGCCCTGAATCTCTGGCCTCAAGCCCTTAAGCGAGCTTGGCCGTGGATTGCCTCGTTCATTATCATCGAAGAAGCGCTTAGTTATGAAATAGGTCTTCTAAGAGAAATGGATGATCGATTTCTCATTTTTGGGATGCTTTTCACATTGGGTCTTCAGCTTTTACTTTCAGCAGTTGGAATTACAATCGTAAACGGAATCCTAAAAGACACTAAAAATAATCTACGGACATCAGTGCTGCAAACTCTTAAAGATAACTTCAAATTTGTCCTCATTGAGTCCACGAGGGCACTTTTGCCCGTTATGGTACGGTTGGTAATGTTTATTGTTCCCGGGTTAATTGAATCTGTAAGACTTTATTTTATTCCCTACATTGTTCAATTCGACCCCCTTTATAAAACGGGCCAAATCGATGCCCTTGAGCAATCTCGAAAATTAACCAGAGGCCGTCTCGTTTGGGCATTAGGCATCTTGATTTTGACCTTTGCACTCAGTATGATACCTCGCTTTGGGCTTTATTCCGTGAGCCTCTTAAAAACGCCAGCAGTATATGCTTTGATGATTGCGCTCTCAGTTAGCTTAGAACTTTACGGCGACATCGTTCTTTTTTGTACTTACGAGCGATTAGCTAAAACCATGAGGTAGAAGATGGCCATAAGATTTCACTGTAAAGAATTACTCAACCGGGACCGCGGTCTCACATTTGATGATGTGCTCATCGTTCCTTCTAAGTCTGAAGTGAGATCTAGAAAAACTCCGCTTCTAGAAACTCAGTTAACCAAGAATACGAAAATTCAGATTCCCATTATTTCATCGAATATGGATACAGTTACGGAGAGCGAAATGGCCATTGCCATGGCTCAACTCGGTGGAGTGGGAATCATCCATCGATTCATGACAATTAACGAGCAGGCAGCCCAGGTTCGACGGGTGTTCGAAAAAAATATGCCTCCCGTTGTTGCAAGCATTGGGGTGAATGAGGATTATAGAGATCGCGCTCAAGCTTTAGTTTCGGCGGGTGCACAAATTCTCACCATAGATATTGCACACGGTCATTCGGTTTCAATGATGGATACGCTCAAGTTTTTGAAAGATAAATTTAGCGAAATTCAGGTGATCGCCGGCAACGTTGCAACTCCAGAGGGCACACTTGATCTTATAAACGCAGGTGCTGATGCAGTAAAAGTTGGAATTGGGCCTGGTAGCATGTGCACCACTCGAGTCATTACAGGGTGCGGGGTTCCTCAACTTACTGCAGTAGCCATGTGTCGTGAGGTTTCAGAAGAATACGGAGTCCCCCTCATTGCTGATGGTGGAATAAAAACAAGCGGCGATATCGTGAAGTCCTTTGCCGCAGGGGCAAGCACCGTGATGGTTGGGTCGCTTTTAGCTGGTACCATAGAAACTCCCGGCGAAATCAAAAAGGGATATAAACAGTATAGAGGAATGGCTTCGAAAAGCGCCCAGGTCAGTTGGCGTGGTGAAGTTCCAGAAGGCATGGCACCTGAAGGAGAAAGTGTTATGGTGCCTTGTAAAGGCCATGCCAAAGATGTGATTTTTGAACTTTGCGGAGGCATTCGCAGCGGAATGAGTTACATCAATGCCAATTCGATCGATGAAATTAGAGAGAAATCGTATTTAATTGAAATGACCACAATGGGTTTACGAGAAAGTCATGCCCACGGTGTGAACTCCCCCTAAGAAAACAGCGAGCCGTTCGAATTTAAATGTTGCCCCCAACGACTAGAGCTGCGGAATCATTCTAAAACTGATGAACCTTTATACACGACAAATGTTCGTTGACGCGAGCGGCCATAAAGGTTAATCTATAAAGAGTAAGAATTTTTTCATACGTGGCATGTACGCACAAGGTGTTTTGAGAGTTTGACGGATCAAAAACTTTCTTAGCGCCATACCCTAGGGGGAGTGTACATGATTAAAACAAGATATCTTCTACTCGTTCTCATTGCAGTAATATCAATGCAATTTTTTGTCGCTTGCGGAAAAGATTCTCCGAGCTTCAGCCTTTTGCCTGGGGGGCAAACTTTTAAACAAAATAAAGACGCATTTAATAATCAGCTCGATATTCTTTGGGTGGTAGATAACTCAGGTTCTATGGGGCCCTTCCAAACAAATCTTGCCAACAACTTTAATAGCTTTATTAACGACTTTCAAAAAAAGGGATATGATTATCGCATTTCAGTGACAACTTCAGATGCCTATAGGGCCGCCGCCGGATTTGCAAATAACCCCACAATAGCCAAATTCAAAGATGGATTGACCACTCATACTGGAGTCTTTGTCATTCTTCCTACAACTTCTGACGTGATCGGTACCTTTGTTACAAATGCCATCGTAGGTTCGACTGGAAACCCTGACGAGAGAGTTTTTTCAAGTATGCGGGAATCTTTAAATAGTACTCTTAATGCTGGTTTTTTAAGACCTCAGTCGTTTTTGGCTGTTGTTATTCTATCAGACGAAGATGATTTTAGTGGTGCAAGTCGATGCGCCGGTTGCACTCCCGATCATAGCTATACAGCCACAACTCTTGATACTGTTCAATCCTACGTGACTTATCTTGATCAATTAACCCAATCAACCGCCCCCTCACGTCGTTATAACGTTTCAAGCATCACTGTTTTAGATGATGCGTGTAGGGCCCAACATGCGGTGCAGTCAGCTTCTACAATAATTGGGCAGCGCTACATTCAACTCAGCAATATGACCAACGGAGTTACGTCAAGTATTTGCGACGCAAGCTTCGCCAATTCGTTACAATCTATTCAAGCTCGAATTGCTGAGTTAAGTACCAAATTTTTTCTAGATCGTGCGCCCCAAGACGGGACTATCGTGATTCGAGTAAACGGAATCGTTATACCTAATGATTCGTCTAACGGTTGGACTTATTCGGCGCTAGATAACTCGATAACTTTCCACGGTACCGCAGTACCCGATCAAAACGCTACGATCGATGTAAGCTTCGTGCCGGTCACGATCACAAATTAACTATTCTTTTGCTTGAAACTAATGCCCAATTCTGCGAAAAAAGCTGCGGTGCTAGAAGTCATTGGTGTAACAAAACAATTTCGGGGCAAAATAGCTGTAGACTGTGTAGATCTTCAAGTCGCCAATGGCGAATTCTTGTCGATTCTTGGGCCCAGCGGTTGCGGCAAAACTACTTTGCTCAGACTCATTGGTGGTCTTGAAAAGCCCGATCGGGGCCGATTAGTCTTAAATGGCCAAGACATTACTAATCTTTCAGCACATAAACGAAATGTACACACTGTTTTTCAACGTTACGCACTTTTTCCTCACATGAACGTCTTCGACAACGTGGCCTTTGGTCTGAGATGTAAGAAAATTCACGAAAACGAAACCAGATCAAGAGTTGAAGAGATGCTTGAATTAGCAAACCTAAAGGGGCAAGGCCACAGGGCCATTCATACATTAAGTGGCGGTGAACAACAAAGAATTGCCCTTGTAAGGGCCCTCGTTAATTTGCCAAAGCTCCTGCTTTTAGATGAGCCCCTCGGCGCCTTAGATCTTAAACTTCGACTGCAACTTCAGCAAGAGTTGGTAGCTATTCAAAAACGGGTTAAAACTACATTTGTCTTTGTAACCCATGACCAACAAGAGGCCCTCAATATGAGTGATCGAGTGGCCGTCATGAATCAAGCAAAAGTTGAACAGATCGGGACACCTAACGAAATATATGAATTTCCCAAAACTCTATTTGCTGCCAGTTTTGTGGGCGGAATTAATCGTCTTGACGGTGTTTTGCGAATAGACGAAGGTGGCCGATGTATTTGCGAGGTAGAAGGTTTGGGGGGCTTTTTTGTAGAACCACCGACTGAATACCGCCAGGCGGGAGTGAAGGGTCTTATTTGCCTGAGACCAGAAAAAGTAACTTTGTTTTCTCGGCGTCCGTCAACTATTGAAAATGTTGTAGAGGGAACTATTCGTTCTCAGAGCTATCTTGGCACCCACACCCAATTCGAAGTTTTAATAAAAAATGGTGGAGTTATTTCAGTATTTCAGCAAAATACCCAAAAACTTGCAAAAAAAGTATTCCAAGTGAATGACAAGGTTTTTATGGGTTGGCAGGCAAGTTTGTCTCATTTCTTTTCTTATCAGGCCTTAAAGTGAGTATTCAACCCAAAACTTTTAGAACAACTCCATTTTCAATCGCCGCTTGGATTTGGGCAGCGTCGCTTGTGGTAGCTCCCCTCCTCTACATCGTTTCAATTAGTTTTCTTTCTCGCGGTCCCTATGGCGGAGTCCAAAGTCCATTGACATTAACCAATTACACCCGAATGACAGATGGTTCGATGGCGTTGACTTTGCTTTTGTCTTTAGGGCGGTCGGTTGCTTTGGCTGGGTTTAGTACAGTTTTATGTATCTTCGTCGGATTTCCTTTGGCGCTTTTCCTAGTATTTCGAGCTGGTCGATGGAGAAATGCTCTTTTCTTTTTATTAATCATCCCCTTTTGGACGAATTTTCTCATTCGTACTTATGCCTGGATGGTCATTTTGTCAGACAATGGTTGGCTCAATCATGTTTTAGAAATTCTTGGGCTCGGCCCCCAATATTTACATTGGCTTTTTACCCCACAGGCAGTTTTGTTGGGGATGTTTTACAACTATCTCCCCTACATGGCCATGAGTCTTTATGTGAGTGTAGAAAAATTGGATACAAAACTATTAGAGGCGGCGGCTGATTTGGGTGCCGGGCCTGTTCGAAGATTTTTTCAAGTGACTTTGCCACTAAGTGTGCCGGGCCTGGTTGCGGGAAGCATCATGGTCTTTATTCCCTCATTAGGAGAGTTTGTCATCCCAGATATTTTAGGCGGTGGTACCAATCTTTTCGTAGGGAATCTTCTAGCTCAACAATTTTTAACTGTCCGTCATTGGCCATTTGGCTCAGCATTGAGCGTGATCCTTATTATCCTAATTGGAGCATGCTTGGTGGCCCTCGAAAAAGTGACCAAAGGTCACTCTGAGGATCTTATCGCATGAGTACTATTCGAAGGTGGGCCTCTGGGTTCGGGGTTTTTCTCATTTACGTCTTTTTATTTTTACCCATGGTTGTTCTCGTTGCCCTTTCATTTAATAACGCTTCTAGAGGAACTCAGTGGCAGGGATTTACGTTTTCATGGTATGAAAAACTTAGTGAGAATCAGGCCATATTAGAAGCCCTCTCAAGATCACTTGAAATTGCGGTAGAGGCAACTTTGCTCAGTGCTTTTTTGGGACTTTGCGTGGGAATATCCATGAGCCGTACCCACGGGTTTAGAAAAACCATACTACAGAAACTTGCAACTTTGCCAATTGTTCTCCCAGAAATTGTACAAGGGTTATCGCTTTTATGTTTTTTTGTATGGTTAACTATTCCATTGGGCGAATTTTCTGTGGTTATTGCTCATACGGCATTTGGAACCGCCTACGTGGCCACTTTGGTCAAAGCGAGGCTTACGGCAATGGATCCTTTGCTTGAAGAGGCGGCGGCTGATTTGGGTGCCACTCAAAGTAAGATTTTAGTTAAGATCACTCTTCCCCAACTATGGCCCGCTATGGTATCTGGAATGCTCATGGTTTTTACTTTAAGCTTTGATGATTTTATTGTTGCGTTTTTTACAGCCGGCGTTGGTGCCACAACACTTCCTTTAAAAATTTACTCCATGCTTAAATTTGGTGTTAGTCCCGAAGTTAATGCGCTGAGTGCTCTTATCTTATGTGCCAGTTTTTTATTGGTCACAATGGCCTTTTGGAATCAAAACAAACGAGAAAGAAAATTTGAAATATGAAAAAATTCTTAAGCGTGGCGTTTTTAATTGTTTTAGGTGGTCTTTATAGTTATTCCAAATTTAAATCAGCAAATTCAGAAGTTCAAAATGAACTCAATAAAACAAGACGCACCTTGCACCTCTTTGCCATGAGCGATTATTTTCCGGCCAATGTTATAAAAGAATTTGAAGAAAAGAATAATTGTGAAGTTCGTTATGATAACTTCTCAAGTAATGAAGAACTTCTGGCAAAATTACAAGCTGGTGCTGTGGGCTACGACGTTATTGTTCCTTCTGATTATCTTATAAGAGCACTCATTGCAGGCAATCTCATTGCGCCTATTGATAAATCGCGTTTGACGAATCTTAAAAATATCAGTAAAGATTTCTCAGAAGTTCCTTATGATCCATCTAGCAAGTATTCTGTACCTTATACGTGGGGCACGACGGGGCTCATTTATAATAGTAAATTTGTAAAAACCAAGCTTGAGTCTTGGGGAACACTTTT
>JAHFAE010000131.1 GCA_023250675.1 Oligoflexia bacterium | reverse complement strand
ACCACCGCCGCCACCACCGCCGCCACCGCCACCACCACCGCCGCCACCACCGCCGCCACCGCCACCGCCACCACCGCCGCCACCACCACCTCCTCCTCCAACTTCAGGAAGTGCGACCGTGTGTATCTATTTCGGTGGTTCACCAGTTTCTGGAGTCTCGATTGCGGAGCTAGGTACTACAGGTGGAGATGGCTGTGTTGGTACTAGTAGTGCTGCTTTTGGAGTGTATACTCTGCACATAAGTTACCCCGGGGTTGCTTCATTTACAGAAACTGTGAATCACACAAGCGACGGTGATCGTTTTGAATTTAGATATTAAAGATTGCCGGTAATTTCTTTCCAAGATTTGCCAAAATCACTACTGGAATAAAATCGAGGTGTCACGAATCCAACTCCTGAAATATAGCATTCTTCATTCATTACGACGTAGATTATGTCGTCTAAAGATTTGCTCATCTTCACGTTAGTAACCCAGCCTTTGGGAGGCGAAAAATTGAATGTAGACGCCCAATGGGCACCTGAATCCCATGAACATCTGATTAAAATATTGTGAAAATAACCGTCTTTTCGTGCTTCGCCGGCAACACAGAGTTGTGTCTTGCTGGTTAGAACCAATGAATGAGGAAAGTAATCCATCACATCATCAACGAAAAGATCTAAAGTCTCCCAGCTAGCACCCTCATCCTCGCTTCGATAAACCAACCATTGGCGGTGTTGGTTGGGAACCATATGGGTTTGACTGATCATGTATAGCGACTGATCCTCTCCCACTTTTAAATCAATTGGAATTTCATCGAGAGCGGGTATGCTATTCCATGTTTGGCCTGAGTCACGTGAACTTCGGAGAAAGTCAAAAGTGCTGTACTTGTGTGTCGCATAGAATGATTCGAATTCCCCAATTCCAAAGATAGTTCCTTTTGAGTTTACCTCTAACGAGGTGGGGTGGCTCTGCGACGTACATGCAGGGTATTCACAATCTGGAATCTTATAGAAATCCACTGTGACCCACGATTTTCCGTGGTCGGTGGATTTACGAATGATCCACGGAATGCCTTTCAATGCCCCTTCAGGCGAATCGAACCGCGCGTAGCCACCCACGTAAATACTGTCTGAGCTATCCGTCGTGATTGCAGTCGCAAAAGCCCAATTATCCTCGGTGGGGGAAAAAACATCTACAGTTTTCCAGGAATCTCCCCCATCTAATGATTTGCGAACAGTCCACATTTCACGACCATTAAATTCGGCCACACCCGCAACAAAGATTTGGCCCAAAGAATCAGTAGTGGCCACCCATGGAATCTGTCTCACGGTATTTGACTTCAGACTATCTACAACCCTCCATGTGCGGCCGTGGTCGATAGATTTCTTTATCCACCAATCAAACGTCGTATCATTTGGAGAATCAGTCTTGCTCATTCCGAATGTAAAAAGATTCTCACCGGCGTTCACTAGATTAACAGTATATGATCTTTCGGCATTAGCCCTGGCCAGTGTCAAAAAAATTGCAATAGCAAGAACCTTTTGATATTTGAGTGACATCTTATTAACTCTCGGGGGTAAATCATGAAATTGCAAGGTTTTCGAAAAGTAAGTTTGACGGTAGTTTTTTTGATGCTGTTGACAACACTTTGCTATGCCAAGCCCCTCGTTAAGACAATGAGTTTGGGGCGAGGCACTCCTCGAATTACACAGGCCCCAAGAACTGTCGTTCTTCACGCAGGTAGTAACATCACCCAATACTTTCTAATCCCTACTCAAGACGACTGCGATACTATTTGGAAAAAGTTTTTGGTCGCAACGAACTACAGATGGCTTGTCCAAAATGGTGGAGATCATATTGATGGTGAATTCAATATGATTGAGAATTGCCACCGCACCGATGTTCCGTTTCCAGGCAGAACGGCGGCCTTTCTTGAAGCAATAGTTGAAGCAATAGATGATGAAGGTGGCATACTTCTTGATTCTTATTTAAGAACTGTCCAAGGTAATCCTTTTTATCACAGTTCAATCAAATTTGAGGAGCCGTTAAAGACTATTTATAATTTCACTTTAGAGTATGCCAATGGTCCCGAGACGCTTTCGGATGACTATCAGATTTTTTTTGATATCAAAGACGCTGTCGCAACATTAGCTGATTTTATGGCTGTCATGAATCTGCCGGCCAACAAAGAGCCCTTCACTCGTTTTTTTGAAAAGACATACAGCAAAGATGCTATAAATATATTTCTGTCTGCAGCGGGACCCAAGGCAGGATCACTTACCTATGGCTATTCAACCATTTATTTGCTTCGAAATGCGCGGACTATGAATGCTTGGTATTGGGGCAATGAAGTTGATTACACTTGTTCATCCCTAGGAAAGTGTTTCAGGTGAGCGAAACTGCTTAAAATGACTTTTTCTCCTTCGTCGGTTACTCTGGCTTGAGGGATTTCGACTACAATTACAATTTCTGTAAAAAATCTAGACCAAAGTTTGATAAAATGCCATTAACTCAGAAATCCCCATCACTTTTTCAGACAAGCTAGCCGAAAATAAGTAAGACCTATATGGAAACCAAAAAGAAAGCGTCCCTTTATTTTGTACATCCACTTGTAGATTTTGCGCTCATAGGTGGAATATCTTTGATTTTACTCGTCATCCTAAAGATCACCAGACCTCAGAATTTCAATGCACTTAGTATTTGGGCGGGCATCTTAGTTTGGTACATCAATTGGCCTCATTTTTCTGCCACTAGTCACAGACTTTATGGGCGAAAAGAAAATCGAAACCAATACCCCATGACAGCCTATGTGGTTCCGTTTCTCGTATTGGCAATGGTGATCGGTTCATTCTTAGAGCCAGTTCTTGTTGCACCTCTTTTTGTTAAAATTTATTTGATTTGGTCTTCTTACCACTTTAGTGGTCAATCGCTGGGTATAACACTTGTCTACGCAAGAAGATCGGGCCGTCAAGTACTGTACTGGGAGAAAAAAATACTTTCTTATTTTATCTTTGCTTCATTTTTCGTTGGCACATTCGCAGCAGATACCGGATCTTCAGGAGGAGTCTACTTCGGCATTGCTCTCCCTGGTCTTGGTCTTCATCAATGGACAGTGCAAATGGCCCGTTATTTTCTTTGGGCCATGGCGGCCGGGGTTGTATTGGTTTATCTAAAGTGGTCCATAAGAGATAAGAAACCGGCTCCACTCATTTTGCTTGTTCCCGCATTGGCTCAATATGCGTGGTTTGTAGAAGGTTATAAAAGTCCCGGATTTACGGCGCTGGTGCCTTTGTTTCATAGTTTGCAGTATTTGCTTATCGCGTGGTTTGTAAATCTTAAAGAGAAAGAGCATTCAGAAAAGACTTCGGTTTCACGGCTAAAGTTTATTTGGAAGGCAAGTTTTAACTGGGGTCTGATAAATTTTGTAGGCGGTGCCACTCTATTTTATGTCTTGCCGCGATTTTTCTCTTGGATTTCTTCTCACCCTCTTGAATTTTCTACGGGCGTAACATTAGCCGGAGTTCAGGTTCACCATTTTTTTGTTGACGGAGTTATCTGGAAGTTAAGAGACAAAAATAACGGAACTCCCCTGATGGGTACACTTTCTTCAATCAAGCTAAATCAAGATCGTCATCAACAAAGGCTAGCCGCATGAAAGGTAAATATATTTTGCAATTTCTTGTCTTAACTTTCATTAATCTAGGTTTTGCCGCACCCGTAGCGAAGAAAACAGCTGAAGAACGAATAGTTCTACATACTGACGCCGGTGATATTGTTCTTGCTCTTTACCCAGATGTCGCCCCAAAGCATGTAGAGCAGTTATTAAGACTTGCCAAACTAAGGGCCTTTGATGGAATACATTTTTACAGAGTGCATACGGGGTTTCTTGCACAACTCTCAACTGTTGAGGATAGGCTCACTCCGTTAACAGAAGAGCAGCGCAGAGCTATAAAAAAAATCCCAGCAGAATTTAGCACTATCTCTCATCAGTATGGCCAATTGACTATGGCTAGGCAAGATAATGACGTCGATAGTGCAGAAACATCATTTTCAATCATGCTTGGCTCAGCTCCTCATCTCGACGGTAAATACACGATTTTTGGTTTTGTTGAGGATGGATTTGAAAGTGTTAATGAATTCTTAAAAGTCCCTCAAGGTGTCAATCATGACCCCGTAGTTCGTTTAACAGTCAATCAGGCCGAGGTGATTAAAGGAAGGCCCCTTTTAATAGCAAAAGCCCGTCCCATCGTGGTTCCACCAAATCTAAATCCTGCCACTGATAATTCTAAAAAATTAAGTGTGGCCCTAGCCGTGGGTTTATTGCTGATAATTTTGAATTCGATATTAACGTTTTTCTTCTCTGCAAAGTTTTCCCGTCAAAAGTTAAAATCTCTTGTTCTCATAAATGTACTTATTGCTGGGTTTCTTATTTTGTTAGTTGCCCTTCCTTCGGTTAAATCAACTCCAATTCTAAGTGCTCTCACCATGCTGGGAATTCTAGCTATGTTTAGACTGATGACCCAATTTGAAATGCCCGACCAGAAGTAGCTACAAAATTTACCGGGCACTGTGAATTACACAACCGTAGCGCCAGTAGTCCCGGCAGAAAGTGTTGTGATTGTAACTCCATTGCTTACATCAGTAAGGGTCTGCTTCAACTCACACAGGTGGGTCGGGCCTCAAAGGTTACAGGATTTATCGCAACGGGACTATTGTAGGTCAAGTTTCAACTTTAACTTTTAATGATATAGATTTTAGTCTAGTAGACTTAAATAGACTCTTTTCATTGTTATTGTGATTCTGGATCATTCCGAAGAGATTTAGGGCAAGCCGAATTTAAAATCAAATGGAGAAATTAATGACGACTCTTCAACTTATAATCGCGGTTAGCGGAATTCTCTTGGTACTTGGATTTGAAGAAAAAGCTATGGGCGACTGCACTACAACTACGCACCTCAGTCGGCCCATTACAATGGCCTCTGGAGCCGACTATAACGACGTGTGGACTGGGAGCAGAACAGAATCTTGCCCATCGGGGCAGAGTGGTACGACCATTCATTATTTCAATTATTCCAAAAAAATATCTTGCAGTGGAACTGCAGTTTCAACCGGCACAGTGAGCGCCACTTCATCTCTACTAGATACAAACAGTTGCTTTTCAGTTTCCACACAAAATTCAACAGTAATACCAATTACAAGTTGTACAACAATTACGGCGCCCGGGCACTATGTTCTCCAGAACAATGTCAGCGGATCATCTTATACATGTATGAATATTGAAAATACCCATGACGTGGATTTAGATTGCCAGGGCCATCAAATTGACGCTCTCATTATCACAAACCAAGTAGTTGGGTTTTCAATTTCAAATGTCAAAAATTTCAATATCAAGAACTGCTCAATTCAAACGGGTGAAGTCGATGTCAACACCAGTAGCTACGGAAGTTTTAATCAAATCACCTATGGAAATTTGCCCGCCAACTACACTTGGTTTTTCATACATTTTAATTCTTCGGACCATATCACTGTAGCAGATAGCGTTGTTAACGGATATATCGAGTCTATAAATTCAAACAATCTTGTAGTCTCTCATAATATCATCAATAGTCCTGTTTCAGATGGGGGGCTTCCTACTCCAACTATCTCATCCGTTCTTGCGTTTACTAATGGTTTTGGAAACGTCATTGATGGCAATACCGTCGATGGCCGAACCACAGCCTCATCCACAGCGACATATGATCCAGGAGCTGATGATGGGATTTTGATTACAAATCAAACTCAGGTTCTTGTATCAAATAATATCATTCGCAATGTTTGGGATGCAGGGATCGAATGGACATGGATGATTGATCAAGGTCAGATTATTGGAAACGATATTTCCAATTCCCTCTTTACTGGTATCGGAGGCTGGTGGTGGATGGGATTAAAAAATTCAACTATCTCCTTTAATAAAGTTTCTAATTCTCCAACTTTCTTTACAGTATCTAGATGGATGGACCTCGATCCTACTGAGACGACTTATTATCTTATTAATAATCGAATCGATTCTAATGTGTTTCTGGAAAAGAATCTTCTCCAATTAGCTGGAAATTTCGCGATAGGTGATTTGGCTACGAGAACTACCTATGTAGAAGCAGGAAATATTTTTACAAACAATTACTTTGGTAGGAGTTGGGCTGGATTTGATATTCCATTGACTCCTTCGGAGCACTTTATAATAGATGGCGGTGGAAACGTCTGCGGTGGTGGATTGAATCCACCAAATTATCCTTTGAACTGTTTGGCTGGGACATATGTGTCAGCACCGACACCAACCCCAACCCCAACCCCAACACCGGTAGACACCCTACCACCTGTTATTACTATCCTCTCACCGTCCCCAGGCGCTACTGTATCTGGAACTATAACAGTCAGTGCAAACATCACTGACAATAGAGGAATTTCATTTGGTTTCTTGTACGTTGATAACAGTTATTATGTTGGCATTTTGTATTCTCCACCTTTCAATTTTTATATAGACTCAAGAAACTTCGCTAACGGTAGCCATACCCTTACGTTTTACGCCAATGATACTTCTAATAACCAGGGCCATACATCAGAAGTTATAATCGTCAACAATGCTACTTCAACACCGACCCCAACACCGACCCCAACAC
>JAHFAE010000130.1 GCA_023250675.1 Oligoflexia bacterium | reverse complement strand
GTGGCTTCAAACCAAATTGAAGTATACATACCTGGTACCACGTCTTGCTTTAGGCGAAAATTCGGTATGAAAAAATCATGGATGACATCTCGAGAAGTCATGATGAGTTTTACGGGCTGCCCTCGAGGTACATACAGATCAGTTGTGAGAGCACCATTGGCATATTGATATTGCCATGACCATTGTTGGCCAATGACATTTATTTCGTAGGCACCGACCGGGGGGGAATAAATTTCTTTAAAACCAACCAAACCCCAAACAAAAATGAAAACAAAAACGATGGAGAGAATAATACTCACACTCCATTCAAATATCGTATTGCCATGAATATAGGGAACGGGCTCTTTATTAACACTTGCTCTGTATCTGATTGCAAAATAGAGCATGGCCGCAATGGTTGGAACAAGCATCACGATGCTCGCGTACCAGATAAAATAATAAAGATCATCGATCTTGGGCGCCATGGTAGACGCTTGCGGCAGAGGAAATGTCAAATTACCCAAGTTGTTAAAAAGTCCTGACAACATTTTTAGCCCCTTTGTAGTCTCAAACGATTACGATTCAAAAACCACAGCCTGCCAAAGAATAATCCTAAAAAAACTACGGTAACGATTCCGCCGCCGGTCATGAGACGGCCAGCCATTAAAACGTATTTTTTTGTGGAAGTGTCATAGTGATAACAAAATAAAACTATTTTATCCACCAAGGTGCCGATCTTTCCTTGGCTCGCTTCGAGCATGGCAAATTTTAAATCGCTCGAAGGAAAATCTAGGCCATAAAAATACCGAGAGAGTTTACCTTCGGGAGTGAGTACGAACATGGCCGAGGCATGGGCGAATTGTTTTTGTTCTTCGTCCCACTTATATTTAAATCCAACTTCATTTGCCAATGGGGTGATAGCGGCCTGGTTTCCTGTTAAAAAGTGCCAGTTAGAACCATCACCGGCGCGACCAAAAACTTTGAGGTAAGATTGCTTTTTTGTTTGAGCCAAAGCAGGGGTTTCCTTTGGATCAATGCTTACCGCCACAATTTCATATTTTGATGTTTCATCGCCGGACCATTTTATTTCTTTTAATGAATCTACAGCTTCATTGAGAACCATGTTGCAGAGATTGGGGCACTCATAATAGACAAGGAAAAATAACACAGGTTTACCATTGTGAAAATAATTCTGAAGCTTTACGTTTTGACCCGATTCATCTTTAAAATTGAGATTCAGATCAATGTGAGAACCGGTATGATCGTCAATTCCAATATCTTCTAACTGGGTAGGAAGTTTTTCATCAGCGAAGCTAGAAAAAGATAAAAGCACAGTCACGCTGGCTAGCAATAAAGCAGGCTTTGCTAAGAGCGCACAGATTTTATGCGGCATCATGTTGTCTCTGCATGTTGAGCCCTAATTCCTCTTGGGTTTGATTCTATAAGTACAAGTAAACGTTAATAGAATTTACATTAAGAGTCAAAATCTTTAGTGGGGATTTCGGCAGATATTAAAGTCGCAAAAGTGACTGCAGCAGTCATGGTTGGTCGCACAGATTTTTCCAAGGTCAACATTGCAATTGTCCTTGCCGGAACACTTGTTAAAGTGGCAATTCCTGCTTTGACATTCCACATCATCTTTACAAGATTGACCAATTTCTCTATTGTTTGAAGGCAGACTTGGTTGATCCGATTTTGATGGTGACGTCTCTTCTTTTCCAAAACCCGTTACGGCCCCTGATTTAAACTGGACGTACTTAGGGAAGCTTCCTTCACCGATGTTTTCATAGTGCCAAGTCTCAATGCCGTCTTTGAGTTCTCGAAGAGAAGCCGGCCCCAATAGCTTTTTTACTTCGTCAGTGGTCATTTGGGCTGCGAGCTCATTGAATTTGGAATCAAAACTAGGTGTAACCTTTGCATTTGGAGCAGTGCATGAAAAACAAGCGCCAAGTAAACAAAGAGCAATGAGTATATTTCTATAGTTCATCTCAATTTCACTCCTAGCTATGTGCTAAGTACAGGACCATGGACGAGACTGCCGATGATTAGAAAAATAAAGAGGGCAAGAAGGTAGACGATAGAATACCCGAACAGAGCGTAGGCGGAGCGGTCGGTTTTAAATTTCATGAGCAAGTAGGTTTGTCTTAAGAACAAAAGACCCAATAGCGCCCCACCAGCTAAATATGTCATACCACCGATTTTAATCAAAGGAGGAGCAAAGGTAATCGGTAAAAGTAAAAGTGTATAAATCAAGATTTCTATGCGGGTTCGTTCAGAACCCGCCACGACGGGGAGCATAGGCACATTGGCTTCGCGGTAATCTTCTTTTATTACAAGTGCTAGGGCCCAAAAATGAGGAGGGGTCCACATGAATATTATGAGAAACAAAATCCATGCGACCCCGGCGTCTACAAATGAAATTTGTCCGGTGGCCGCAGCCCAACCGATCAAAGGTGCAGTGGCTCCCGCCGCTCCTCCGATGACAATGTTATAGGGAGTACGGCGTTTCAAATAAAGCGTATAAAACCCAACATAAAATACAATTGTCCCAATGCCCAAAACAGCAGCTAAGCCGTTGGCGGCGAAAAACAAAACCGCTGTGGCAATCACTCCCAGCACAAGTCCAAATAAGAGCGCGTTAAAAGGTGTCACTTTTTTTAGCGGAATTGACCGTTTGCGCCGTGTTCGTTTCATCAACTCATCGATGTCGCGGTCAAAATACATATTTAACGCATTGGCTGAAGCGGCTGTAAGAACGATACCTGCTAAAACTATCCACATTTTGAATTGGCTATGAAGAAGACTTCCTTCAACAACCATGGCTGTCAGACCTGTAAGCGCAAATAATAATACAATAGTAGGTTTGGTCAGGTTAATGTAGCTGGAAATGACGGATCTCATAAGTGGTAATTAATAGCAGGCCAAACAGGGCTTCAGCAACAGCTAAATGGGCAACACTCAGCGCCACAGGAAGCTGAAATATCACATTTGAAATTCCCAATATCACTTGAATACAAACCAACGTTGCTATCACTGTGGTTTTTGTTTGGATACTCTCCGAAATTCGATTTTTACTTTCTTGGTAAACGTAAGCCAATACGATGACGAGTGTGGCGAGGGCCCCGATACGATGTAGAATTTGAATTCCCACTACGCCCTCTAAGCCCGGCCACCATTGACCGTTACACATAGGAAAATCCGCACAAGCCAAACCTGCGTAATGGCTACTTACTGTTCCTCCTAATATGATTTGAATAAAAACCATGACAAAAGCGCCAAAGGCCCAATTCCAAATTTCAGAGGGGGGCAGACGCTTCTTTGTTTTTTCAGGGCTAAAAAATTCAGGGTCGTTTAAATAGCGTCGCATTCTCAATGCCATTAATAAAACGACGGCAAAAAACATCGTTCCTGTAGCCAAATGAAGCGTCACGATCTCTGATTGTAGAAGTTGAAGGACAGTGAGGCCGCCCAAAATCACTTGGCTCAAAAGTAAAAGCAGAGCCAAAATCACTTGTCTTCCTAAGACTCGTCTGACCGCCTCGTGGGTCATAACATAACCAAATATGATGATAGTCGTCACACTGACTAGAGCAGCAACGAGCCTATGAAAATACTCAGCAAAAATTTGAATATCAAAATCAGGAATTATTTTGCCGTGGCAAAGGGGCCAATCGGGGCACGAAAGGCCTGCCTGAAGATTTCGAACGGCGCCGCCAATAACGATTAAGAAAAAAATGAGACCTGATAAAACCGAGAGTATTCGTGACAGTCTCATTGATGCAGATGAAGTGCTTCGTGTACCCTCGGATCCTTTTGAGGCTGTATGGGAACATGACTCAGACAAGAGGTGATCATCCAACCGAACGCCCCTGCAAAGCCGAAGAAAATTCCAATTTCAAAAATGGGCAGAAACGGTTTTTCAGAATAGTTGGGCATGACCATCCAAAACGCGTCAAGCCAACAAGCGGCGAAAACCAAGTAGGCCATTTTTAATAAATAGTTCATATTACGCTTGGCCTCACGGGGCAGTAGGAGCAAAAATGGCACGGCAAATTTAAAAAATACGATCCCAAGAGCTACTGCACTCCAACCATGTTCCCAACGACGAATATAATAGGATGTTTCTTCAGGAAGATTGCCATACCAAATCAACATAAATTGGCAAAAAGTAATGTAGGCATAGAAAATCACAAAGGCAAACATGAGTAGACCAAGATTTTGTATATGGTTCTCATTGACAGAATCGCCAAAATAGCCCTTTTTTTTCATATGAATGACAACGATGTTTATCGTAGCAAGAGCACTTAAAAACAAATTGGCAAAACAATTCACCCCAAACATGGTGCTATACCAGTGAGGATCTAACGACATGACAAGATCATAACTAATTGCCGAAAACAAAATAGCAAAGAGAGGAATAAAAATAGCAGCTAGCTTGACATTTTCTCGGGTGATTTCGATGGCACCAGTTTCGTCTTGTTTTAATGAGTTTCTCACCATGCGCCCACCGATGAAGTACCAAACAGCAAAAAAGAGGGCCGCCCTGATCAAGAAAAAAGGCAGATTTAAATATCCTGTTTTCATATGCAAAAGATGATCTTTGGCGACGAGCTCAGGGTTTGTCCATTGATATACAGACCGGGCTCCCCAAGGGGCTGAAACGCCAATGCCGATGAGAATAGGAATGAACAAAACCACCGATGGTCCAAACCAGGCTAAGAACATTTCTGGGATTCTTCTTACTGTGGAACTCCACCCGGCGTTGGTGATATGTTGGGTGGCAGTAAAGAAAATTCCCCCTAATCCAATAGACATAAAAAAGTAATAATTCAAAATATAGCCGTGCCAAGCCCTGTTGGTGTCAGTCATAAAAGCAAATCCAAGGCTCACGAGTCCAATAAGCATAAAGACTTTAAACATCAAACTTAGAGATGTACTTACCGAGAGAGATTTCATTTGGATTGCTTCTCCAATTCTTTCATATCTTCAGCGGTGGCATTGCCCGCACGCTGCAGAGCACGGACATACAAAATAACAGCCCATCGATCATCAGGCTGAATTTGAACGGCGTAGCTTGGCATAATGTTTTGGCCCCGGGTGATGACATGAAAAATACTACCGTCGGGCCAATTTCGAATTTTTTCTGTCAACAGTGACGGTGGTCGTGGAAAAGGCGGTACGACAAAGCCTTCACCAGTACCTTTGAGTCCATGACAAACAATACAGTAAATATTAAATATTTTCTGACCACGCCCCATATTTGCGTGAGTAGATAACAAGGGATTTCTCAATTCTTTTCCGGCTCTGTCCGTTTCGTTTACCCCATAATGATAGGGCTGAAATCCACGAGGAACCGTACCCTCTGGAGGAACACGAGCCGCTGCGCCGTCTTTAGAATTAGCATCTTCTTTTTGTGCTTTATAAGACGTACTTTCGTACATATCGGGCATGAAGTCCATTTCAGGAGATGTCTTGTCGCAACTGGGGAGGAGTACCGAGGCTGTTGCTATAAATAATAATTTTTTGATCATGCCATTTTACTCCGTCACCACTGAAACTTCTTCTGGCGAAAGTGATTTTAAAAACTGAAATACTTCATTTTCGTTAAAGTTTTTTTCACTTGAGGGGACGTATAAAACAAACCGATCATCGGTAATCTTGGGATGAAGAATCTTAGCTCCTAAATTTGGCAATCCACAAACAACAAATAAAGCGCCAACCGTAGCTAATCCGCCAAATAATACTGTAAGTTCAAAGGTAATGGGGATAAATGCAGGCAGGGACACAAGTGGTTTCCCCCCGACATTAATGGGCCAATCAACAGCTGATGTCCAAATTTCTAAAGCAAGTGCCGTACATGTACCCGTCAAGCCGGCTAAAAAAGTCACCCAAGGCAACCAAGAACGCTTAATTCCCATGGCATCGTCAAGACCGTGAACAGCATAAGGTGTAAAAGCGTCGTAATGTTTATAATTGTGTTTTTCACGGGCCGTTTTGGCGGCTTTTATTAATTCTTTGTCTGTTTTAAAAACAGCGATGACGCCGGTTGTTTTAGCCATGATGTCCCTCAGGTTTTCGGCCTATATGCATAACACCTTTGATTTCAGCCATGGCTATGACCGGTAGTACTCGGCAAAATAAAAGAAAAAGAGTAAAGAAAAGTCCAAAGCTGCCGATGGTCACTCCCCAGTCAAATAGCGTGGGTCGATAGTAGCGCCATGATGATGGTAAAAAGTCAGAGTTCAACGAAGTCACGACGATGACGAATCGCTCAAACCACATACCGATATTTACTAATATCGAAATAATAAACATGACCTTAATGCTTCGTCTTAAACTCTTAATCCAAAACAGTTGGGGCCAAAAAACATTGCAAGAAATCATAGTCCAATAGGCCCATGAATAGGGGCCCAAAGCCCTTTGTATAAAAATAAATTTCTCATAAGGGTTGCCGCTATACCACGCCATAAAAAATTCGGCACCATAGGCATAACCCACGATGGTACCTGTAAGCAGAATGATCTTGTTCATGGCCTCAAGATGATTGACGGTGATGTAATCTTGAAGATTAAAAACCTCGCGCGCTATAACAAGCAAAGTCACAACCATGGCAAAGCCTGAGAAAATAGCACCTGCCACAAAATAAGGCGGAAAAATCGTCGTATGCCAACCGGGCATAAGTGAAACAGCA
>JAHFAE010000034.1 GCA_023250675.1 Oligoflexia bacterium | reverse complement strand
TGTGGTTTTCACCTTCGGGTGCAAAATCCACCAAAATTGGAACCTGGAAATGGCCCTAAGTTATTAAAAAGATTAACTTAGGGTTTTTCCTTTTGGTGTAGCCAGGTTCCCAGGTTCGACAGGGGATCAATAACTTAGAACGATATTGAATGATTTCTTATCAGGGGTTAAATATTTATAGGTAGCTAAAGAGAAAAACTTTGAAACGCACTCCAGTTTTTTTTATAGGTCATGGCTCGCCAATGAACGCGATTGAGACAAACCCATTCACCCAGTCTCTTGCTGGCATGCGGAAGCTTTGCCCGAGACCTGAGGCTATTTTAGTTATTTCAGCTCATTGGATAACTGAAGGTATATGGGTAACGCCTATGAAAAAGCCAAAAACCATTCATGACTTTTTTGGCTTTCCTAAAGAATTGTTTGAAGTGCAGTACCCAGCACTTGGTAGTCCCGAAATTGCCGAGATGATTTGTAAAACAGTTTCGGAATCACAGATTCAAAGCGATAACGAAATGTGGGGTCTTGATCATGGCACTTGGTCGGTACTTCGTCATATTTATCCAGATGCCGAAATCCCAACACTACAACTCAGTCTTAATATCGCAAAGCCCGCAGAATTTCATTACAAACTTGGGAGGGCACTTCGTCAATTTCGTGACAAAGGTATTCTTATTGTAGGAAGTGGAAACGTTGTTCACAACTTAGAAACAATTAAATGGGGGCAAGATCTTCAGCCCTTTGTGTGGGCAATTGAGTTTGATGATTGGATAAAGAGTAAAATCTCTTCACGGAAATATGAATCACTCGTGGGCGATTATCATAGGTCAAAAGCAGGCAAGTTGAGCATTCCTACTCCAGAACATTATTATCCTCTTCTATATTCTCTTGGGGCTTCCGACGATAACGATACCCTTAAATATGAATTTGAAGGAATACAAAACGGCTCTATCTCGATGCGGACATTTAGCTTCGTACCGAAAGATCAAAACTATGGATGAAGAATACTTTTTCTGGGACAACGCTGAATACACAAAGCAAATGGGAATGAGCAAGTGACTTTGGTAACTTGGAACCTGGAAATGGCCCTATGTTATTAAAAAGATTAACGTAGGGTTTTCCCCTTTTGATGTAGCAAGGTTCCCAGGTTCGACAGGGGATAAACTGCGAAAGAACATCATATCGATTCTCGTCGTTCAATTTAGGCTGCCCGTAAACCACCTTAATGGCTCCTTTGCAAAGGGTTTGAAAAGCCTCCTGCATTACGTTGTTGTGAGCCTTATAACGCTTTTCAGAAGAGGAGTATTTCTTAAAATAGGTTTCAATCAGATTCTGGTAAATCATTTCGAAATTTACACGCATTTTTACAGGATCTACGAGGACTCGAGATAGATTTTGGAGGAGATAAGTAGCAGGGAAGGCTCTTAATCTTCGGTTAAATGGGGTGAGACCAAACCTAACATTGAAAGCAACTGTGGTGCCGATATTTTCAAGGTAATGCCACCACAATTTAGCAATGTAAAGTGTTTCTCCCGGTTCAAGAATGCATTCGAAGGCTTGATTAAATTTAAAAAATTGTTGTCTTTCTTCTTCCTCAAATTTATGTACTGCGATTCCAGAATTATTTAAAAATGGAAAAAATCTGGCAGAGAAGTTGGGGTGTATAAGATAGATTCGCTTTTTCCCCACGACTTGAGTAAAGAGCACTTCTCTTTGATCTCAATCAAAATGAAGAAGAGCTACCAGGCCATTCCTCGAAGCATACATTAGACAAACAGGTTCGGAATACATATTTATTTTTGCTAGATCAGGTATCTTGAAAAATAATTTCATTTTCCGTGGCATAGCTTGTTCTCGACAATAGATATAACCTGAATGATGAGAGCCCTTGCTGGCTGGGTCTTACCTAAACCGAATACTTACCTTATTTAGACATTTTAGACAGGCGAATCCTTTCTCCACATCCCCTTCTTGCAAGGGGATTTGCTTTTTTGAATTTAAGAGAGTTTACCAGCGCAATACTTTGCGTCCAGCAAGAAATCCCATTACACAAAGTAATAAAAGTGGAAATACCAGGTGCCATTCTAATAAATGAAAGGGCTTGTCGTCGTCGCAGGACAAGGCAAGAGCAGTTGCACCTATAGTTCCAGAAGCCAGACCTATCAGACTACCGCTAAGTCCCGGGTATACTGATGCTGCCCTTCGAGACTGCCAAAAGAAAAAAGCGGCGGGCAGAATACTCAACATTATAATGGCGGCCATGCAACGGACTCCGCCAAATTCACACCCCAAGTGCGCCCCCATTTGGAGTCCACGAGCGGCAAAGATGCTTGAAAAAACCCCCATCAATAAGAACGAGGCATTAATCAATAACTTCTGACCAGGACGACCTGGCCTTCCAATCCAAGAAACTGCCATCGCTGCTAGCACAGAAATAAGAAGTAAAAAGATCCATTGAAGGATAAACGAAAATTCAGAAAGTTTTTGAGCAAGATCCGCTCGCAATGGCATCATAAAAAAATCTAGTGTGGCGATAATCAAAACTGCAATAACAAACCAATAAAGAGCCGTCTGAATCGGAGGGGCAAACGTTTTCACCGGTTGTAAGTCATTAATAAGTTGATCTAGAAATTTTTCGTTTTTCATCTTTATTTATTGCCGTTTCAAATTACTCTGGAGCGTCTTAATCGCTCGGTGAATCGTTATCTTAATATCGGACTGCGAAAACCCGGTGCGTTTTGCAGCTTCAGCAATCGACAAACCCTCAAGTTTTACCATCTCCAGGATCTTTCTCTGCTTTTCAGGTAAAGTCTTAAGCATCGCCGCCGTATCAATCGTTGCTGGAACATTTTCTATTAAAGCCGAATGATCGACCAATTCTTCTTCATCAAGTTCAACGTGAGCATTTCTTCGTTTTGAGGTGCGAAGAAAATCAATCACTTTGTAGCGGGAAATAGCGTATACCCAAGGCAGAAAATATTGGGATGGGTCATAGGTGTGGCGCTTAGTATGGAGTGCGAGGAGAATATCTTGTACTAAATCCTGCTGGTGCCCATCCACAACCTGGTTTCGAAATCGATAAAAAGAATTTTTGACATAACTTTCAACCATTACCTGAACCTCCAAAAGCAGGGCACTGTAAGAATCAAAATCCCCCTCCTGAACTTTCCGCATAAGTAGCGAAAGCCTTTGTTCATTTTGAGATTCGGCAAGTGATTCGCCCTTAGGTCCACTCATAGGTCTATTCGTCAAATCCTAAAGAAAGTTACAAAAATACTTACTGTAGCGAGCATCTACTTTCGTCCCCACAAATTTAGTTCATTGAAAGAGCGTCGAGGGTCCAAATATCCTAGAATTTTGCTTAAAAATCAATGACTTCAATAATTACGAATTTTCTGCTCAATCAGTTTCAACAGGCGCTCATGTACTCTTAACAACGGGTTTTCGATAAATTTCAAACTACCTTGTAACCGATTACGGGAACTGACGAATAAGAGCTTGAGAGTTACGTTTGCTAGCCCAAAGCGGCGGCATCAACGTGATTTACAACAACTGTTCGAAAGGAGAGCAAAATGAACAAGAGTCAAATTCTTATGAGTGCCGCATTAGCGGGAATTTTAGGGGCAAGTCTGACAACTACAAATGCCTTTGCCGACGAGGGCAAGCCTCATTGTATGAATGCAACGGACAAACCCGGAACTGGGGCATGTGGACAACCAGGAAAAAATGCCTGTGCGGGCAAAAACGGCTGCCAAGGTAAAGGCTTTTTAGAAATGACGAAGGCCGAGTGCGACGCTAAAAAAACGGAGTGGGCCAATTCCAAGGACAAGAAACTGAACGCCGCAGCTAAAAAAATGACTTGGGCAGAAGGTAAAATGTAAAGACCATCTTCAGTGGGCGATGTGGAGATTGTGATGAAAGATATTTATTTTCCGAATCTTGGTGTTGGTTTGGGCTTGAGAACTCAGCACTATTCTTCCGTCGCCCAGTCTTCTCCGTTTATTAAGTGGTTCGAAGTTTTGTCAGAAAACTATATGGGCATCAATGGATCTGGTGGCGGTCGTCCGCTTAAAGTTTTGGAAAGTGTAAGAAAAAATTATGAAGTTGTGCTTCATGGGGTTTCTCTTTCCATTGGTTCTACAGATGAACTTAATTTCGACTATTTAAACAAGTTAAAAAAATTGTCCCAAGACATTCAGCCCCGTTGGATCTCCGATCATCTCTGCTGGACGGGGGTGAATAGCGAAAATCTTCATGACCTTCTACCTCTACCCGCGACTCAAGAAACATTAGAGCATCTTACAACACGCATTCAACGTGTTCAAGATTTTTTGGGTCGACGAATTCTTCTTGAAAATGTCTCAAGTTATATTACGTTTAAACATTCCGAAATGACTGAGTGGGAATTTTTAGGCGAAGTCAGCGAAGGGGCTGACTGTGGTCTTCTATTGGACGTCAACAACATTTACGTTAATTCTGTCAATCATGAATTTGATCCTCACACTTACTTAAAATCTCTGCCAAAGAATCGCATCGGTCAGATTCACCTCGCTGGTCATTCCCGCCAGGGCGAACTTCTCGTCGATACCCATGATGGTCCTGTGTGTGATGAAGTTTGGGACCTACTGCGGCTTTCCGCAAAGCTTTTCGGCCCTGTTTCGACAATGGTTGAATGGGACGCGAAGATTCCTGATTACCGACAGCTTGAAGCTGAAGCTCTGAAAGCTGTTCAAATTATTAAAGAAGAAACGGAGTTGCCACGTGAAGCCCGCGCCCAATTTGCGTGACCTTCAACTATGGTTACGCTGGATTATCACTGATCCGCGAGGAGTGAGTCGCGCTCTTGGCGATTCATACCCTTCTATCAAAGATCTTAAAAGCCGATTTACCGAACCCTTACTATCCCAACTTCAATGGATCGAGACTAAAAAAGTTGGCGACGTTGAGCGCCTGGATGTCTATGCCGAAGGATATTTTTCTCGGATTCTAGAGAGCCTGGAACAAGATTTTCCTAGAACAAAAAAAATTCTTGGTAAAGAGAGATTCGCAAAGCTCATCCAAGACTATCTCAAATCTTATCCGTCACAATTTACTTCTATTGCAGATGTTGGTTCCAGGTTGACCGAATATATCGCCGAATATGAAGAAGTGACAGAAAACTTTCCATGGTTGCCCGACGTGGTTCAGTTTGAATGGAACTGGATTGAGACGTTTTATGCGAAAGAACCCCATCAAGACCTGGACCTAAAAATAAAAATCTCAAATGGGAAGCCTCGGGACATTCGATTTCAAGTTCATCCCTCAGTGAAACTTCTTCAAACGGAGTGGAATTTAACAAAGATTTTCAGCGAAGCTTCTCCTGAGAAAAAGATTGAAAGGCCTGAACAGATACAAACTGGTTTTATTATCTATAGATGGAATGACCAGGTAATCTGGGAAGAGCTTGAAAATTCCTCATATGATATTTTAAAAAAGACTATGCAAGGACTTACTTTGAATGAGTCCCTTTTGAACATAAAGGGTGTCGACCCTCAATTCATATCCGATTTATTTAAACGGTGGGTTGAGAGAGGAATTCTGTGTGGTCTCTTGGAAGAACGAAATGAGGATGATTTGTGAGTAAAATATGCAGCCTTTATTATAGAGTTATATATTGCCTTCAAAAGCTTAGTTGGGTTCCATCACTTTTGGCGAGAATATCGGTAGGCTCGATATTTGTAGTTTCAGGTTGGGGAAAGCTGCACAATTTTGAGAAAGTAATAGGCTTTTTCACCGACCTTGGAATTCCATTTCCAGCATTTAATGGCCATCTTGTTGCACTCACTGAGTTTGGCGGCGGCTTTCTCATTTTACTGGGCCTGCTCACTCGGTTAGCCTCGATACCTTTGACCATCACAATGGTCGTTGCTATAATCACAGCAAAGACTAGCGACATTCATAGCGTCACTGATTTACTGGGACTTGATGAATTCATATACATTGTTTTCTTTGTCTGGTTTGTTATTAACGGAGCTGGGAAAGCGTCCTTAGATCATTTTATTTCGAGGAAATGCAACCGCCATATCCTTGCCTTCCATAAGTAAAAAATCACTGGATAAATAAGAAGTTCAAGCAAGAAAGATGTGAATAGGCCACCGATCATGGGAGCTGCGATTCGTTTCATGACATCTGAACCTGCGCCAATAGACCACATGATGGGTATGAGGCCCATAAAAAGAGCGGCCACGGTCATAAGCTTGGGTCTGACCCTATGTACGGCGCCTTCAATCACCGCAAGATTTAAGTCTAAAAGATTATTCATCTCGCCCTTCTTCACGCGGTCGTCAAACGCTAGGTCTAAATACATGAGCATGAAAACGCCGGTCTCAGCGTCCAAACCTAGAAGCGCAATCATGCCCACCCAAGCGGCAATTGAAAGATTGTAGCCCAAGAAAACTAAAAGCCAGACAGCACCAATGAGCGAAAAAGGTACGGCCAAAAGCACGATGCTAGTTTTGACAAAAGATTTCGTATTGAAATAGAGGAGAAAAACAATGAGAGCAAGTGTAATTGGAATAACAAACCCAAGACGCCCTTTTACTCGCTCCATGTTTTCAAACTGACCACTCCAAGCAATTAAATACCCTTCAGGCGGTTTGACTTTCTGGCTAATGACTTTTTTCGCGTTCTCAACATAGCTACCGATATTAACTCGGTCAGTGTCGATGTCTATGTAGACATAGCCAACAAGTGAAGCATTTTCGTCGCGAATCATCGAAGCGCCTTCTTTAAAACGGACAACTGCGATTTCTCTTAAAGGAATTTGTGCTCCGTTCGTTGTAGTAATTAGAATGCGTCTTGCAGATTCAATATCTTGACGAAACAAAGGCGCAAGCCTCACTTGGATGGGGTAACGCTCCCTAGTCGCTAGAATCTGTGAAACATTGTCACCACCGATAGCGGCCATTGCTTGATCTTGCGCCTCCTTGAGAGAGAGGCCATAGGTTTTGAGTTTTTCTCGGTCAAAATCAACATCGAGAAAGGAGCCACTGGCAATTCTTTCGGCGATGACAGACCTTGTATCTTTAACTGTCTTTAGTTCTCGCTCTATTGATTCACCGATGGCTTGAATCGTTTTAAGATCAGGACCAAAAATCTTAATGCCAATGGGGCTTCTGATCCCCGTAGAAAGCATGTCGATGCGGTTTTTGATAGGCATGGTCCAGATATTGGGCATGCCTAGAAAATTAAGTTTTTGATTCATCTCTTCGACAAGTTGTTCTTCGGTGACAGTGTCAGGCCAGATGTGCCTAAAAGACCCTTTCGCGAATTCAGGCAGAAAAGAATACCATCGTTGATTTTTTCGCCACTCTGATTTGGGCTTAAGAACAATAGTGGTTTCAACCATACTAAGAGGGGCCGTATCCGTAGAAGTTTCAGCACGTCCCGCTTTGCCAAAAACTGTGTCGACTTCAGGAAAAGTTTTCAGAATTTGATCTTGGGCCGTTAAAATTCTCTGAGCTTCGCTAACGGAAACTCCGGGTAGTGCCGTTGGCATATAAAGAAGACTTCCCTCATGAAGGGTTGGCATGAATTCAGAGCCCAAAAGCATGAATCCGGGAATAATCGAAATCATCCCCACTATTGCTAGTGAAAGCGTCAGTTTTTTATTTTTAAGCACCCAAGCCAAGGTTGGTTCATAAACTTTGAAAAGCCTTCTACTCACAGGATGTTGATATTCTGAGTAATATCGCCCGACAAAAAGAAAATTTCCTAAACGATTGAGCCAATTCTTTGTACCTTGAAAAGGTTCGTGCCTAGCGAATGTCATTCTGATTGCTGGATCAAGAGTAATGGCAAGGATAGCGGCGATGGCCATAGCAAAGTTTTTAGAAAGAGCAAGAGGTCTAAACAGTCGGCCCTCTTGATCGACAAGAGTGAAAATAGGAATAAATGCGATGGCAATCACAATGAGAGAGAAGAAAACCGAAGGACCAACCTCCTTAAGGGCATCCAAGCGGATTTTAAAAAAATCTCCCTTTTTTCCGCCCACTTCCCAAAGATGAATTTTTCGATAGGCATTTTCGACTTCCACGATAGCCCCATCAACCAGAACGCCAATGGAAATCGCGACTCCCGATAAGGACATGATGTTGGAGCTTTGACCGATAAGATAAAGCGGTATGAAGGCCAATAATACAGATATTGGGATTGTAACGATAGGGACAAGCGCTGATGGAATATGCCAGAGGAACAACAAAATAATAAAACTCACGATGATAAGTTCTTCAGTCAGCGTGCCTTTGAGGGTTTCAATAGCTCTATGAATCAAATCTGAACGGTCATAGACTGAAACAATCTTTACTCCTTCTGGAAGTGTTTTTTGGATTTCAGAGATTCTATCTTTAACTCTCCCAATGACCAATGGGGCGTCTTCCCCTTGTCTCATGACGATGATTCCGCCGACAGTATCGCCCAGACCATTAAAGTCGGTGATTCCACGTCTGGTCTCAGGACCAATTGAAACCGTCGCAATTTGTTTGACGATAATTGGAGCACGGTTCCTCGGATTGTAAGTCACAACGGCATTTTCAATGTCTTCTACTTTGTCTACAAGCCCTCGGCTTCTCACCGTCGCCTCAGTACCGGAAACTTCGATGGTTCGACCTCCGCTTTCTTGATTTGCATTCTTAACAGCAGTCATCACCTGATCCATCGTGACCTGAAAGAGAGCGAGTTTTGTTGGATCAACTTTAATCTGATATTGCTTCAAAAAACCACCGACAGAGGCAACTTCCGCAACCCCTTGCACCGATTCAAGCTGAAATCGGATTCGCCAATCTTGCATGGATTTTAAGTCGGCAGAATTAAAGCGTCCAGAGTCATCTCGGAGTATATACTGATACACCCATCCAATACTTGTTGCGTCTGGACCAATTTCAGTTTGCACGCCACTTGGAAGCTTCGAGCCAATCCGGTTGAGGCTTTCTAATACTCGACTTCTAGCCCAATAGAGATCCACTCCGTCTTCAAAGATGACGTAGACATATGAGAAACCGTAGTCAGAAAATCCCCGAACAGACTTAACCTTTGGTGCTCCAAGCATTGAAGACACGACTGGGTAAGTAACTTGGTTTTCCATGATGTCAGGTGAGCGTTCCCACTTGGAGTAAATGATGACTTGCGTATCTGAAAGGTCGGGAATCGCATCGACATGAATTTTCTTTAAACAATAAATACCGATAGATAAAAAGAACGCCGTAACTGTTAGAACTAGAAATCTATTGTGCGCTGAAAATTCAATGACTCTTTTTATCATTTAATCATCCAGATCTTGGCATGCACATTGCCATTGGGATGTCCCAATGTTGCCCTTTGGGACAGGTGGGATGCTTGACTTTCTCATCAGATGTATCGCTACCACTAGAGACGCCTCTAAGCCGCGATTCAGAGTCAATTAAGAAATTTGGTCCGGAACTTATAAAATCGCCAACCGCTAAGCCGTCGATCACTTCAAAAAAACTGTCAGTCTTTGAACCCAACTTCACATATTTTGGTGTCAGGTGATTGTTCGAATCTACAATGTACACCAATGCCCCCTTGCCGGTTTGCAGTACTGAGTTTTCAGGAATTGCAATACGATCTTTGAGACCAATGAGAATATCCCCACGAAAACTTGTCTCAGAAATAATTCCCTTTGGACCTTTTCGTACTGATCCCACAACTCTTACTGTGCGGCTCGTTGGGTCAACAATTGAGTCAACCGATGAGATGACGCCACTTAGATCTTCTTCGGGATGAAAGCTACTCTCACCACGAAATGAAAGTCCTGGTTTGATGTCATGCAGATCGCTTTCGTAAATTTGAAATGCAACTGCCGAAGGCGAGATAAATCTTCCAGCAATTGGAATATGGACATCAAGATCCATTTTTTCTACTTCGTACTTTTGAACGCCTGCGAGTTGAAGTTGATAATTCGATGCAACTACGGGTGCGTGAGCATCCCCCTCTTGAGCGTGGTTGTGATCCACTTCCCCGTTAACCATTACGAGTTTCATATGACATACGGGACACTCGCCAGGATTCTCTGAATGAATCTGCGGGTGCATGGGGCAAGTCCAATAGCTATCCCCTTTACTTGTAGTGATTGGCTTACTTTCGTCGGGTGAAGGCGGTTGCCTGATTGTGTGGGTAATACCCCAGGAAAAAGCAATTACTGCGAGAGTCAGCGCCACCCAAATCCATTTTTTATTCATTTTAAATCTCTTTCATATTTACGGAGCCCAGCAACGGCTTCCTCATACTGTCCTCTTAAATCCAAATTTCTTAATTTTAGATCAGGAAATGCTTCCATCGTTTCACGGTGGTCTTGAAGGGTTTCCATATCCCTCGGGGCGATATTATGGGCGAGCTTCACTCGTTTTTCTGCGCGGGGGAGGAGTTTTTGATTTATATTTTCGAGCTGTTTATTTAAGGATTGTGCTCGGCTTAAGAGAACTTCTTTTTCCGTTTCAATTTGTCGTTGTGCCCTCGCTAACTCATATTCTCCTCGAAGTCTTTCGGCTGATACTTTTCCAGACGTGGAAGAAGGTTCCCAAAAAAAGACAAACGGGAGACTTACCCCAACCATGATTTCAGAATATTGGGGGTACATGCTCATCTGCCCCATTTGTTTGTACCTAAAATATAGGTCAGGAAGCCACGAAGATTTTCCTTCGCTTTCCCTCGATTTTAAACTCTCAAGCGTGAACTTTGCTGATTCAAGCTGATGGGGCAAATTGAGCTTCTCAGACTTTGGGACTTCAGAAAGTGGCGGCTCTTGAAGAGTAGGGTGAAAAGAAGATGCATCGACATTTAAAAACTCAGCAACTTCGGCTTGTATTTCTTTGAGGGCTTGTTCCGATGATAGAGTTTCATTTTCGAGAAGATCAAGATCACTCTCTGCGCGCATTTGATGCAATCTCAAAAAGCTGTCCGACCGAGCACCGGCTCGAGATAACTTAATGTGTTCTTCGATGATTCCTTTTTTCTCTCTATAAAGAGAAAGCCTTTGGCCAGCAGCCCACAGACTAAAATAGAGGTATTTAGCTTTCGCTAATGTTTCTGATTCACTGCTCAGGCGCATTTCATTTTGGGCGCTGGCTTCGTATTTTCTAGCAGAGCGATCATTTAAGAGTTTGCTTGGAAAGGGAATGGTTTGGTCGATTTCGATGCCCGTCGCCGAATCGCCTGATTGTTTTGTCTGCATGAGCCCCACCATCGGTGGTGTAATACCGAGCCCCATGCTTTTTGAATCCGCAGCTTGGGATTTTGCCGATTCGATTTTAAGACCGAGGTTTTGGCTACGGACTCTCTCGATGAAAGTCTCTAAAGTGAGCCGTTCCTGGCCATAGGAGAATTGAGTTAAAAAAAGAAACCCCATGATGAAGAACAAGCGACCTGTATTCACATCTCTTAGTACGATTCTCGTTTATGGTTTGTGACAGCTAATTTTATCCATTTGAAACTATTAGATATTTTAGGTTAAATAAAGCTGTTTGTCACAAAATGGCTATCGCGGTCGTACTTGGGGATATGAATGAAAGAAACTTTAGGGTCATCGCCGGACCCATCGGATGAGGAACTTATGCTTCTCTACCAGACAGGCCAAGAAAGAGCCTTTGCTATTCTCTATCAACGCTATTCAAGTCGTGTTTACGGATTTCTTAGAAAGCGTCTTTCAGATCAGAATTCAATTGAAGACGTTTTTCAGGCGGTCTTCGTGAAGCTTCATCGTTCAAGAGAGCAGTTCAACACTAGCTTCACTTTTGCGCCGTGGTTGTTCACCATAGCAAGAACTGTGGCTCTTGATTGGCATAAGAAACAGGTCGTCGAAACCAAATATGTTCCGCGTTCAGAGGTTGAGTTAGAGGCACTCGAAAGCCCGACAAGTGGGACTGCCGAACTAGGACTGATAGATTTATCAGTTCTTCCCAGGACACAAAAGTCGGCGGTCGAAATGCGTTACATGAAGGATATGTCTTTCGATGATATTGCTCGACGTCTTGATACAACCCCCGATAACGTTCGCCAGCTTGTGAGTCGTGGCCTCAAACAACTCCGATCTCTTTTTGCAAAAGCAGGAGGATAGATGGGGGATAAAATAAACGCAAAAGAGTGGGCAAAAGATTTTGACTTATTCATGAGCGGCACAGAAGTGCAGCCGCCAACACATGTTTCACGAGAAATTTTTGAGTTCGTAAGAAAAGATTTGAATCCCGAGTATTGGAAAATTCTAGCAAAGCTCGGTGCTACTCATGCCGTAGTAGGAAGTCTTTCGCTTTTGATTTGTTCTCAATTTGGCATGGGCACTGGAGTCATAGTCATGAATACATTCACGAGTTTGGGTGTATTCGGTTGTACTGTTTTTTGTGGTGCTCTTTTCCTTGGCCTAACGAACTTTGTTGCTGGCTTTATTTTTGCGATACCAGAGCTAAACAAAGTCCGCCGGACTGGCTATTCTCCAATTCTTCTTTTGGGAGCAGTGTCACTAACAATCTTCCTATTTTTTGGAGCTAATATAGCCTTAAATCTTGCTCTTGCTTGGCTTATGGGAGCATTAATTGCCGGAGTCATTGCGACAGAAGTAAGTTTTGGAATCCGACGGGTTTTTACACTTGGAAGGTAGTCACCTCTACGTCTCAAAAATTAAAAAAATCGTGGTGCAGTAGTTTTTTTATATATTTTCGCACACCTATAGGGTTACCCTAATGAACATAAAATGATCTCGCGACCTTGGTTTTTTATAATCTTAGGTTTTATTGGTGTGGTGTCCAGCTCTGGTTGTGGGAATAAGTGCAACCCCACGGGCGCTGATAAGGTTTTATATAAAAATCAGTGCGCTGCGACCACGGCAAATCAAGGTGATACGACTACCACGACAAATCAAGCGGGAGTATTTGACAGTTCGAGCTCGAGCAGTGCAACCTTCACCCATTCAAGCGTGTCGCGTAATATGGCTACAGCTTATACCGTTGAAGCTTTTGTCAAATTGTCGTCCCTGCCCGGAACAAATGCCCATATAGCTATTTGGGCAGGTGGATCAAGCGGCTACCTTGATTTTTACATAACTTCTGGTGGTCAGGTGAAATCGATTTTTAAGCCAGATTGCTCTACAGCCACAACCAAGACTTACACAACTTCAACCCTGAGTGTTAACACGAATTACCATATCGCTGTTGTTTGGGACGGAGCCGGCACGGGTTACATTGCCGTGAATGGCGTGGTTCAAACTTTTGCAGGTATTGCAGGTTCACCCGCTAGCTGCAGTTTTGACTCGGTTTACGTCGGGTGGAATGGCAGCGGCAATTATTTATCAGCCACCCTTGATGATCTTCGAATTTCTCGAACTGCAAGATATACCTCAAACTTCACACCGAGTAGTTCGGTGTTTACCAATGACGCCGATACGGATTTTCTTTTGCATTTTGACTCTTCGGCGACGAGCTGCCTGCCGACGGCATCAGACTCTGTAAACTCGGCATACGCAGTGACGGGGACGCCGAGTTGCACTGCTCTTTCATTTATAACATCACCTTTTTTCTGATGAAATCCGGTAATACGCTTTTTCACTTTGGATTCGATTAGTAGTTCGTTAAAGCGATATGAATCAAAGAATGAAAAAACTTACTGAATTGATAAAGAAAAAATACAACAATGACGATCCCGGTCATGACTTCGCCCACATCATGAGAGTCATTGCAACTTGCAATAGCATCGGAAAATCTGCAGGTGCCAACCTAGAAATTCTAATTCCTGCGGCGTTGCTTCATGATGTTGTCAATCTTCCTAAGGATCATCCAGAGAGAAAGCAGGCTAGTCAAAAAGCTGCCGAGGAAGCAAAGAGTATTTTAAAAAACTTCGACTATTCAGAAAATGAAGTTAGTCAAATCACCACAGTAATTATCGAACACAGCTATTCCCTAGGCAAGCGCCCGTCCAATATTGAATCAGCTGTACTTCAAGACGCCGATCGCCTTGATGCTCTAGGTGCCATTGGAATCATGCGTACAGTAACTTGTGGTTGTCGTCTCGGCGCCAGCTACTATGATGTCGGCGATCCATTTGCAAAGGTTAGGGAGTTAGATGACAAGCGATTCACCATCGACCATTTTTTTGTAAAACTCTTTAAGTTGGCTGATACTGTCAATACTCAAGATGCTAAAAATGAAGCTAATAAAAGAATTGAATTTATGAGATTCTTTTTGGATCAATTAGCCAAAGAAATCTAAGCGAATAAATAAAAATGGAGAAATTGTGTGATTTTAAGAGGACCTAAAATATTTTTTTGGCTCTTTTTTACGGTTTGCCTCGTTGGTTGTAGTTCTGTCCCTCACCGTGATCTCTACGAATCTGCAACTCCAGTACAAATGGCGTCATTCAAAAGAGTACGATTGCCATTTCTAGCCAATACCAAATTTAAGGTTTCTCAAGGTGCATTTGGACTCGAGTCCCATATGGAGCCAGGCAACGAATACTCATGGGATTTTGATGTACCTGTCGGGACACCTGTTGTCTCTGTAGAAAATGGAATTGTTTTAGAAGTTTGGGAACCCAATAGTGGTGGCGATTGCGAGCCAGTTTTCACAAATCTGGCCCACAACATTAAAGTAGAACATGAAGATGGTACCGTTGCCCAATATGTGCATACTTCAGCAAAAGTAAAAATGGGAGAATTGGTTCGTGAGGGCCAAGTGATCGGGGTAACCGCAATAAATGGCTGGATATGTAAACCCCAACTTCATTTTAGTGTGTATCGATCCAAAGAAAATCTTTATCAGTCTCCTGACAGAGAGACTGTACCGTTGTCATTTGACGGTTTACCCCAGCTTGGCAAAGCCTCGAAGGGAATTACTGGCCGAGTTCCTCAGGGTTTACAAGTTAATCTGGTAAAAGACACTCCCGAGACACAGAAAACTCTCCAGCTCCTAAACGAAATATTGAAAAAGTATGATCTTTCGCCTTATTTTTTCACCATGAAAATTCAAATTGAACCGTTTGTAATTCCGCACGACTATCCTATATTAACTTTAAATACTCGTCACAATGGGGAGCCTGACGTTTTGCTTTCTACTTTTTTGCATGAGCAGTCTCATCGATTTCTGTCAGGGCCTAATGATGAAAAAGCAAATTTGGCTATTCAAGATTTACGTCAAAAATATACGAGTGTACCTGTAGGTGGTGATGATGGGGCCGACAATGAAGATTCAACTTACTTACATCTTTTGGTCTGTTGGTTTGAGCTTCAAGCCGACAAAAAATATCTTGGTGAAAAGCGAGCTTATAATATTATGAAAAAAATGGATCATTATAAATGGATTTATAGGCAAATTTTGAGCAATGAAAAAGAATTGGGCGAGATTGTCTTAAAAAACCGCCTGCATTTTGTTTCGGCGAATGGAAACTCTTTGAAGTTAAGAACCCGCCAATCTGATAGCCAATAATCGCGGTTAGTATTTGAGTTAGCTCGTAAAGATGGGTCCAAAGGTCGATTTGCCCTAAGCACCATTCCAACTGGATTCAAGATTCAGGAGGACCTCTTTGTTATTTAGTCCCCCACCGAAGCCAACGAGTTTGCCATCGGCGCCAATGACACGATGGCAGGGGACAAAAATTGAAATGGGATTTTTGCTATTAGCTGCGCCAACGGCGCGACAGGCTTTGGGCGAACCCACCGTTTTTGCTAACCCACTATAACTTTGGGTTTTACCATAAGGAATTTTACGAAGAGAATTCCAAACCCTTTTTTGAAACTTTGTTCCCTCAAAATGTATGGGAATATCAAAAGTTTTTCGTTTGCCGGAAAAATATTCATGCAATTGTTTTTTAGCTCTAGAAAGTATTAAATTTTTTGCTGCTTTTGTTTTTTTTGCCAGAAATTTAGGTAATAGCTCATCGTTTTCCCAAAGCACTCCTCTTAATGATTTTTCATCAGCGATTAGCGTTAGTTTGCCAACAGGGCTTTCTATTTCGACGGCACTAAAAGTCATGTTTATCTCACTTTCTTTTTTGCTTTTGAAGCAACTTACTCGTATTACTTCGGCATTACTAGCCGTTTTAGGACATCATCTATTTTTTCTGCACAAAATAATTGCCCCGACCTTGACAGGTTAAATTTACTAAACAGATTTTAAAGTGAAAGGGGGGATTGACATGGATGACACGCAACAGTTGCCGAGGCGACCGGTGTTAAAGGTTCATGAGGGACATTCCAAGTTGACCAAGTGCAATATCTGCAGACAATCATTTCAAGCCCACGATCGATATGAATTATTTTGCAAATCATGTCGTAAGGCGAATGAAAGATATAGATTTTCCGAATGGCTTATTGCTTAGGGTGTGTCGGTCAGGGAAATAATTGACTCAAGGTCGTAAATTTCGTTGAATGAGGTATAAAAATGAAATCAGCCATACTTTCTATAGTAGTTTCCACTTTTTTAAGTGGATGTGCCACGAACTGTATCAGTATGCAACAAGTTTGTGCCGACCCAAATACTGAAAGGATTTGTAGTGAAGTTAAAGATGGTTGCCAACACTGTTACTGTCAGGCAAAGCCGGGTTCAAACTATCGTCCATCAACCAACTAAAAAGTGAAAAAGTCACACATAAACTATCCTTAAGGATTGTAAATTCGTACCGTGCCGAGATATTGAAAGTAGATTATTAAATGAAAGATATTTCATTAAAATTGAAAACTGAGCGGCTCACTCTAAGATCGTTGAATGAAAATGATGTGGCTCATTTCTTACGATTTTCAAATGATGTGGGTTTTACATGCTTTTCTGTGCCAGGCCATCACCCGCGAGATAGAGAAGGCGTCTTATCTCAGCTTCGTCTTCGAATCACTAAATTTGAAACTAATGGAATAGGAGTTTTTCTTATCAATTTAAAAGACAATGAAGAATCCATAGGGATATGCGCAGTAAATCCTTACGAAGTTGAGGGTAAGTCTGAAATGGAGTTGGGCTTTAGACTTTGTCTCGAGCACTGGGGTCAGGGATTCGCGACGGAAGCCTCGAGAGCCATTTTAAATTATGCATTTAGGGAGATTAATCTAGAAAAAGTAGTGACTTTTGCAGTTCCACAAAACACCGCATCTCTTAAAGTTATTGAGAAACTAGGATTTCGATATTCAAAAACTTTTGTTCATGCAAATTTACTCCATCGCCTTTATGATCTAGAAAATCGTGATTTCAATTTGGAGAATACAGAGAACTTAAAGACAGTGAATTATACCTAAACATGGAAATTACTGTTATCGGAGCAAATGGATTTGTTGGAAGTGCTGTCGCCCAAACTCTCCAAGAAATATCGGACTCCAGACTTAATACCCCAAGTAAAATCCAACTAAATCTAAATGATTCTAGGACGTATTCAATAATTTTGGATTCAACAGTAATTATATGTTGTGCAGAAACTAGTATAGAGTCAAAAATTGAATTTTTTGAATTCTGTCTTGAGCATGGGCTAATTATAATTGAATCGTCAGCAGATCCAGAAATCATTGAAGCTTTGTCAAAACATTTCAAACGGAAAAAAATGACGAAGGGGGCACTCATTTTAGGGATGGGAATTTTCCCCGGCCTAAGCAACCTCTTGGTAAAAAAGGTGACAAAGCATTATCCCCAAGCTAAAGACATTTCCATTTTCATTTCAATGTCCCCTTTTTCAGGCGCGGGCCTGACAACCATCAAATTGATGGTCGATGCATTGGCTCGCCCGCCAATTCAAATAATCAATGGGAAAGGCAAAGTATTAGATGGTAGCCTCATGAGATTTCCAGTTTGGCTCCCAGAAAGTCAAATGTTAGCCGGTTCTCTCTGTTTGGGCACGGTCAAGACCTATTTACAACCAAGGCCAGGAATCTTAATCCCAGTCCTATCAGTTTTTAAAAAATTGGGGTTGTTTCGGTCAAAATTTGTTCAGAAGATATTTCGAACGATTTTTGGATTTCTACGAGGAACACTATTTTCAAAAGTTCCAACAAATATTTCTATAGAAGTAATAGATAACGAGACAAACAAGAGTTTGGGTCAGCTAGTTGCTTCTGATGGATTATTACTTGGTTCACAAATAATTGCAGCATCTACAATCGCGTTAAATGGTATGCAGAAAACAGGAGTATTTTATCCAGATGAAATGTTTGAAATAGATGATTTTTTAACGATGTCTAAGAAATTTGGATTTGTTGATTGGAAACTTACCAAAGTAATCAGCTTTTAATATAATCTTACAAAATATTAAATTTCCCGCGCCTGCGCGGTTATTGAAAGTCCTGAAATCTGCCACTCATGAGGCATATATGAGACTTCGCTGGATAGGTAAAATAGAACTTTTCTGTGCAATACTATTAAAAACGTTCCAAACAAGTTATGGGAATGCTATGCTAGCAGTCCTATGTACAAGGGAATTGTTTTTGATTTAGATGGTACCCTCGTAGATTCCAAACTTTGCTTTAGGACAATAAGAAAGCAACTCGGTATCCCTGAGGGACAATGGATTTTAGAGTATTTGGACCAACTGCCTCGCCAAGAGAAAGCGGCAAAGTTAGCCGAGTTAGAACAAATTGAACTTCAAGCGGCTAGAAATTCAGACCTCTACGCTGGTGTTTTACCCCTTTTAGAAGAATTGAGATCTAAAAGAATTAAGCTTGGCATTTTTACTAGAAATTGTTCTTCAGTCGTTCGACAAATTACAGGAAAATTCAAAATGAAAATAGACCTTGTAGTGACAAGAGATGATGGCCCACCCAAACCCAATCCCGCTGGGTTTAAGAAATTTCTAGAAACCTGGAACTTAATGGGCCATGAACTTTTATTTGTGGGTGATGTCTACCACGATATTGATTGCGGAAAGCAAGCAGGAGTTAAAACCGCTCTTTTTACCAATGGTAACTCGATTACCAACAGTAATTTAAAACCTGATCATCAAATTTTGGGCTATGACGACTTTCATCATTGTATAAAGTAAGTGGGAGAAAGTTTTTTGAACAAGCATGTCGATCACCACACAAGTATTTCAATCTTAGAAATTAGTAGTCGAGAAGAATATGAGGGTGTTTTCCCCATCCTAAAAGAACTTAAGTCAACCCCGCCAATTGAAGAAGTAGTAAGGCTTTGTCATGAGGCCACCAAAAGAGACCAATTTCAGTTGGTAGCAGCATATCTAGATAAGAAATGTATAGGGGTTATGGGATACAGAATCCTTTTTGACTTAACCCATGGCAAACATCTCTATGTTGACGATTTAGTGATAACAGAAGCCATGCGATCAAAAAGAATTGGTGAAATTATGGTTTCTTATGCAGAAAAAAAGGCTAAAGAGCATGATTGTGTAGCCCTGAGGCTTTGCACAGGATTAGAAAATCATGGCTCCCAGAAATTTTATTCGCGATTAGGATGGATGAAACGAAGCTACGCATTTAAAAAGTATTTAAAACCCTGGACCACGAGTCCGTCCGCTTAAACTTATTCCAAGTCATCGTGCGTTAGACTGCTTTGTCTCGGGCCAACTCAATTTCAAATGTTTTGCACTCGATTTATTTGCATTTCGAGGACCCCCCTTAAATAATAGGTGAGGAGAATCAAAAATGAATACCACTACAACCTCTAATGTTCTTGCGCACCTTAGAAATGTCCAAAAAAGATACAAACTTGGCGATACAGAAGTTCATGCCCTCAGGGGCCTAAACTTAGATGTTCTCAAAGGTGATTTTACAGCTTTGGTGGGTGCTTCGGGATCAGGTAAGAGCACACTTTTAAACATTATTGGTTGCATTGACGAGCCCGATTCAGGAGAGATTTTTTTTGAAAACATAAATGTTCAAAAACTCTCTGAAACTCAAAAAAGCACACTGAGAAATAGAAAGATCGGATTTATTTTTCAATCCTTTAATTTGGTGCCAGTGCTCAATGTTTTTGAAAACATTGAACTTCCGTTATTAATTCAAAAAGAAATAAGTAAAAAAGAACGAGACGAGCGAATTACAAATGCCATAAATGAAGTGGGTTTGACAAAATTTCTTCATCATCTGCCAGATAAATTATCAGGTGGTCAACGGCAAAGAGTAGCTATTGCAAGAGCCTTGGTAACTCAACCCAGTCTTATTTTAGCCGATGAACCAACGGCCAACCTTGACTCAGATACGACACATAAAATTATTGATTTGATGTTGGACCTCAATAAGAAAAAAGGTGTCACTTTTCTTTTTTCAACTCACGACGAAAAACTCATGAATCGTGTGACGAGAACTCTACGCATTCAAGATGGAATCATCATCTCGTGAAATCTATTTGGAAGATTGCCCTACGAAATTTATCACGAAGCAGACGTCGTAATATGACTACGGCTTTTGCTATTGCTGTGGGATTTGCAGGGCTTCTCCTTTTGGCAGGTCATATCTTGCGTTCTGAAAAATATTTTAAAATGAACGCAGTTTACATCAATCATGCGGGTCACTTATCCATTTACAAAACCGACAGCCTTGATAATGGTTTTTCTAAACCAAAATCGTATGGAATTGATAAGGACGACCAGGGCAAAATAGAAAAGCTCTTAAATGGAGACCAAAGAATTGAATTCATAGGAAAATATTTAAAAGGATCAGGGCTAGTGAGTAATGGATGTCGGAGCATTCCCTTTTTCGCCATGGGAGCAGAACCTGAAGTAGAGTCCAGGATTAGAAATCACCCGTTGGTAGAAAAATGGGCATCTGAGTTGGCTGGATTCATTAAAGGACGAGGATTTTGGACTCCAGGATTTTTGCCTGAATCCATAGCGGTGTCAAAAGGACTATCGCAACTTCTTGGCAAACCCCTTGTCTACGATGAAGTTCAAACCAAGAATATTGACAATAATGGGTTCATTGACTGTGCGGCTTCGGGCGCCATCGACAAAATTCGTTCTGATTCAAACGTACAACTGGCTACGAGAAACTATGACGGCGATTTTTCAGCAGTAAATGCTGAGATCGTTTCTCACTACTCAACAGGTTTGGCGCTTACTGATGACAACGCTATGCTTGTACCTTTGCCATTACTCCAACAGCTTTTTAGTACTGACAAGATTACCTATATGGCGGCTTACCTAAAAGATGGCGTAAATCACAAGGCGATGGTGAGAGAAATTCAAAATAAATTCAACGATCTTAATATGCCCTATGTAATTTACCCCTTTGATAACGATCAAATTAGTCTTTTTTATGTGGGAGCCATGAGTTTTTTTAAAACCATGGCGGTCTTTTTTATATTTCTTGTATTTGGCGTGGTTGCTTTAACGATAGCCAATTCTGTCACAATGACTATTATAGAAAGAACGAGAGAGATTGGCACATTGCGATCTATGGGTTTTCTACCTTCATCTATCACGAACCTCTTTATCTGTGAAAATTTGGTTCTCACGTCAATGGCATTAATTGCGGGAGAGTTTCTCGCCTGGATTTTGTCTGAAGCCATTGGCCATGGCCATTTTACCTACCGGCCACCCGGTGTGGCGGGTGAAGTCATTTTGGCCCCCTTACTCACTTGGGAATCTTGCTCTATTTTTGCAGTGATCATATTATGCATTGCCATTCTTGCAACATGGATTACCGCCACAGGAAGAACTAATCAGCCTGTGGTTGATTTATTGACTTCTACTTCGGCATAGGGAGATTTATGAAAACAAGATTATTTTTTTCGATCCTTTGTCTCGTATTCGCAACCACTTCGGTGGCCGCCCCATCGGCAGATCTTCTGTTAAAGGATTCAGATCGGTCTAGAGGGGGAAATCTAAAAGGAATTACTTGGGACATCGAAATCAAAACCGAAGATGATGGTGAAGTAAATACGAGGGATTTCTCTGTAAAAGCTAAGGGAGTAGACGCATTGGTTGAAGCCACATCGCCTGCTCGCAATAAAGGTGAAATATTTTTATTTAATGATCGAGCCATGTGGTTTTTGAAACCTGGGCTTCGAAAACCTGTTTCAATCTCAGCTCGACAAAAACTCTCTGGCCAAGCAGCTAATGGAGACATCGCAAGCACCAACTATGTGGGAGATTATGACGGCAAGATTACTAAGACAGAAAAAATAGATGGAGTAGACACATATGTTCTTGAGCTAAAAGCAAAGGCAAAAAATGTGACCTACGATCAAATTCGATATTGGATTAATTCCACGTCCCATTTGGGAGTTAAAGCAGAATTTCTCACTCTCCAAGGAATGATTTTGAAAAGAGCAACTTTTGAATATAACAATCACATCAATCACGAGGGTCAATCCATACCATTTGTCAGTAAGATGAATATTATAGATGCCAAGTTCTCAAAAAATAAAAGTGCTATCACATACATGAACCCAAAAGAAGAGGCTCATCCCGCTTCGCTCTTTAACATTAACAATGTGAACAGATAGTGACACCTCTCATAGGGATAGCCTGGAGAAACATTCGTCTACATTGGCGCCATTCTTTGGCAGCACTTTTGGCCATTTCTGCGGGTTTTATTTCGCTGAGCCTCTTTCAATGTTACATGCTAAATGTTGAAGGTATTTACGACGAGAGTTATACCCATCGTGCCATGTACGCCCATGTTCTTATCGAAATGAGCGGTGCACAAAAGGAGGGCAAGCAAGATCCAACTCGATATGAATTACGAAAAGCAGATCAAAATTTCATTGAGAATTTTCTAAAACAACAGCCAGAATTTATGATGCGAACTCGGGTTTTGAATATTTTAGGAATGATTACAAACGGAAAAGTAAATACGGTTTTTACGGGTTACGCGTACGATGTAGCCCAAGGTGCAAAAATTCGTGAGCCCCATTGGGGTTGGGATGTGTCAGCAGGAAAACCATTAAATTTGTCTGACGACCCCAACGTAATAGTCACGGGCAAAAGACTGGGAACACTGTTAGGTTGTAAGGCCACATCAAGTGAAACGATTTTGAGTAAGTCCGGCGGTTACATACCAAAGGAAAGACCCTTTGAATGTACCAATCCAAGTCTTCAGCTCTCGGTCACAACAGACAGTGGTCAAGTCAATGCAATGGATTTTATTGTAGTAGGAATTCGGGACGCCGCATTTAAAGAAATAGATACCCGATTTGTTTCAATGCCACTTGAGACAGCCCAAAAGTTGTTTGATACAGATGGAGTTTCTTATTACGCTGTCTTATTAAAAGACGGTTCTGACGCGGGAAAGTTTGCCAAGAGATTTAATCAAGCAGCCCTAGTTGGAGGCCATGATATAAGTGCAACCCGGTGGCAAAAACACAATGTGGGGGATCTTTACAATCGATCCGTAGAGTTTTTAGGAATTTTTAGAGATTTCGTGGTGGCCATCATCGTCGTGATCGCAGGGCTTTCAGTTTTAAATAGCCTAGTTAAAATTGTTCGTGAACGACAAAGAGAAATTGGCACTCTCAGGAGCATGGGATTTTTAAGCGGGCAGATTGTTTTTATGTTTGCCTGTGAAGCTGTTTTCTTATCTGTTTTGGGTAGTGCGGTGGGTTTAGTAGTAACTCTTCTTGTGAGCATCATCCTCAACACCATTGCTTTTCCTTACAAGGCAGGAATGTTGGCCGAACCCGTACCCTTTCAAATTTCAATTTCGCCTACGGTTTATTTTTGGAGTGCGGCTTTTCTATGTGGGGTGTCCATTGTGGCTGCTATTATTCCATCCCACCGTACAACCAGAGCTAAAATTGCAGACAATTTAATACATGTTTAGAGCAAATATGTCGGGTTTTTTGAAACATAAGTCTTTGCCTTTAATTACTCAAGTGGTCATTATTTCTTTAGTTTCGATTTCTAGTTTTGGCGATAACCTGACTAGTAAATGGGGATTGGATTGGTACGGCTATTACGAAGGCAAAAATCTTAACGACCGAGTCGTAGACCCAACCAATCAGATTTTTGAACTCCCTTACGCTAGTGTCGTTTCTGACTTCAGACCTGACGGTAAATTTAGCTTTGGCAGTTTTGATTTGCGAGTTCAACCTCGGTGGGAATTTACTGAGGATTGGATTGGCTATACAGATGGAGCCCGAGTTTCAAAAGCCCATGGCTATTTTGATTTTTCCCAAATTTATCTCAACTGGACAGCTTCTGATATTTTCATGTTTTCATTTGGTTTACAAAACTATCAATGGGGGCCGGCTGAAATGCTCAGTCCCAGCAATGGCTTGATCCATTTTTCAACAAGTCAGCGAAGCCTGATATGGGTAGAACCGGGCCACTGGTTGGGAAGAATTAATATTTCATTTGGAAAAAATTGGAGTCTTATCGGAATCGAAGAGCTCATCGACAACAGGAAACCGGCTTGGATCGCTGGATCTTCTTTTTCTCCTCGGGGATTGGTTAAATTTGAGTACAGAACTGACGATGGGACAAACTATTTGGGAATGACGGCCGGGGGAAGTGGCGATAATAATCTTCAGTCTTGGGTTGGTGAGTATGCTACATATTCGCCGCTAGAATCGCTTTCAATTTATATAGATGCGAGACAAGTGAGAGGTTCTTATGCCTACTATCCTGAAACAGTCGGTAATTTTGTTCAAATGCAGCAGAGTCTTTACACCAGTAACCAAATCTATGGTTTAACTGAAACAGGGCTTCGCTATGAGGGCCGGGTCGACTCAAGAATCGAATACATACAAAACGATATTGGGTACACTCGAGAAGATTTTACCCAAGCCGTTCGTGGGGCAAGCCAACTCAGCCCGTTCTTGCCGACGAATTTGCCCAAATTCTTGCACCCGGGTCTTGAACTTTACAGCCAACATTATCTCTATGGTTCAATAAGAATACCTGATCTTGGTAAAAAGAAACTTTATACTGTGATAGCTCGATGTCTTTATTCTATAACTGATTCTTCTAGTACTTATTCTGCTTCTATTCAGAGAATTTGGGGCGACTATGTAAATCTTTTTTTAGAGGCGAGTTATTTAACTGGAGAAAATAATACGGAACTCGGTTTTATTAATGAAGCTGAGCTTATGGCCGGAATGCGATTAAGTTTTTGAGTTAATGTGAGAAGAAATATTTTTAAGGCGTCTCAAACAAGTGAGAAAGGCGCCAATAGTAATCAAACCTAGAAATGCAGTAAGACTGTATCCCCACGAACCAAGATACATTTCAACTGCTGAGCCAATGATGGCACAATTTAACGCAAACATGCGGTGTTGTTTCGCCATGGGCCCTGTGAAAAAGTGGGGAGCTCCCATCGAACTTCCAAGAACTCTGATGTAGGCAGTCAAAACAGCGACCAGTGATGCTAGCCATGAAAGATTGAGCGCAATTGAAATAGAGGATTGTGCAGAAAATCCCGCACCTACCAAAATAAATATATCAGAAATTCGATCGGGAATGTCGTTGTAGAGCTCCCCCGTCGGAGTCTTCAGACCACCTTCCACCGCCATTAGGCCGTCAATAAGATTACAAACAAGGCGAAGCTGTATGCCCAAAACTGCCGCAACGAGAAGAACTAAATTTGTTGAAACTAAGTTGGCAGGGCCAGACCATGCCAATGCGGCTCCGGCCATTAGAGCAAAGACACTACTTGCTACAGAAATATGATTAGGATGCAATCCAAGACCTACAAGTTTTTTTGCTAACTTGTGAAATAATGTAATTTTTCTTGTCGAGACGTCTCGGCGATTGTCCATCATAGCGCCCCTCTCTCAGAAGCCCAGGCAATAACAGCAAGTCCCATTAAAAGTAATACTGAACCAGCAGCGTAAAGGGGGCGCCATGGTTCGTTATCTAGGTAAACTCCAATTAATGTTCCCCAAATGAATGTGGTGGCATAAAATGGGTAAACAACAGAAATTTTGCCTCCGAGCCGATACGCGATGACAAAGAGAACCATCACAACACAAAATAGAAGAACCCCGGTAATGAGAGGAGAATTTAGATAAAATCCTTGAGCTATTTTTTGACTGCCTTTTTTATAAAAAAACTGACCGAAGGCACCTGCAACAGCGGCTACTAAATTCAATAAAATGGGAATGGTTTGAGGAGACATTAGGGAATTCTCTTAATATAGGTTAGGAGGTGGAAGTATATTGGTGCCGTAAAAATCAAACTATCGATTCGATCAATAAATCCCCCGTGCCCAGGCAAAGCTTGGCTAAAATCTTTGATTTGCAAATGTCTTTTTACTGCAGAAAAAAACAAATCGCCTAGAATTCCAAAAATGGCAATGGCCAAACCAAGACTTGCACCTTGCATTTTAGTAATGTCTAAAATCAGAGGTGCCCCAAATGCCGTGGCTATGGTTGTGCAGAGAATGCCGCCAATAAATCCCATCTCGGTTTTGTTAGGGCTTACGTGCGGAACAATTTTTCGGCGGCCAAACAATTTGCCCGAAAGAAATTGAAAGACATCATTGCATTCAGTAAAGAAAATTAAAATTAAAACGGCAAGCATGGATTGACCATCGTAATCCCATAATATTTTTTGAGTGAAAACCAGAGCAGGGATATGGCTCAAATAATAGTTAAGCAACATAAGTCCCACTACAACGCCGAAGGCCAATGGCAGGTTTGAAATAGAATGGGTCAAGATAATAACCAATGGGATGACCGATAGAGCAGCTATCGGAATGAGGAATAAAAATAACTCATCCCATTTTTCTACAAGGGCCACGTATTGAAGAACGAGAGTGCTTGCTAGAATGAAGAATAATAGTCTTCGTCGGCCGTTGCCATAGAGGCTGCGCTTGAGGTACTCGTTGAGTACCAGAAGTGAGATAGAAAAAAACAGAGCAAGTAACGCGTATTTTCCCAAGGCCATGGCCGTTCCTATAACGATAACAATAAGCCACCAAGACCTAACGATGATCATGACGTTTTTTAAAGTTTTATTTTCTGGATTCATTTGACCCAAAATTGAAGCAACTACGGTAGCAAATGTTAAGATCGCTACAACGGCGAGCAATGAATAGTGAAGGGTGGATAAGACCATAGATTCTCCTTGAGGGGTTTAGAATTGCAAGGAGCTTTCCGTCTCACCTCATGGGCTCGCATTTTCAAATTATTTAGGTCATTTCAATGGAATAGGGAGTACGTCGGTCATCTTGAAGTTCTTAGCGGATTTCGTATTGTTTGCAAATATCCTGACCAATGGCAGTTCTGCGCTTGTTTTAATTGATATAACTATTTGAAAATACTATTATTTATCTCCTGTCTTAAGCGAAGTGCTCATCGCCCGAAATGGTCACTTAGAAGTAAAACTGATTGTCCCTCTACAAGAGATAGGGTTAAATTTATTCAATGAACTTACCGGTATTATGGACAGTCGGATTATTAATTCTTTCAAACTGTTTCATGACGATGGCGTGGTACGGCCACCTCAAGCATTCTGATTACCCCCTTTGGAAAGTCATTTTAGTAAGTTGGGGAATCGCTTTCTTCGAATATATACTCATGGTACCGGCAAATCGAATTGGGTACACGAAGTTAAGCGCATACCAATTAAAGATTATTCAAGAGTGTGTTGGAATTACTGTATTTGTAGGATTTGCTGCCCTCTTCTTAGGCGAAAACCTTAGTCTTCGGTATTTTGTGTCCTTAGGATTGGTAATCATGGCTGTAGCTGTGGCTTTTTATAAATAAAAGGGAAGATTAATGATCAAAGAACTTCTTTTAGTTGGTTTTTGTGGGTTTATGGGTTCGGCAGCTAGATTTGGGCTGAATATTTGGTTTACAAACCGAGATTTAACGTCATTCCCATGGGCGACACTAGTAGTAAATATTCTTGGATGTTTTTTGGTAGGAGCGCTAAGTGCTTTCATTACGCCGGCACAAAGAATTTTTAATTTAGCTGGAGTAGTGGGATTCGCCGGTGGGTTCACCACATTTTCTGCCTTTGGCTTGGAGACTTTTTTGCTTTTGCAATCAGGCAGTACCATATTGGCGTTTGCCAATATGGCTGCGAATTTGGTTTTAGGAATTACTTCGGTCTATCTGGGTCGAATAATATTTTAAGCCGAATTTGTTCTAAGTCTTTCAATGCGCTCATCAAGAGGCGGATGGGTAGAAAATAATTTCAAAACCCCTCCAGGCCGGCTTGAAATCTTAAGTGCTTGTACCGCTGGCTGTGCGCCTGTGTCTACACTTTCAAAAGTACTTTTCAACGATCTTAAAGCCGCGATCATATTGTCCCGTCCTGCCAACTTTGCGCCGCCTTTATCTGCTCGAAATTCTCTATAGCGAGAAAACCAAGCTACAACCATTGA
>JAHFAE010000033.1 GCA_023250675.1 Oligoflexia bacterium | reverse complement strand
TGGTTCTGGCGTCGGAGTTGGAGTTGGTTCTGGCGTCGGAGTTGGAGTTGGTTCTGGCGTCGGAGTTGGAGTTGGTTCTGGCGTCGGAGTTGGAGTTGGTTCTGGTGTCGGAGTCGCAGTTGGCGCAGGTACCGGGCAGAACGCTACAGGATAAAATATTTGTCCATTTCCTGTGATTTTGACTTCACCGCCGACTACCACAGATCCAATTACATATCCGTTTCCAGAAATCTCAATGTCGCCATTTAAGGTCATAATCGTGCCGACGGCGTGCCCCTGACCCCTAATTTTGACTTTTCCCTCATGGTCATGGTCATCATCATCGTCGTCGTGCTCCGAATCTTTTCCAACGACGAAAAAAAGTACGTGTTCTGGTTTAAGACCGCCAGCTAAAGAGATAGACCCTTGCCCTGAAATTTTAATCCCTTCATTTACAAGAATGATAAAAGTGTCATTGGGTCCCCCTAATAGGACTAGGCTGTTCTTGCCTGAAAGTTCAATTCCGTCGGTAAATCCAATTACATTTAGAGCGGATTTTCTCTGTATGGTCTTGGTTCCTTTGAATTTTGAAAACACCTGCTGTGGACTCAACTGGGAAACTCGAGTTGCCAGATCCAATACGACTTGATCCACACCCGTTAGATCAGCTGAAACCTTTTTAACACTTGTTTTTCCTTTCAAATCCAATTGTGTGAATTTGTCGTAATAGAGCATTCCTGCTATGGTTGAATTTCCCGAAAGTTTTATCGATGATCGCTGTGATAAAGAAACGTTTGCTTGAACGTAGCTATTGCCACTCATTTCTACTTCTGATTTTGGCAATACGAAGAGACCTACCGACGAGGGTAAACACGGGAACAAAACTTCGTTTGTGGCGCCGTCACGTTGAGATGTTGCTGCCAAGAAGTTGGAATTCTCGAAATGCTGTAATTCGTTGGCTGTCGTAGAGGGCCCTTGTGTCGCTTGGTAAGACAATTGATCAGAACAACTCGCGGCAAAGAGAGTTGCAATTAACATTACCCAGCCTATGTGAAAAGCACGTGCGACCATAAATTTTTCTTGCTCCATTCAAAAGAGGAAAACAATTTATGGTTAGTTGTTCGGCCAGTTAAAGTGATTCTTTAAGTCCTGATATTACGAGAAATTCTATCATTAAAAAATCTCGACTTAAGTCCGAGGTGCCTGGCGGTTTTTCCGCAAAAATAAGGGCATCTGGAGGTGCCAGGCACCTTTTCCGCAAATTTAGAGCTAGATGAAGTCAATCTTTTCGTCAGATCTTGTATATTTGCGGAAAAACCGCCAGGCACCTTTTAATTGTTGGTGGGGATAATGTACATATGAACGAGCCAAGCAATGATGTCGTTCACATTTTTGAATAGGGTGTCCTCAAGAGAACCCGAGCTGCTGCAGCGAAAGCGAGCAATAGGCCCATAGTTTTGGTCATAAAAGTTGCCTTTGCATTCCCCTGGTTCGCCCTTGATTCCTTCTAGGTAAATAACCATGGTTCCCCAGTCCATATAGAGACGGCGTTTTGCAGCTTCAGTACTTACGTTGAAGGGGGTATCCACGGGGTCACCACCTGGCTCACCCGAGCCAGTGCTTCCTTTCAAGACTCCGCGAATTCGAACGTTGCCATTGGGATCTGCGTAGGTCGTCATTTCTATGTTCGGAGCCATTCCCCAAACGTTTCCTCTGTAATAAATGGACTTTTCATTTTTCTGAAATTCTAAAACATCTTTTTGGTTATCGATAATCATGTTTAATTTATTACCTGCAACAAAAGTTCTAACGATTCCGCCACCCCAACTTGCAGAAAGTTGACCGTTTTCGATTCCGTCTTGTTCGTTAATTTCTAAAACAGAGAACTGGCCTCTGAGATTCGATTGCATTGAAAAGCGCAAATTACCCGTTGCCCATGCGTTTGCAGCCGTCAAAGTAATAGCTATCACCAATAGAATTTTAGTTTTCATTTTGCCCCTCCGTTTCACCAATGAGCGTAGAGGCCTTTAAGATTTGGGGTCAAGTTAATTTATTGCTACCCATCAAGGCAAATGTTAGAAAACTGTCTATGGCCGAACTTGGACTTCAAGAGAAATACGCTGCAAAGAGCATTTGCTTTGGCTGCGGGCCTGCCAACGAAAAGGGCCTGCGAATCAAAAGTGTTGTGCAAGGTGATAAAGTGGTAGCCATTTGGCAACCCGAGAAATATCACGAGGCATTCCCCGGAATGCTCAACGGCGGAATCATCGGATCGCTACTTGATTGTCATTCTAATTGGACTGCCGCATGGCATCTTATGAAAAAAAGCGGTGCCAATGAGCCTCCGTGCACCGTGACAGCGGAATACTCTATTAAACTTCTGCGACCTACACCCAGTCAGGGCGCTGTTTCATTAATGGCCTGGGTCGTAGAAACATCGGGGGACAAAGTTACCATCGAGGCTAAACTTGAAGCAGGAGGCAAAGTCTGCGCCACTTGCCGTGGCCTCTTTGTAGCAGTTAAAGAAGGGCATCCGGCCTATCACCGATGGTAATGCCAAAATTATTTGTCTAATTTTTCAATATTATAATCTGCGGGCCCCTGAAATTGAACTTTTACTTTGTCGCCCTTTTGCCATTCGTTAAGCTCCTTATCGTTAACGGACATATTAACTATCGTCGATCCTAATCTAAATTGAACGTAGAATCTACGAATCACGAAACCTGCATATTGATTATTTGTGGCCGGTGCAACTTGTAAATTTACATCTTTTTCAGAAAACACAGCTACATCTGAGGGGGGATTCTTACCGTCAATATATGAATGGGAATATTTGTGATAGGTATTCTCGTCAGGAAATACCATTGTCTCAATTGTCTTTGAAACCACTTGGCCCGTAAGGGGACCTACTTGAGGAGCTGTTTCATAAAAACCTACAGCGCCCGCCACTGTTAAAAAGCCAGCCAAAGCGGCGGGTACAATCAAATTCTTAAGAGGGTTTTGACGTCGTGATAATCTAGAAACTGATTCATCCGAATAATCTTGTTCTCCAGAAATTTTGCTTTTATGCTTCGACGCTAAGCCCATTTTCACGGGGTCCGCTAGCTCGCCATTATGGGGACCAAAATCTCCAAGCCCGCCCGTCTTGATAACCCGATTTGCATGGTCTCGGGTGTCACCACAGGAGACACATGTACCTTTTGATGGGGCATTAAGTGATTTACAACTACCGCATTCCCAATCGGGACCTTCTTTAAAAATTGAAACGGTCGTAGGATCGTTAATATGAAATTCTTTTGGCACATAATTCTGGCCCCCTCTATTCAAAAATGGAGGAGGTCTCAAAGAGTCTTTAGCATCAAAAGGATTACCACAGGAAGCACACTTGATTTGTTTTGTTTGGGGATCTGGCGCGGCGATGACCTCAGTACCACAATTTCCACACTTAAAAACGCCAGGCACAATCTGGCTTGGGGCCAATAAATAATAGCGCTTGCCTCCCTCTATAACATACTGACAGTTTACCGAAGGAACAGCGAAGGCCGACGAACAAAGTTGAACCGACAAAATTACCGCAGCCAAAATTCTTATCATTTCATTTTGCCCTTCTGATCACTTTGTTTATTGATTATCAAGTCATTTTCACTTTTTACTAATTCCTCAAAAGAATTTCTTATAGAAAAATCCGACGAATCTTCTTTATCGGCACTTTGTAGATTTTTTATTGAGATCACCTTAGGATAAGACGAAACAATATTTTTTAACGAAAAACTCTCTTTCTTACCCAAGGGATTTGTCAGAAGTTGAAATCTAAATTCCTTCATCTGGTCAAAACTAAAGCGGCCACCTTTAAAATTGATATTAGAATATTGAACTCTCATGCCATACTCGCTGTCGATAACACTTCGAAATTTCTTGTTAAGTGCTATATTTTCAGAACTTGACCAAGGCAATTTTGACATTTCATTGCGGTCAAGTTTTATGGCCAAAGCACTTTGATCCCTAAATTCTTCGTTAAATACGGGGTGGGCAATTCCACCAAAGGCAACGTCGATAAAGCGATTCAGAAAGGAATTAGAGTATGAAAAAACATCAGACTGAAATGTATTTTGAGTTAGCCAAGAATTCTCACTCCAGAGCAGAAATTTAATTCCAGACGCCAAGCGCACAAGAGCTTTACCAAGGGCTGTCTCCGGTGTCATCCAGTAGGGGGTTTGCAATCGCGCAAGTTTTCGAAGATTCCAAATTTGTCGCTCCAGTTCCCGGCCGGTGATTTGGTTTTTGTACATTCTAACTGCCCTGTGTTCGTGGGCTAGATCGGTTGTCATGGCATCAATCAATTGGTTTAAATATTCTTGGCCAGTTAACGTTGTGTTTGGATGGAATCGATCAAACTTACCATCGATCAAGTCCACGGGCCCGTTATTGCGTATGAGACGAGAAAGGTAACTAAGTTTGCCGGAAAATCGCATGGCCATAAATAGGCTTAAAATATTTTCCCTACTCATAATAAAAGTAGGGGAGTGGAGCTTTTCTGAACTCACATTACTCGCGATGATATTGCCAGTGCCAATGCCGCCGAGGCGACGGACATATAAATTGCCATAGCTCCACTTTGACCCATAGAATTGTTGTTGAATTTTAGAAGGGTCATATTCGTAGACAACTGAAAATGTTTTAAAGGGGTATTTTTTTTTTAATTCTGATAGGATTCTTTATTTTTGTCTAAGTTAGTTAAATAGTTTTCGAAAGCTCTCTTATTTTCAAAGTTTGAATTTTGTGAACCAATAGGAGGTAGTACAAACTTTTGAAGATCCTGTTGTGTTCCTCCGACAATGTAAACCCCAATACCTGTTTCGGTTAAAGCTTCGATGAGACTATTTCGGGCCAACAATTTTTGTGCTCTTTGCGTGCTGTTATTCTCAAACTCATTGTTAAGAATAACGATCAGACGCTTGTAAAAGTCATCTTTGATTGTTGAGCTGGGACTTGTATGGTCGGCGGTGGTGCTATTTGTGTTGGCGTCATCCTCTCGCTCGGCGTGGGCACGAATTTGGCGAGACAAGTCTAAAAATCCGTACTTTGAAAGGTCCCATACGGCCATTTTTAGCCCTAGGCCTTTAACTAAACTCTGCCAAGCCATAAACTCGTCTGATCTGGTGCTAGAGTTTGTGACTAGTAAAAAATCAGTGTCTTTAAGGGGCTGGTAAGCCATAGAAACTCTAACGCTAAAATCCCTAAATTGAATTCCAATCATTTTTTCTTTATTATCTATTTCGCCGATACTAAGACCCAATCGTGTACCTACGGCTGAATAAAATGGGGCGCCTTGGCCCACTGAAATCGTTCCTTCAATAAGTGTTGATTCACCAGGACCCAATTTTGCTATTTCTTGAAGATAGCCATTTTTGATTGCAACATCTGAAAAATTCAATTGTCCATTTTGCTGAGAATTTTCATCGTCATTGAGGTGAATAGCCGTTTCAATTTTTCGAGCTACGGGTGAATCTTTACCAAATGGTTTAGTGGATACGTTAGTGATTCTCCAAAACATCCGTGCTTTTGTGCCAGGATCTAGTGAACGGGGAGCGTACAGAGGAGTAATCTCGATAGGAAACGATACCTGAAATGACTGGGGGTTATAAAATCTCTCAAATGGCCTATTCACTCCCTCTAAATAACTTAAAGGAAGTATAGTAGCTGTTTCACGAAACCGATCACTGGCTGACTGAATCACTGTATCTGCAATTTTAAACTGAAGAGCGCCAGGAACAACGTAACTTTCACCCACTTCTAAGCTTTTGGGAATTGTTATTTTTGATCCGTGAGAAAGCACCCAACGATTATCGTTAAGATACACCATTGCATTATAATTAGGAGGGGTAGGCATGCCACCGTTATTTCGAATGCGAATGTGATCTACAATGACTGTGTCATTGGGTTCAAAAATTCCGTTATTTGCATTGGCCCTAAAATTAAAACCCTGAAGTTCTAGGTCATATTGCTGAGAGTATCTTCTCACTTGTCCATCGGGGTCTTTGACTTCAATTAAATATTGCCCATTTCGTCCAGAGCCACCAGCTGAAATATTTCCGCCACCGTCTCTGCCTCGAGATCCGCTGTAGCCATCGGATCCACCGGGATTGGAATGATAAACTGTTTCATAAACATCATGGCAATCGTTATGGCAGTTATTTGTATAACTACCGTTGCCATTACTCTCCATGCTGCAACTTTGAGTGCAGGACTGGCCTTTGTAGACTTGTTCGGTCCACGAATAACTACTTCCACCTCTGCCTCCACTGCCGCCAGAACCTCCCGAACCGTTTCGTCCTGCTGCACCTCCCGCGCCGCCCCCAGTGGATTCTTTAAATAACATCAATAAATGGGTGTTTTTAGAATCAACACTGACCTTAATTATTCCTGCTTCGCCACCGTGGGATCCCGGAGTACCATCTCCACCATTGCCGCCGTTACCGCCCGGTCCACCATTTGTACCGCTGGAGTATTGAGTTGCATTGCTGCCAGAATATCCTGTTCCACCACTGGCGGCATCGCCACCAAATCCACCATTTCCGCCTTTTCCCCCATTGGCATTTAGATAAATGTAACCTGAATTGCCAAATTCAATTTTTTTCTGAGCACCACGGCGATTGTTGTCTTTTTCGTAAACTCCATCAATGACGACCACACCTTTTTGGGATTGTCCTTCTTTAATATCAATAGAGATATTGCCCGCATCGGTTCCAGGGGTTGATCTGCCTGCATTACCGCCGTCGTTACCCCGCTGGCTGTTCCCTGCGCTGCCGCCATAAGACGTGCCGTTTGATCCGTCGTAACCTCCACGGCCATCCGCATCTATTGTGAAAAGCGATTGGGCCTGGACTTCTTGGGCGTTTAAGAAACCAACCAAACTAAGAACAAGAATTAAATCGGTTTTTTTCATACCATCTTTCGATTGCAGGTCATATGCCACTTGATATTCAAATTAAAGCTATGCCTGACCTGATAATTAGTTCATAGCCTGTTAACTCTTTTGACATTGGGGCCGAAGATTGCGGTTTCAGTTTTTTTGGAGTTTTTTGGAATATGCCTTTAAGTAAAAAGGCATATTAGCGCTCTTCTTCAGTGGTTGCACTAGAATCTAAATTTTCTTTAGAAGATGTCTAAATATGTCACGCATTTAATAAATTTTCTCTTCAGAGATTTTCTTTGGGTATTTAATTTTAGATTTAAAATCTTTAGTCTAACACTTAGGGGTAAATAATTGGTATCAAGTTCAGAGAGATTTTCTGGATCAGTAATATGGGGTAAAACTTCTTGAACAAAGATTCTCTTCATATATTTGCCTTGACGGTTGGCTCCCATGACCCCAAAAAATTGATTGGCCTGTTTGACTGTCATTGGATAGGTTGTCGCAAAAAAAGAGGCTAGCTCTTCCAAATAATGATAATCAAAACCATTTACAGCCCTCGTTATCCGGGGGGAGAACCAGCATAGTATTTCATCAATATTTGAAATCCACGACTTCATTGGAAAACCGCTTTCAACCCTGTTTAGCCAAATGACATGAGAGATTAAAAACTTCATCTTTATATTTTCATTTGATTTCTCTAGCCCAATCATTTCAGCAATGAATTTTTCTCTTTGTTCTAGATTTGGAGTCTTTGCAGAAAATGAAATAAATATTTCTTTTAAATCATCTCCTGAAAATTCAGTAGGCAAATTGAGTTTTCTTAGAATTTCTAAATTGACAAAAAAATCTTTTGCATTTCTATTTTTACTTTCGAGCAAAATGTAATTGAATCGTGAATATTTACTATATTTATGAAGAAATTCTTCAAAGCCGTCCCCGTAAATTTCGCGGGCAACAATCTGTTGTTCAGCGAGGGGGACAAGAGTTTTTAACCCACTTCCACCCCATTTATGATTTTGGACTAAGTACTCATTAAAGAGGATGTCAAATTCTTTTAGAGTGGTGAAGTTTGGTATAGCAATTTCCAAAATTTTTAGAGCGGTTATTTCATCATGAACCAGATTTAAAACGAGCTGTACATCATCAATGTTCCACCTATAATCTTTGTTCTCGATCCATTTACTAAAAGTTTGTGTAATAAATTTGTCTTTTTCTAATCGATACTTATCATTGGGCTCTTTTTGAACCATTTGAAATAGCGTAAGTTGATCTTTTGGATTTTGAAAAGCTTCTGTGGCCAAATACCACAGAGCTACCCGATTCTGATGTGTACTAAAATAGCGAGATTCCAGGCTAATCACATCTTGGAGTGTAGCGCCGAGCATAATAAAGAATTTAAAATTTTTAATTAAAAAATGATCTAATTCCAACCTGTATTCATTTGCTATATAATTGGACAAGGGATTAGAAGTCAAGAAAAACTCATCCACATTTTTAACATGGGGTAATAATGCTTCGAGAAAATGGGAGTATTTTTCGGGTTCCCAAACAAGTATCTTTCCCAATTTATGCAGTTCTTCAATTGAAAAACCATCTTGAACGAGCGCGGGAATGAGAGAGATGTAGGAATCCGCATAGTTTCCCGACGGAAAAATTCGATCTTTAGTGGCTTCGTCTAATAGATTTTCTTTTTTTAGTTTTTTTAGTGTTTTCAATAAATCACCTTCTGATTCTTTAAATAATATTGAAAACAAAGATTCCTTTAAACTAAACTGAAAGCCAAGTCTATGAGCTTCAGCTTGCACCATCTGGATAAATTCTGGCGAAGAAACTGTCCCCATCACGATCCAAAGTTCGTCTAAAATACCTCTGCGCAGATTCTCATCGGCACTGATTCCTGGGGGCGCAATTGTTCCCAATTCAGTTTTTTTAAAGGGATGAAACTCAGAATGCCAAGGTTGAGAATAAGTACTTATGCCAGGGGGAATTCGAAGAGTAGAAGAGGGCCCTTTGGGTGATGCACTATCTTTTTGAGCCACAAAATAAGTATGCATATTAGCAATGACATAGCCGGTCGTAAAGCTCACAAAATTTACTTTGTGTAAAAGGTCTTTTGGATTAAACCCCCGCTGAACCAAGCGATGGTATGCGGCTTTAATCAGCATGCGGCTTTGGCTGCGATCGCTGAAAGAAGTTGTATCGGCCATGATAAAAGGCCGATTAAAGGGATGATTAAAATCAAGACCACTTGTCTCTAAGAAATCAGCAATCACTTCGTTGCCGGCCCCTAAAAACGAATAGCTACTGGCGTTGAGCCTGATGGCCCGCCCATTTTGACCAATAGCTTGATAAAACGCTTCAAAGGCATCGGCCACCAGGGCTGAGTCGCGGCCTAAAAAAGCATATACTCCGTTAGGAAAAGCATATTCAAAACTTGCGATAGCTTTTGCTAAATCAGTGTAAGAGGCAATTTTTGCAAGTTCAGGTGGCTCGGTTGAACCCATAGCCAACTTGACTTCAGATACGGTGGGTCTTAAGGGCGAATGAATAAGCGATTCAGGCCAATCGGCAAATAGCGACTGGCCAATTGCTAAAGAAAATACAAAACATAAAAACAGACCTAATAATGCATTGGCACGCATCTTCGGCACCTTTATTTTTTCAGTTCATCGGATGCGGTAAGTAGTATTTGCTTGCACTTAGCTGCAGGACCTCGAGATTTCTTTTGCCTTTTAAATAAAAGTTTTTTAAGTTTCGGCTCTCCTAGAAGAATGTTCATGGCTTCTTTTTTAAATTTCTTGTTAGTGATGTCAACTTTGCTTTCAATCGAATCAAAAAGTTCAGCGACATCCAACGCACTAACAGAATTTCGACTCCACATTCCTCTAACATCCTCAATAAAAAATAAGGCTGTATAAATGGGATCCGCTGATTGTGCTACGCTCGCTAAGAATGCGTCTTTTATTGATCCGAAACGAGTTGTGGTTTTTGCTTCTTGTTTGGGTTTTGGGGGATCTGATGGAGGTTGGACCCGTTTTAGTTCAAGGGAACGTGTCGTAGGGAATTCATAACCATAATACAACGAACGATTACGTACTCTTTCTAGAAACTCAAGGGTTTGAACCGTCGTGATAGCTTCAAATAACTCTCCCAAAAGTTTGGGGCGGCTGCTTTTTTCAAATCCTGTCGAAGCAGGAATTGAAGTAACTACAGTATCATTGTCTTTTGGTACAAATTTCTCAAACATGGGATGCCATGCGTCAGTGTAGGTGAGACGTGCGGTCACATCTCCATCAAGAAAGAGGGGATGATCTGGGCCTTCATCTGTTATGGACTCTTGTTCGATGGCTTTGTAATTTTCTACGTCTAATTCGGGCCTGATTGTTGCCCCGTTTGAAAACCCCATGGGGATTCCAATAAAATTAACGCGATTGAATAAATCTTTAGGATTTCCGCCGGCGTTTGAAAAAGTTTGATATACGGCTCTTATCAACTGTCGGGACTGACTTGTAGTTCGCCAAGAAGTAACATCAAACATGATCTGGGGTACCGGCGAATTTTCAAAAACATCTATACCATTAGTTTTCATAAAACCATTTAAGATATATCTATCTTTTTCAAAGGTCTTTTCATTGGCACCATAATAGTTCGGAAAACTTGTCCCACTGGCATCAAGTCTATGAATACGACCGGGCTGGTTTAGAGATAAATAAAATGCATCTACAATATCTCCAAGTAAAACCACATCACGACCGAGGGGATAATAAGTTGCCCCCGGATACGCCTTTTCAAGAGAAACAATGACATTGGCAACAGAATTTGCAGAATCTGTAACTCTAGTTGACCAGCCTGTTGAAAAAGGATTTTTTTCTTTTCGCCAATTGGATCCATAGGACTTATCCATGGCTTCAATAAATTGAGCGATGGTGGGTCTATCTTCTGATTTAAGTAAGTCTTGTATAGCTTGGGGAAACTTTGTGAAGTCGTCTTTAGGCTCCGGAGTCTTGTAATAGAAGTAATTTGATTTTCCTGACTGGGCTTTATCTTTAGTAGGAGTTTTGAGTGGTTTCTTGGCGGGACTAGCCGGAACTGTATCCCAATCTTGGTCCTCTCGATATGCTTTGTAAGCTGCAGTGGTCTTATAATCTTCTTCATCAGCTGCAATACAAATAGACGAAAGAACTAATGATCCAGTAATGATTAAACTTGATTTCATTTGAGCCCACGTTCTGGTGTCACGACACCTGATAAAATTTCAGCACATAAATCGAAATTATGATTGATAAGGGGTCTTAAACCTTCCGCAATTTCATTGGCAGAAGAAACAACAATAAGTTTGGGATTTTTTGAAGTAACCGGGTATGTATTAGTCACAACTATATAGTCAATAGAGGGGGATTCTAAAGCCTTTTCAGCTTTGCCTGCTAAATGGGTGACAACAGCTACAACTGTCAGAGCGCCTTCAGCTTTTAGGTGTTCAGCGGTCTGTGCAAGTGTACTTCCTGAAGCGGTTTCATCGTCGATAATAATAACAGCTCGGCCTCTTACAGTAATCCCCCCACTAAACCCAAGAAATTTAGTCTTTGCGGTCAGAGGATCTCTCTGCTTATTGGCAACCACAATGGGCAGACCTAATTCATCGGCGTAAAGGGTATCGTCTTTTTGAGCTCCCGCATCGGGAGCTACCACGACTTCAGGTATCACAGGGGATTCTTGCGATTTTAAAAAATTAGTTATGGTCGCTCGCCCGTTCACGTGAACGGTTGGAATATTGAAAAATCCCTCGGATTGTGGCGCATGGGCTCTCATAAAAGTAACAGAGTCTGCCCCGGCATGTTGAATGAGATCTGCAATGAGTCTGCCCGTAACACTGACCCCGGGCTGGTCAGACTTGTCTGACCGTGCATAAGGAAGATAGGGCGCAATAAAATTAACTGATGCACCTTTTTTTTTGTATTCGCGAATTTGATAAAGAGTTTTAAAAAACTCATCATTTACGGGTTCAATTTGTGCTGAAATGAGAAAGACATTGGATTTAAAAATATTTTCATCTGTAGGATGCTCAACATAGGGTACTTCTAAAATTCTAGCCAAATCCTTACCAAGGTCTTCGTGATTTTGACTTGTGACAAATGATTTTTGCGAACTAAAATGCCGCTTGAAAGGCAAAACCGAGTTCAAAGCTCCAATCCCGTTTTGGTCTTGGACACCATCAGCACCTGCTACGGAGAACATTTCCTTCAGATCTAAGTTCAATACTTTCTTATTTTTTCCCAAAACATGAAGTCTATCAAAATTGTCTTCTGTAGTAACAACAATGACTTGTTTGGCTCCGCGGGAATGGGCGGTTCTAATCTTGATTAAGGCTTCCATAAGATCGTCGGCCGTAAGTTCTGTGGGCACCAAGACGTAGATAACATTGCAGGCTAATTGCCCTTTAACGCGAACAACGGTGTTACCGTTGGCAAATTCTACTGTTTCTGATGGAATTTCCCTTATTTCGGTTTTTTCTATGTATTCGCCTAGTTGGGTGGAATTGCTTCTGAGCCCCATTATTAAAGTTTTTCCGGAGGGGTCACTGTATCCAAAATTTGAAAGAAAAAAGAATAGAATAAGGTAGATGAGTCTTTGGTAAGTCAATTTATTAGCCATATGCATACTCCAAAAAGTCCAACAAATGTTATTCACCCAACTGTCAGATTTTCTTTCATCGGTGACAAATAGCGCGTGTCATCTCGTCACAAAAAGCTATTCTTCACAATCGAACCAAGTCCTCGATTGAATTTGCAACAGGTGTGCCCACAAACTTATTTGGGCCCATTGTCAAATCTATGATCAATTCAAATTTGGAATTGATCGGGTCTTCTCTAAATTAAGGGGGTAGGGATTTGGAATGTGTTTTGCTTTGACATCATAAACAATGAAGTCCGTATTATTTTTGTCTTTTGTTATTATAGGGGGGCCTGTCCACGCAGATGTGCTTGGAAAATGTTTTACATTTCTCGATACCGCGGCCGAAAATACCCTTAATTCAATTGAAAGACTTATCACTCCTCTCAGTGCTCCAGAAAAAGCTCAAAAAAAAATCGCTAATTATTTAAAAAAGAGAAGCGGATATGCACGTTCTCACCAACGAACTGGTGAAGATGCGGGGCAATTACTTAAAGATCATTTAGCGATGTTTCAAAATGAATCACCAAATATATTCTTTCATTGGTTATTAACTAAAGCTAATTTACATCTAGAAGAAGAAGTTGAAATTTTGAGTATTATTCAAAAAGCCCACGGGATCTCCGAGTTCAATAAGAAAATGGAACCATTGTCACGTTTTGAAATATCATACGTTAGATATCTATTTATAAACAGACCTCTCATTTACAAAAGCATTCCGGAACAATCGTTTGGACTTCAAGCGTTGACAATTCTTATGCAGAGCAGATCTTTTACCGCAAAAAATCTAGTTGAAGATTTGTTCCCGCTATACATGCGCACCGATGGGGCAAGTCGATGGGTTATTTTAAATGATTTTATAAAGAACTTTTCATTGCAAAATACTTATGAAATTTCTGCTTTTCTTAAGTTAATTGTTTCGAAACACAAGTCTTTGACCGAATATTGGTCGGCGAGCAACCTTCTTAAAGATAGGGATCCAACCATTCATTGGGATGTGAGATTTGGCGTAACAACCAAAGAAGAGTATGAGAAGACCCATGGCAAATGGAATGAAGCTGTATTTTTAAATGGCGTCGTGGCGCAGATTTCTAAAAGTAATAGCGTTAATCCGGTAGATAGACAATGGGGGGATGACCAGGCGAGTGAAATCAATTGGTCAAAAGGTGAAAATAAATACCGGTATGATGAGAAAAAAGACGCTGCTAGCAAAGCTTCTCTCAAAGATGAAGCTCTGAAAATTCTTTCTTCTCAAGGCACATCAACACAAGCCCTTTTGGACATTTTGAGGGCGAAGTGGCTAGGGCAATCTGAAGTTTTGGGCTTAAGGAATAACGTAGTTCTTCTTCTGGGAAATTCCTTTGAAGAACCCACGCCCGAACTACAGGTTAAATACAAAACTCTGATCGAGAAATTGTTAAAAGACGGAAAAAATATCATATATGACGCCGATTCTAAAGTTGCACCCCTTATCGCCCAGCTGGCTGGAAAGCGAAGCATTGGAATTTCAGGGAGTAAACCCGGGGACTCAGTATTTTATATTTCAAATCCATATATTCGGCTAAAGGTCCTAGGCGAAAGTTCTAGAGTCATAATGAGTAGTGATTCCATATTGGGACGTGGGCTTCTTATGGAAAATAAGATTTCTGTTATTTTTGATCCGAGTCAAATACTAAAAGAATTTTCCAACTCTCGTAGTGGTTGGTTTAGTAGCTCAAATCCTTTGGGTCGATGGCGAGACGATTTGCAGTCAAAAAATATAAATCTGGGAATTTCGTATCCTATAGATGTGCCGGTAACCGAAAGCACGACTTCCGTCGTTGAAAAAGTTCATTCTTACTACTCTTCGTCACCAACTGATTTTAATTTTAATACCATCACTCCTGATTCTCTTCTAGACATAATGAGTTCATATAGTATTTCTAACGCCATCGAATATGCCGTGGAATTCCCATCTGGCATCCAAAAACTTGAGGTTGATGCCAATACCAACAATGCTATTCCCCCAGGTGCAGTGGTTTTTGGATCATCCAATGATGTAAATCGATATAAAATCCTTGTGTATGAAACAGCGAAAACCGCGGGACAAGCCGGTGTCACTATTGCGACGGGCGGATCAGGCGGGTACATGGAAGTTGCCAATGCCGGGGCTTACGAAGCAGGGGCCCATTCTATAGGAATTCCATTGGGTGGGTTTGGCCTTTCAGCTGAGAAAACTATAGCCAGTGACAAACATACCAATACTATAAGTGCTAAAGGCAAATACGAGTTTCGTATTCCTTGGCTTTTGCACAACCGTTCCTTAGTCATTTTTGCTCCAGGCGGATCAGGTACCGTGAAGGAGCTTGCAACCACATTGGTAGACTTAGCCGCTCATCCAGAACGAAGTCAAAATATTGTTTTCCTTTCGACAGACTACTATGGAGTTCTTTTAAAAGTTCTGAGTAAGGGTATGCCTGATTCTTTTAAGAGCCGCTTTCTTGCAATTGATAAAGGTCCAGACATACTTAAAGTCATAAATGAAATTGAAAATACTCCTGGTTTTGATGTGAGCACTTTGCGGCAGATTGAACCCCTAACTCCAAGGCAAATAAAAGGTGGCGATTTTTCTGAAAAGGCAAAATCTAAGTCAGAAAAATCTGACAGAGAATCGATCTCAGATGCGAACATTCGTTAATGAATCAATCTCAGAAGCAAACATGCCAGTTTATGATACAAATGAAATTGAATTAGAATGGACCGATATTAAAAATCAAAGTACAAAAAGAAATTTAGGAAATTTTAAATTTCAAGTATATGGTTATTCCGCGAACAAATTAGGGTCATTGGCTCTTAGTGTACCTATTGGTAGTCGGTATAAAGCTACTGTAAAATTAAATGACGGAATTTATAATTATTGTGTTGTCGGCCCCGACGAACACGACAAGTACAAGATTCTAGCCACCGCGCCTAAATTTGAAGTCAGGTCAAAAGGCCCATGAAAAATCTAGTTCGTCTATTAATCATTTTATTTCTCCTCGTTTCTGGTGTTCTAAGTCATGGAACCGATGTTACCGATTTAGTTGACAAACCCACGAGACCTACCATTGGCGAAATCAAAGAAGTGGCCGATCAATTGCCAAGAAATATTCCATATCCTCATTTTCTAGTAGAGCGCCACTCCCATACGGTAGATTTTGAAAAGTGGCTTGCCATAATGAAGCAGGAGGCTCCCGAATTCATTGCGACTCTTGAGAAGTCATTTCCTGGGGCAACGTGGGCCTTCATTGGTAGGGACATGCAGGCCATTGCTGATCTCGTGGAAAGTTTTTATGAATCCATCGGTCAGCATGGCCGAGTGGTGAGACTTGATTGCAGCAGTCCAACATTTATTAGGGCATCACCTAACGATATAGTAGACTATGTCACCGAGCACGGATTTTCGTTAAAGACTTTCAAGACCGATCATCCCTTTATTCTCGTTGATGCCGTTTCTGGAGGGTATGGATCCCAGGGCCGACAGATTATTGATGCCGTGTATTCTAAATACCGATCTCAGGGGGGAAAGCCTGCCGAGCTTCTGAGGAAGTTTAATTTCTTAGGACTCATCGTCAGCACATTTAATAATGCCAAAAATAAACCAAATCCAGTCAAACAGTTTGACGAAAGAATTCGTGATTTAGAGTATTATTACCTTACGCACAGTAAGAAATTTGTAAAGTTTGGAGAAAAATTTTGGATTTGGACCTACGAGGCCAAGAACGATTTTAATGAAAGTGGATACTATCACTTTGTGGGGGGATGGCATGGTCAGTTTGGGTCATTTCAACGAGATAAAGAGGGTAAAGTATTTACTGAACCTCTGAATAATTCTCCAGACTACACCAAAGAATTGCGTTTTTCAGTCATGCGTTTTCAAAGAGATTTAATCGAGATGTCGTCTGCGCTTGAGTTCTTGGAGCGTGTAAAAGGGGCCGCCAAAGAAATGGGGTATGAGTTCCCTACGAGTCGACCAAATCCCGTTGATACGAGTTTTGTCGGCCAATTGCCAATTGAACAAGCTATGAACTCCAAAGAACGGACCGAGCTGTTGGAGTTTAATGAGTTACTATTACAAAATGATAAAAGGATGAGGATGGCTGATTATATGGCCATTTTGAATCTTCAGCGTTCCTTTGATAGAATGATTAGGAGTTTTGAAGAGGTAAGATCTATCTTTGAAATTCAAAATCCGTTAAATAGAAGCAAAATCCTTTTGGCGTACAAGGTATCACATCCCAAAGTACCAACTTTGACTTTGAAAGGAAAAGTTGAAGGACCTAGAAAATTATTTTTAGAAAATTTTAAGAAATGGAGGTCCAAGCAGAACCTCTATGCTCAGGATATGCTGACTGCTATGGTAGAAGAGTTGTTGCCGGTCCTGCAAAAATACAATCAATTGGGCATTCTTTCAGATGAAAAGGTTAAAGAACTATTTTATGATAGTTTTCCAAATATAATTTTGAACTTCAAGTTAGTGTCTAAGCTTCAGTCTTTGGATCCTAAATTTTTAGAAATGCTTTTTACTAATTCGGGTCCTTATATTCGCTATAATCTGGGGAATAATAAGTACCTTGGTATTCTTAAGAAGTTAGCCATAGATAAACAAACTTGTGAACTTCTGCTATCTGGGGTCTAAAGGTGCCAGGCGGTTTTCCCGTAAATATAAGGGCATCCCACGGTGCCAGGCACCTTTTCCGCAAATATAAGGGCAAACTAAGTGTAGATCAATTTCATAAATGACCGATGCCAATTGGCTTCGGCATCTAAAGCGGCCAAGACAGAATTGAGTCCCCATTGAAGGCGTTGTAAAAAAATCCAATCCCTGGGAAGGTTTGTGCGAAATTTATTCGGGTTTTCTAAAACCATCATTCGCCAGGTTTTCTCTATATAGGGCTGATTAAAGCGATATGTCTTATCTTCTTCCCATGGAACATAGAGTACCGACATCATTTTTCGATGGTATTCAAAATCAAAATCGTCTGGATTTGCTGCAATTTTAGATTCAATGACACATTGATCGTATTTCTTCCATTTTTTTTCAATAAAGGCTCGAGCCATAAGTTTCCAACTCGTAATGAATTCAGAACTAAAATGTTTGACACAACCAAAATCAAGAAATGCAACACGACCGTTTTCTAGAAAAAGGTAATTGCCAGGATGGGGATCAGCGTTAAATATTCTATGTCTAAAGATAGATTCCATGGCGAATACCCAAATGACCAGTCCTGCTTCATTTTTCTCAATTTGTGATGCAGTTATTGAAAACTCTTTGAAACGTCGGCCTTGAATCCATTCTGATGTTAAAACTTTGTCTGTAGAAAACCGCTCAAAAATATTTGGAATTACTATTTTTTGATTGCCATGAAATCTTTGTCTAAATTCAATTTGGTTTTTGGCTTCTATTCGGTAGTCACATTCTTCGAGTAACCTTTCTCTTAGTTCTGAGATAAAGGTGCCCTTCTCTTGCCCGCGAAACAGAGCTGATCCCAAATGGTCAAAGATTCCAACGTTTTTTAGATCGGCATCTAGGGTCTTTGTAATTCCTGGATATTGCACCTTTACAGCCACAGGAGTTCCGTCTTGAATTTTGGCCCAATGCACTTGCCCAATGCTTGCCGCCGCGACAGAATTTGCTTCCCACTCTTTGAAAATAATTTCGGGTTCAGCCCCAAGTTCGGCTTTAATAATTTTGTTAATGGTTGCGGGCTCCATGGGTACAGTGCTGTCTTGGAGAGTTTGTAGAAGTTCTCGTGCTGGTTCGGGTAGGGCGAAGTCCATATAACTAATGATCTGCCCAACTTTCATCATCAGGCCCTTCATTTCGCCGAGTGTATTGACAAGCCGAGTGGCGACGGCTCTTTGACTTGCTGCCTGTAGTATTTGTGCTCGTGCCTCGGTGACCAAAGCTCGATGAATTGAGGAACTGGCTAGTCGTGTGGCGATTCCGGCCGTTGTTTTTGAAAGTTTAAGAGTTCGAGAGAGCCAAGATGAACTAAGGGTCTTTAGATTTTTTTGATTCGTTTTTTGGGCGGTCATTCCTAATTCCTCCTCGTAAATCTCTATTAGTTTTAAAACAGGTCCTGGAATTGTGCGTTTGCCTTGCTCCCAAAAAGCGATGGCTCCATGGGCTACTTTAAAATCTTTGGCCAATTAACGTTGCGAAAAAATAAGGACTGACGCAACCTTTTTAAGCGGAGTCCCGTCATAAGTTTTGTTTCGGGAGTATCTTTTCTTGACATGAACAAGGTTATAAATCATTCGGAAGTTGCGGGGCAAGCCAAAGGCTGCAAACCTGGTTTTATTTACGGCCACATTGTGTGCAGTCGAATCCTGAAACTTTTGGAAAGGTTCAGGCAGAATAGCGAGTCCTTTTTTTTACGAAAATATCAAATCACTAAGGCGTCATCTGCTCTATATTTGCGGAAAAGGTGCCAGGCACCGTGGGGAGCCCTTATATTTACGGAAAAACCGCCTGGCACCTCACCACACCTCACCAATTAATGGGTTCTTGATTGGTCTGTTTTAGATAGGCATTTACTTTTGAAAAGTGGGAATTGCCTAAAAAGCCTCGATGGGCCGATAGAGGCGAAGGGTGAGCTGATTTTAAAATCAAATGCTTTGTTAAATTAATAAATTCTGATTTTTTCTGCGCAAAGGAACCCCAAAGCATGAACACCAAATGTTCACGCTTCTCACTTAATACTGAAATAATTTTGTTGGTGAATTCTTCCCAACCCTTACCTTGGTGAGAACCGGCCTTATGGGCTTCGACAGTTAAGGTCGCATTGAGAAGCAAAACTCCTTGCTTTGCCCAAGAGGTCAAGTCCCCTGATTTTGGCATAGCAATTCCCAAGTCCCGCTGAATTTCTTTAAAAATATTGAGCAAAGAAGGAGGCAAGGCACACCCCTTTTGGACCGAAAAACAAAGTCCATGGGCTTGGCCGGGACCATGATAAGGATCTTGGCCAATAACAATAACCTTGACTTTATCAAATGAAATGGAATTTAGCGCAAAAAAAATATTCCCTCCTGAAGGGTATATGATTTTGCCCTTTTTTTTCTCATCTAAAAGAAACTCTTTGAGACGAGCCATATAGGGTTTGCTGAATTCACCCTCAAGATGGTTTTTCCAGGATATTTCTAATTTAATAGCTGACGTACTCATTTTGGTGGAGATAATTAAATAAATCTTGCGGATAGTCACTAATAATTGCATCAACTCCCATTTTCACTAAATGCTCCCATTGGGCCATGGTATTGGGAATCCAGGGCAGAACTTTTGCGCCTTCTCTATGAACTTCCTCAACATCTTGAAGCGAAAGTAAGTTCCATCGAGGTGAAACATACTCAGCCTTTAGATCGTGTGCCGTATGGGCCAGATTTTCAAAGGGATTTTGTGTTAATGCCGAAATCTTTATACAAGGCGTGATTTTCTTGGCGGCCTTTAAAGTACGATAATCAAATGATTCTAACACCACACGATTGAGCATTTCATGTTGGTAAACCTTGGCCAAAACTAAATCTGAAAATCGGCGAGGGGGAACCGTATCGTAGGGATGCCAAAAACTGATCTTAGTCTCAATATTAAACTTAACAAGATTTCCTGATTTAGATTTTGCATCTTTGTATCTCTCAAATATTTCATCAAGAGTGGGAATTGGAGTATGGGGAATAAGAATCTGATGAGGAAAATCGGGATTTCGCAAACTCCCGCAATCAAGTTTCTTGATCTCTGCCAATGTCAATCTATGAATGAGAATGGGTTTTTCTAGAGGTCTACCGTCATCCCATTGGCAGCGTTTTGGATTAATTGTTCTATCGTGGTTTAAAACAATCTGGTCATCACGGGTAATTCCTAAATCCATCTCTAAAGTATCAGCACCCGCTTCAAGGGCAAAGTCAAAGGCAGGAATAGTGTTTTCGGGTCTATTGCCACGAGCTCCGCGATGACCTTGGACGTCAATGATTTTTGCCTGAGCCACCAATGCGAAAAAAGTAAATATGACTACGAGTGAAGCTTTCATCCTTTGAGGCCCCTTAGAATGAACCGATCCATCAGTGAATCGGGCACAAGTTTATTTGCAATGGCCAGAGCTTTTGCGTCTTTTCCCACTAAATATTTGGTATGGGGTTTAGATACAGTAAGTGCATGTGCCACAATTTTAGCGACTTCTTGTGATGGGATACTCGTTTTTTCGGCCTTTCGAACATAACTCTTCATAGTAGAAATTGTTGCTCCGTAATAATTTTTCGCTACATCAGGTAATTTTTCGACGAGGCGGTCAGCTAAGTTTTCAGATTTAACCCAAATGGGTGTGGCGATACGGCCCGGTTCCACAAGAACAACGGGAATATTCCATTGCGAAAGTTCCATCCTTAGGGCATCAGTTAGAGATGTTAAGGCAAATTTTGATGCGCTGTAAGGACCCAAAAAGGGAGCCGATATTCGGCCATTGATAGAACTAATATTGATGATTCTACCTGGGGATTTTCGAATAAACTTCAAATAATCTTGGGTGACCGCAATTTGACCAATGACATTTACTTCAAATTGCATACGAAGTTGGGGAATGGGTATAAACTCCAAAGGCCCAGAAATGACTATTCCCGCATTGTTGACAAGGCCGAAAAGACCCTGATTTTCTAAAAGGGGCGACAATTCTTCAAGGGCGTGTTGACGTGATTGATCGTCGGCAATATCAAGAATAACCCATCGAAGAGAACTGCTAGCAAAACCTTTTAAATCTTCACCGTCAGATTTTTTTCGAACTCCAGCTATGACTTGAAAACCCAATTTGTCTAAGTGAAGCGCGCAGGCCCTACCAATGCCTGTTGAGGCCCCGGTGATAATGACGAATCGGTCACTACCGATTCCAGCCATCCTAGACCTTTAAGACTTTACTAGCGAGCGCCATGAAAATAGCTAATGAGATGGTAAAGCTTTGAAATAGAAACATGCGTGACCATTGGGCTATTCCATCAAGAGCTGCCACATTAAGAATATCAGGAGCAAACATGTTCGACCCAAGCCAACAAAGACCACCTAAGACCAACCCGTAACTCATCAAGCGTTTTAATTCTGAAGAGGTTGTTAGTTTGCCAAAAATAATCCCTAAAAAAACAGCAATGGCAAAATGAACTCCTAAACCAAAATTAATGACCGACGCACTAGCATCAAAAACAAGGTTTTCGCCGCCGATTAATCTGGGGTTATTGCCATCTCCTCCGATGGTAGAGAGTAATTGAGGCCACCACATTTTCCCCGCACCTGCAGGAGTAAAAAAGGAGGTTAAAATTAAAAGTAGCACACCCGATAGGCCCCCACAAATTCCCCCCAAGATGACTCTTTTGATATTGGTATGGAGGATTGAATCGGTTAGTTCTGTTCGAGACGTTGTTGATGTGCTCATAGTTGTCCCCTTGAATTAGAGTTTAGAAAATTCTATTCTAATGCGAATTCATGAATCAAGTAAATACAAGGCGGGATTTAGTAGCGTGGCCCTAATTCGGCAACTGCAATGGGGATAAACCGCTGTTTCGTCGCGCCTTGTCAGTAAGAAAATTGAAGCTAAAATCATTGGGTCCCAGTAAGTTAGTATTTCTACCATGAGCAAAAACGACGGCCCCATTAAAACCGAATTCTCCAAAATGCTTGAAATTGATTACCCGATAATCGCGGGCCCTATGTTTTTAGTGAGTAACGAAGATCTTGTTTCGGCTGTTTCAAACAATGGTGCTATAGGCGGCGCACCGTCTTTAAATTGGCGAACCACAGAACTTTTCAAAGCAGCAGTTCAAAAAATAAAAACCCAAACAAAAAAACCGTTCGTTGTGAATCTCATTGTGAATAAAGTAAATCCTAGAGTAGACGCTGATCTTGATATTTGTATTGAAGAAAAAGTCCCCATGGTCATTACCTCTTTAGGAAATCCAAAAACCATTATTGAAAAAGTTCATTCCTACGGGGGAAAAGTTTTTTGCGATGTAACAGATATGAAATACGCTCAAAAGGTTCAAGACTTGGGTTGCGACGGAGTTATTGCAGTCTGTTCAGGCGCGGGTGGTCACGCAGGTCCCATTTCGCCGTTAGTTCTTGTTCCTTATCTTAAAACAAAAATTAAAGTGCCCGTTGTTTTAGCCGGTGGGATCGCAACAGGGAGACAAATTCTTGCGGGGCTAGTATTGGGGGCCGATGCAGTTCAAATTGGGACACGCTTTATTGCAACAAAAGAAGCGGGCGTGAGTGCTGAGTATAAAAAGGCAATCATCGATGCAAATCCCGAGGACATTGTATTGACTAAGAGAATTTCAGGAACTCCGGCGGCCGTGATCAAAACGCAATACATTGAGAAGACAGGTTTGGAACTTGGTTTTGTTGAAAAATTATTGTTGAAAAATTCAACGACCAAAAAATATATGAAATTATTCAGAGCCGTAGTAGGTCAAAAAGCTCTTGAGAAAGCAGCTCAGACAACGACCTGGAAAAACGTTTGGAGTGCAGGGCAAGGTGTGGGACTTATCGATGAAGTTTTACCGGCGTCCACAGTAGTAAAAAATCTCATCCATGAATATTGGGAGGCCAAAAATGGCATTTGATTTTGTAAAGGTCGTATCTCAAATCGAACGAAAGTCACCCACAATCTCAAAGCATCTTTCTATGGGTTTTTTAAGCTTGGCCTCTCCCTTTAATAGCCACCTCAAGCTTAAGATGCTCAATTGGGATCAAAGGTGGATTCAATTGCGTCTTAAGAATCATCGAAAAGTAAGAAATCACGTGGGGAGCATCCATGCCGGAGCGCTATTTACCTTGGGCGAGACCTGTGCGGGCCTTCTCATTGTAAGAAATTTTAGCTTTAAAGAATTTAGACCAATCATGTCTAAAATTTCTGCTGAATTTTTTAAACAAGCAAAGAGTACCGTAACTGGTGAGGCGGTTCTGGAATCGATGAAAGTAAATGAAATCAAATATGGTTTGGATCGTGGTCATGAACAATTCATCGATATGCAGACACAAATCAAGCGTGAATCGGGAGAGCTTATTGCCCTCGTCAACACCACATGGCAGATAAAATCTTGGGATAAGGTAAGAACATAATGAAAAAAATAAGGGACCTTCGTTACCAAAACACCTGTGGCAAGATTGGCTTTAAGCGAAACTTAATGAGCCAGTGGTTCTGCCATAAAATAGGTTTAGTTTATTTTGTTTTTTTTCTGGGATTTTGTCCTTACTCCCAAAGTTCAATTCTAATTGAGACTCTTAATAGCGAGCAAAGAGAACTGGTCGAAAAAATTAGCCTGATGGCGATCCCTGATCAAATTGAAGCCCTAAAGAAAAAAGTAGAGTTAAAACTTATTAGAAGTCACAGCCATCCTCCCGATTCAATATACAAATCCATTGGCGTTGCCGAAAAGTCTGTCGATGATATCAAGGATTTGGAGGGCCTTTACGGTAAAGTTCAGTGTGGTGAGAAACTCACCCTTATTATTGCCGACGATGCGCCTCCATCGACTTTGGTTCATGAATTTATTCACTTTCTTCAAATCAAAAATGATGCGACTTGGTGTGATCTGGATGGCAGAATTCTCTCGAAAGAAGAAAAACGACAGAGGGCGTTGATATTCCATCACTGCGAATATGAAGCTTTCAAAATTTTATGGTTACTCAAAGGTCTTGAGCATTTTTCTTTTGAAGATCGAATGTTGGCCATCGAGGGACTTGATAGAGAAAACAAATATCTCATTTCACTAAATGAAAAGACGTTAGATGAATCTCAATCCCTTTTACTTCAAAGAGATTTAGAAACGCTTCACTTTGAAATAACAAACCTGAATTGGAAAAATAGATCTTCGAGCGAAGCCGGGGCCGTATTACAAAAGATGGAGATTTTGGCACTTAAATCTTGTGTGGATAATGAAAAAGCACCAACTTTAGCAGATCAAATCAACAATTGCGCAGCGCTAAGATATCGGCAGGCAGAATTGGAATGGCAGAAAATCACTGCTAAAGAAATTCAGAAATTTAAAGACGATTCGATTTCGGCCATCATCTATTCGTGGCAAAAACCAAACTTAGTTCCCCTGTGTTCGATTCAAAATTACAAACAAGAACTTGTAGATCTCTCCCAAGGACCAACACCTTGTTGGGTCAAGTGGTATCAAAGAAATGAAAAAACAAAAAATATTTTAGCCCCCTTTGAGTTTGTAGTCAGGCCATCCCCTAAAATATGGGGAGCCCCGACGCTATCAATTGACAAAAAAATCACCCTAATTCAATCAACTGGCCCCCGGTCACATACCAATTTGGTGTATTGCTACGCGATGTTTAAAGGAGACAAGAACATAGCGCAAACTCCCATTGAGAAATTTGGTATCACCAGCACAAGTGTCACTTTAGAAAAATCTCAGCTCACTGATTACAACGCTTGGCTTACTGAAGAAACCCAAGGCAGAAATTGTTCGAAACTTGTCAAAGTCTTTACAGGCCAAACACCCCAAGATATCAGGTCTTTTACTTCAAAAAAATATCTGTTCGTGATTAACCCCGTGGCATTTGTGAGTATGGGGCCAAGCACGTTTAAGTCAAATCTTCTTGGCGAACTCAATTACGAAAGACTGCACCTGGTGTATGATAATGATATTCTTGTGCGTCATCGTGTTCAAAAGGAGTGGGGAAGTCTCAACGACGAAATTCGTGAGCGATTTAAGAATGACCATGGATCATTTGATTTTTCAAAAAACAGTTTGGCGTTGAAAGAATATTTTTCTATTACCAGACAAAATAATCCTAGAAAACTGTTCTAGTGGTTCGGCTCATAAAGACCAAGCGAGCATGAGGAAAAACTTATTTGCCGAGCCAATAGGTTCAGCACCTGAGGGCGTTTGATCAAAATTAATTACCAAAAATAGAATTTAAATACTGTACATAGTCCATCACAGCCTCTTTAACTTTAATAGGCGAGTTGCTAAATCCCGCGGCCTTTATTTTTTCCATGGGAGCTTGTGTTTTGTATTGATACCCGGCTCGATAGAGTTCAGGTGTTGGAATCCACTTAATTTTCAAAGGTTTTTCCATGGCCACAAAAAGGTTTTGGGCCAACTGTGAAAATGTAGTGCATTGGCCTGTACCTACATTGTAAATTCCATTTCCAGGTCGTTTAGAGATAAGAAAATCTACAATAGTCAGAACATCTTTGACATAGACAAAATCCCTGGCCTGTTCGCCGTCTTTAAACTCGGGGTTATGAGATTTAAATAAGGTCATTTCTCCTGATTTTTTAATTTCACTGAACCCGTGCCAAATACTACTTGCCATTCGGTCTTTGTGGTTTTCATGGGGACCATACACATTAAAAAATTTCAACCCATACCAATGCGGCGGCGTTCTGCTACTCCGATTTTGATCCAGTGCAAAAAGATCAAATTCTTGTTTGCTTTTTCCATATAAATTTAGGGGCTGAAGTTTTCTTATGGTAGCTTCGTCATCGGCAAATCCAAATTCCCCGCCGCCATAGGTGGCAGCACTGCTGGCATAGATCAGGGGAATCTTATTCTCTGCACTGAAATTCCAGAGTGATTTGGTGTAGTCCACATTCCATTTTTTCAGCGCCTCAGAATCTGTTTCACCTGTATTGCTGATAGCACCCATATGAATTATCCAAGAGGCCTTTTTAAACCTGTTAAGATGATCTAGAAAATGATGGGAGTCTTCTATAGAAATGGGTTTTATCTTCAAATCTTCTAAATAGCGGCGATCCGTGAAATATTTTAGCTGATCCACAACGACGAGGTCGGATTCACGTTTTGCTAAAATATGTTTGGCAATTTGGCTTCCTATAAAACCAGCAGCCCCAGTCACGATAATCATGAGAGGTAACATAGGCAATTAATCCAATCTTTTCAAGTTTGACATGGTTTTCATTAGCTGAAATGATTTTAACGAGGGCTTAAGATGAAAATTCTAGTAGTTGATGATGACGATTTGATGCATTTAACTTTAAAGACCATTTTCAAAAATGAAAGTCTCACGTTTGCTACGACAACTGACTCGGCACTCCAGCATCTCTCCAAAGATTCATTCAATGTGGTTTTTTTAGATATTCAGCTCACCCGTACAAATGGAGGCGATGGAATTGAGCTTCTAAAAAAAATACGACAAAGAGACCGCTATTTGCCCTGTGTCATGATCTCGGCCTTAGACGACAGGGCTACAGTGATGAAGTGTTTTGAACTTGGTGCCGTAGATTATGTGGCTAAAGGCACGGTGGCCCCAGAGGCCTACCGCCTTGCCGTGTACAAAGCGGCCGCATGGCGAAAACTACTTTCTGATTCACCTGAATGCAGAGTTTTGGAAGTCCCCATGCCCAATAATTACGAAATGAATCAAATCAAAAGCAGCGCTAAGACAATGATAGATCTCAAAAATCATATTTTTAAAATTGCCAAGCTACCTGGCCCGTTTTTGATTTTAGGTGAAACGGGAACCGGTAAAGAGCTGGTGGCCAAGGCCCTTTGGTCAGGGCGCGGCGATCGAAACCGGCCCTTTATAGCTGTGAACTGTGCTTCATTGCCAAGCAATCTGGTTGAAAGTGAATTATTTGGATATGAAAGAGGAGCCTTTACAGGGGCTATAAACGCCAAAGCGGGACTTTTTGAAGCAGCTAATGGGGGCGATATATTTTTAGATGAAGTGGGGGAATTAAGCATAGATCTTCAGGCTAAATTCTTGCGTGTTTTGCAAGATGGTCGAGTGAGGCGTATCGGAAGTGACAAAGAGCGCCCGTTAGACATTAGAATTTTAGCGGCCACCAATGTGGATCTCATGCAAGCAGTAAATGAAAAGGAATTTCGAGAGGATCTCTTTTACCGTCTCAACGTTCATCAAGTAAGACTCCCGCCATTGAGAGAGCGTCTTGGGGATATTATTGAATTACTGACATTTTTTTTAAGGGTCAATGGATTTTCAGGGATAAAAATAGATGAAAAAGCAAAAGAACTTCTGTTAACCTATTCTTGGCCTGGAAATGTGAGGCAACTCAAATCTTTAGCAGAATACTTTAGACCCTATCTTGATTCTTCGGATTCAATAATTACCCCTCAATTGGTCAATCAATGGATTCAAAACAATCAAGTCGGTCACCGTAATTCAAGTTCTTCAAATCTAAAAGAAAAAACGAATTCAGAAATTCAAGCAGCCTTTAGCTCGAATAAGAGTCTCAATCTCGTCGGAATGCTTGAAGAAATTCAAAAAAATTACGTTGAGTCAGCCCTTGAAATAACTAAAAATAATCGCAGTCAGGCGGCAAGAATCTTAGGTGTGTCACGCCAAAGACTTGGAAATTGGCTCAGTGATTGGGGCATTTTTTAAAGCTTAGCCAATAAAAAATAACCGAAAAGAAAAGAGCTATAGGCAAGGGTAAAATCGCCAGTTTTAGACCCAAATGATCTGATAAAAATCCTACTGCAGGTGGGCTGATAAGATCACCCAGCAAGTGAATGACGAAAACACAAAAGGCCAAAGCGGTACCCCTTAAGTAAGGGCTTACACTTCTCATCAAAACGACGTTAACGGCCGGTTGACTTGCAAATAAGAAAAATTCCGCAATTCCCATTGCAGAGTAAAATGCCCATGGAGATTCCAAGTAAAAAGCTAAGAAAGTAAAAGGTATTCCGATAAGAATAAAAATCGTGCCA
>JAHFAE010000129.1 GCA_023250675.1 Oligoflexia bacterium | reverse complement strand
AACAGTCGGTGTTGGGCAAACTGAATTGCAAATTATGAATCTTGCCCACGCGACGGCCGTCATCTTGGTTCCCGAGAGTGGTGACGTGGTTCAAACGATGAAAGCTGGAATCTTAGAAATCGCTGATATTTTTGTCGTCAACAAATCGGATCGCCCTGGTGCCGAGGTCTTGGCAAAAGAACTTGAAAATCTCGTTGAACAAGAGGGGGCCCAGAAAAGAGAAATTTTTCTTACTTCAGCAACGAGTAACGGGGGAGTGTCTGAATTTGCTGAGCAGCTTTTAATGAAGGCAAAGAATTTAGCTGGTGATAAAAATCGAAATCTCCAACGTGCTAGGGGCGAACTTCGAGCTCTCTTACTAGCAAGGGCAGACCTAAATCTGCGGGATAAGATCTCAAAGATGAAAATTACTGATCCGTTCGAAGTGTTTGCCAAATTTCCTAAAAAATAAGAAAACCACTGCCGCTAATGGTATCGACACGGCCACGCCCCTAAGTAACCTAAACCTCTAACTTTTATTGCAATGCGTTAACTTAATGAAATTTATGGTATAATAAGATATATGTGGGGTATTGAGAGATGCGTTTGGACTCTCTAGGTAAACCTCCTTTAGTCCAGCAACAGAGATTTGAACCAGCAAAACCGGATAAACTAAAGGATGTAGAAATCAAAGAAACAAAGTCTTTGGATGAACAAGGAACTTCAAGTCATTCTGGCGATTCTTCGCGCCTTGGAAAAATATTAGATCTTCTTAAACGAGCAAATAAAAAGCATCAGTATAAAGGCCGGGCAAATGGAGCAGTTAAAGCCTACCAAAACGAAGTTCATTTTGAAAAGTTGGCAAAGTGTGGTCAGACACTTGATATATGGGTCTAGTAATCCAAAACCCCTACTTGACCTAATTTGCCAAATGCCGAAAAGATATAAGTAGGGGTAAACCAGAGGGGGTGGCACTTTCAATAGCCTGACGCACGCACTGGTCTTGAATTCGTCGTACGAACCGCTGAAAGTCGTGAATTGGCAAAAAGCGATGACCTTATTATTTCAGGGTAAGGTCGAGGTTATCGAAGAACACGATGCCGTCGTTCACACAGTCCGATTTACATTTAAGTTACCAAGTATTCTACGTTTGAATCATTTTGTTAAAACCCGTTCTCAGAGTTACATAAGATTTTCACGAGAAAATATTTATATTCGAGATGAGTATTTCTGCCAGTATTGTGAAGAAAAATTCCCCGCCAAGAAACTTACCCTGGACCATGTTATTCCGGCTGTTCAAGGGGGTAAAAAGAATTGGACCAATATTGTGACTGCTTGTATCCAATGCAATCAGAATAAGGGCGGCAGAACACCGACACAAGCGGGAATGAAGTTAGCAAAAAAACCGACCATCCCGACGTGGCTCCCCAAAGTCCAAGTCAGATTCACCTTCAGCCAGGCGCCTGATTCTTGGAGGGCGTACTTGTCTTTTTCTGTAACTTAGATTTTCGCCGCAAATTTCTTAAAATCTATCGCGCTAAATTATATGCCAGTTTGCAATGGACTTGAGTTTCACTGTGGTTCTTTGATTTAAAAATCCCATTAAATTTCTTAGACGAAATTGGTTCAGTCCTAAACTCGATGCCCGCTTTACTATCAAAACTCTTGTAGATATATTGACGGCCGATGGAATCATAATTTCTAAATACCGAATAGAAATTCTCGTAATGTTTTGTTCCCCCATCCCAATAACCGAGAACTAAGGTGAGGTCTTTTTCTTTGTTATTGTAAATTTCTACACTTAGTGCCGTGTCACTAAGTGGTTCTGATTCGACACATTCAAAAACCAAACGGTCTTTTGTAGGTTTACCCATTGCAATTAACGGAATTGCGACAACAGCCGCAAAAAACAAGTTCTTCATAACATCTCCCAAAAAAGTTTAATTATTTGCCTCGTCCAATATCACGGGAGCCAATTGATTAATGAGTGTTTGTTTTACAATTTTGATGAAGTTCTTGATTTGAGATCGAAACCCCAAATATAAAATAAACGCTATGCATTATTATTTGTACTACTTATTTATTTAGAATATTCAAATAGTTACAAATTTATTTATTAACAGCATAACGCAATGAGCTAAAGTCATAACGCATTGTGCCGAGAAGTCCAGTAAGAGTTAAAGCCGGGACGGGCTTCTTTTAGGGGACTTATGGGATTGCGGATTAACACCAACCTTGCGGCAATAATCGCACATCGTAGGTTGGGAAAAGCACAAGAGCAAACTGAGCACGCCATCGGCGCATTATCCAGCGGCCAAAGAATAGTAAAGCCTGGTGACGATGCTGCAGGCCTTGCCATTTCAGAAAATCTTCGCGGTCAAATAGCAAGTATCAAACAAGCAAGAAGTAATGCTTTCAACGCAGGTTCAATGATTCAAGTGGCTGAGGGTGGTTTAAATGAACAAAATAATATTCTAATAAGGTTACGTGAACTCGCCATTCAAGCAGCAAGTGATAACGTTAGTGATACGGAGCGAGGCTTTTTAAATAAAGAATATGAATCTTTGACCATGGAGTTTGATCGAATCGCCAAAACGACCCGATTTGGTAACAAAGTTTTATTAGAAGGGAACGGCGGAGAATACACCTTTCACGTCGGTGCCTTTGCTGGACCCGAGAACCGAATTCAATATAAGTTAGATGCCAATTCAACAGCAGGTCAACTCAACCTTGACGGTCTGTCTATTAAGGATCGCGATGATGCCCAAGATAATTTAGAAAAATTAGATAAAGCCCTTGTTGGAATTTCATCTATCAGAGCCAACTTCGGGGCGATTCAGTCAAGACTAGCTGCAACGACAGCCAATTTAGATACTCAGTTTGAAAATTTATCTGCGTCTCGAGCGAGGTTGGCCGACGCTGACATTGCTTATGAGACCAGTCAGTTAATACAGTCGCAAGTTCTTCAAGACGCGGGAATTAGCGTGATGGCTCAAGCGAATCAAATTCCGCTAAAGGCAGCTAAGCTGCTTAACTTTTAGTGGACGGTACAACGTTACGAGGAACTCCGCAGGGTAGAGTCTAGCTGCCGCAAGCTCTACCCTTTAAGCCCAGGGCCGGAGGGAACAGGGGGTTCTCTCCGGCTTTTCTTTTTTTCAATTGAAATTCATTTATGCAATAAGAGTTAATGAGAAATTTTTCACTGGAGCAAGTAACTGTTGCTCTCTCATTTCTGCCAAAAACTTCACATGGGTTGCGTGGCGGGAATACATTTTGCACACAAAATAGACTTCCCGAATAAATTGTTAAATTATGATGAGGAGTCGAAAAAATGAAATTGCTATTAACATTCGCGCTGGCATTGTCTGTCCTTGCAGTTGAAGCCAAAGGCGATTGTCCAGCTCTAAAATGTCGTGAAAACAGGGACTTGGCTATTTACGTTAACCGAAAATCCAACGGCAATGGGTACGTGATGACCCACGTCTATAAAGGTAAAGTTACCCAACGTACGAATGTTGATTCGTGTGAACAGACAAAACGTGGCCTTCAAGTTTGGGCCGGCGACGTAAGGTTAGCGGATCTGAAAGAAGTTTCTCGAGAAAGAAACGGGTACAAGGTCACAATCACTTATAAGGGCTGGTATGATTTCGATGGCGAAACAGATCCCAGTGATATCGTAACTTGCACCTCAGCGTTATTCGTTAAGCGGTAATTTGTAATCTAAATACCCCGCCACCTCCGTGGTGGGGTATTTTTTCCAAGCTTGTCAAACTATTCACCGAAAATCTAACCACCTCTTCTCATCTCAGTTGCGCTCGCTATGGCATTAAAATTGAACTACATCTCGCTGCTATGAAACGTGTCTTATTGGGATTTAAAATCGTTAAAATTGTAATTTTGATTTTTCTTTTCACCAATTCGAAAGCTAAAGCAGATTTATTTTGTGTGAAAAACTTTAGCCTGCTCCAAGAATCCTATGCGGGTAAGTCTCTTACAAAAGGTGAGACGGCTGCGATTTTTCCACTTCTTGACTTCTATTCTAGCTACGCGAAAATTGATTTTTCTCAACGAGAAAATTCAAGTGGTGAAGGGACAATGCTAGAAGTTGAAAGCGCTGAGACAACAATGAACGGAGTACTTGTCATTAAAGCAAAAAAAGGTAATGACGTCTTTGAAGGAAAGTTCGGGCCCTTCACAAAGAAAGACAGAGATCTCCACGGTATAGGAAGAATTACTTATTTGGGTAAATTCTATGAATTGGAATGCCTTTCCTACGGTCCTCAGAATCTGATTAAAAAGTTATAGACATTTTAGGTCACCGCAAGTGCACACTGTGTTTACAACCTTTCGAAATAGCTTTTCTGTTTTTAAGTCCAGCTGCATTTAAAGTGTTAACCATGAGCTGCTGGAGCTATGTGAAATTACCAGATTTTGGCATAACTATTGAATTTTCCCGACTTCGATATGATTTCGATGCAGACATTTCTGATTTCCCTCTTTTTGATTGGTCGGCTGGGATCTGCCGAAACTAACCAACTCAAGTCTATTTCAATCGAAAATAAACCGGACTGTCTGCTCATTCTCGAAGAATACCAGGGCCGTTTAGATAAAAGCGGTTCAACAAGTGCGTCACCTTCTGAAATTTCAGAACCGACGGTAAAACTCATTTTTGATGACTCCAACCAACACCCCGAACAACTCCATATTCAGAAATTGCCGAAAAAAACTTGGGGGTCAGTCTATCGAACGATGAAATTAGACCCTCAAGGCAATCCCAAATGGGTGGTCATGGTTTTGGGCCCCATTTTTGGCAAAGTAATGGGGTTTGAAGAAATCGACGAAAATAATCTTCTGACGCCATTGCCCTCAAGAATTGCCAAAGGTCTTGCAACGCTAAATCAGAATCTTGAGAATCTGGGATTTGAAAAGGTCGCTGTCGGATTTTACGACCAACCTCAATCAAAATCACCCCTTCTCAACTATCTTTTTCAGTGGATAAAATTTCGCCAATTACCCATTGCTGATTTTACTAAAAACCTGAATCACTATTTACATGATATAAGTTTTCACCTCTCCAGTGCCTTGTTTATACCTCCAGCATGGTATTCTCGATACACCGAAATAGCTCAGAAAGTTTTAGAATACGATAATTCACTTCTCGAAAAGTATAAGGGTACCCAATATGAGGTGTGGTCAAAAATGGCGTCTGATCAAATTCGTCTTTCATTGAGTCGAAGATTGGATTCGCTCTCTGGCAGCATAATATTAGCCGTAATGGCAACAACTCAGAACTCGATATTCCCTTTTGATAATATTCCCCATGACGAATTAGTCCGTAGGCATTTAGAACGGCTCTTTAATTATGCAAATAGTACGACCTACAATGAAGCAGACTTGATAGCAAATGTGAGCTTGGCAGTAAATCGATCCCTTGGTCCGAACATTGAAAATCTTCCCGATTCAGATCCCATGTCATGGTATGGGGCGAGGAGCTTCTTCAAATCCTTACGGGAAGACCTCAACCGAATTTATCGCGAGCTTCAATCTACGAAATTGGTTTTTAACTTTGATGAAACTTGTAATTACATCGCCCAGAGAAAAAAACAATTGATCAAAGCAGCGACCAGAGCTCGCGAACTTACGGAACTTGAGTCCAGATCCGCAATTCCTATTCCTGTGGCTCTAACCAATCTTCAATAAATCTCCCAGTTTAGAATAATTTTAAAATATTTTTTCTGGGTGAAAGTCTAGTACACACGCGTACAAGACGCATCGCGTTCTAGACCCACGTCCTAACGCAGCCTTTAGTTTCCTAGACCATGGCCGAGAAGTTAGCTGGAAGTTGAAACAGTTCCAGAAACTCTTAAGAGCCTGTCCCGGCACAAGAGAGAACATGAAGCTACTCGACTTTCAACCAGATGTAGATCGCGTCGAACGGTTGCAGCTCGAGAACGCGATTGAGTTAATACGAAAGTCGAGCTGCGTGGAACCCACTTGAAATTAGTTCTTTTGGGTAGGAGGCTTTATGGGCTTAAGAATCAGTACTAACATGGCGTCGATAAACGCACAGAAGAATCTCGGTACGCAGCAAGCGCGTAACGAGCACGCTCTGGCCGCGTTGTCATCGGGTAGCAGAATAGTAAGAGCTGCCGATGACGCTGCAGGATTAGCAGTATCAGAACATATCAGAGGACAATTAGGTGGTTTGAAAATGGCACGTAATAATGCCTACAACGCCATCTCCCTGATTCAAGTCGGTGAAGGCGGTCTTACTGAAGTCAGTAACATTATGATCAGATTAAGAGAACTAGGTATTGAAGCTTCCAGTGACAATATCAGTGATGTAGAGAGAGGGTTCTTAGATGTAGAAGCTAAGCAACTCCTCCAAGAGGGAGATCGCATCGCCGCGACAACGACCTTCGGTACGAAGAAATTGCTGGATGGTAGCGGGGAGCAATTGGAATTTCATGTCGGTGCATTTGCCGGTCCTGAAAACATAATTAAGTATAATTTGAATGCCGATGCTCGCTCAAGCACCCTTGGCTATGACAGTATTAGTCTAATCAATAAGGATAGTGCCCGCGAATCGCTTCAAAAGGTTGATGATTCTTTAACCAGAATCGGTAAATTACGTGCTGATTTTGGTTCCGTTCAAAGTCGTTTGCAAGTAACAGTTTCTAACTTAGACACTCAAGTGGAAAACCTCTCTGCAGGTAATGCCAGACTTCGAGATGCTGACATTGCCCATGAGACAGCTGAGGTGGCTCAGT
>JAHFAE010000128.1 GCA_023250675.1 Oligoflexia bacterium | reverse complement strand
GCAAATCGGAGTAAAAATGGTAAATTGTTAGATGAAATATTTAAATTAGACTGGACTTTGGTTCTTGACGAGATGCGCCTATTGAATTCTCAATGGGACAGGTGATTTCACAGCAAGACTAAGCGAAACATGGCCTTACAATCTGGTCCAGTTCAATTAAGATTCTGTTCTTCTAAGTCGATAAACAATTGAAGGATTCTGTCCACATTTCAAAATGATGGGGAGCTTTGGTTGAAGAAATTTTTTACGAAATGGCGAATCTTAACCGTCGCCATCTTCGTAGGTATTTGCATCGGTGGGGGAATTTACTATAACAAGCATCGAGCCAATATCGAAGCCTTAGCATCGTCAAGTAGTCTAATGAGTGAAAAAGCTGTTCCTGTCGCTGTTCAAAAAATTGAAGAGCGTACAATAAAATCCGTGTTTTCAACTCATTCTTTTTTGCAACCTAAAAAGGAAATTACTCTTAGGCCAAACGCAAATGTAAAAGTACGAGAAGTAAAAGTTGTCATTGGTCAGCAAATCAAAGCCGAACAAATTTTGGCTTACACCAATTCGGAGGCACAAGCTCTACGCGCCGAACTGGATCAAATCGATTCTAAACAAAAAAATCTAGATCACGAAGTAACTATGGCTTTAGCGAAACAAAAATTTCTTTCTCGAAATGAGTATAAACAAAAAGTATTAGAATACAAAGCCTATCAGGTAAGACAACGCCTCAACGATATTGAAACCAATGGCGCTATTATTTCTCCCATCGACGGTATCGTCTCAGAAATAAATCTAAAAGTGGGAGACTTTATCGACAATCCTTCACAATACTCCATCAAGATTTCTGATCCCTCAAGTTACCGAATTCAACTCTACATTCCCCAAAATGTAGCAGCCAAACTTGACAAAGAAACTCCCGCAACTCTTTCACGCAATTGGAAAAAAGAAATGGGAGAAGAAGTTACCGAGTCCATCGACGCAAAAATCAGTGCCATTGCACCAACTGTTGATTCTAAAACAGGCTCAGTCTTTATCGAAATCACCGTGTCTAAAATACCAAAAGGCTGGATCGCCGGAATGTATGTAGAAGTGGCCCTTGTTATCGATAAAACAGAAGAAGCGGTGGCGGTTCCCAACCAAGCTCTCATAACAGAAAATGGACAAACCTATGTATATCTTGTGCCCGCCCAAAGAACTCCTGCTTCTGCACAAGCTGAAGATTCGGGTTCTCGCGCAGCTAAAACTCTCATAAAAACAGGATTACGTGATTCTAAATTTACCGAGGTAAAAGAAGGTCTTGAGGCCGACGATTTAGTAGTTGTTGAAGGCCAAGGCGGACTTACCGACGGTGCCAAAATTCAAGTGGTGAGGTGAAGCTCCCATGATCGAATTCTCGGTTCGAAGACCAGTAGCAGTGGCAATGATTTGCATTGGTCTTGTGGTGCTAGGCCTCATTGCCGCTCGACGTATACCGGTTCAGTTATTGCCCAATATTCAAACACCAGAATTTACAATCGTAACGGAATTAAAAGGCGCTACCCCAGGTGAGATTGAATCTATGGTGACAACACCTGTTGAAAGAGCAGTGAGCACCATTGGTGGCCTAGAGGGATCAGAGTCAGAATCTCAAAGAGAGCGATCAGAAATTCACCTCAAATTTAGATCCAACATCAATTACCTAGAAACCATTTCGGCAATGCGTGAACGACTTGATTCAGCCGGTCTCCCGGAAGGCTCAACAAGACCCAAAATTCTTAGGTTCCAAGCCAATAGCACACCGGTGATTCGATTAGCATTGAAACCAAATCCGAATTCAAAGACTCCAATGTTAGAGCTCACACGAATTCTGCAAGATACATTGATCAGGCAAATTGAATCCGTAGACGGTGTGGCTATGGCAAGTCTCTTAGGTGCTCCAACAAAATCACTGGAACTTGAAGTTGACCCCGGGGCAGGGTTTAGCTACGGCGTCACCTTGCCCTCCATCGTTGAGACCATAAAAAATCACAATAGGTCCTATCCTGGAGGAGAAATCGAGTTTGAGGGCCGCCGTACCAGCGTAAAACTGGGACAAGGAATTCATTCAAAAGATGAGCTTGAAAAGCTTGTCGTTAAAAATATAGAAGGACGAGTCATCCGCCTTGGTGACATTGCGCAGATCAAAGAGGTCATTTCAAAACCTTCTGTTCGAACCCACCTTCAAGGTATGGAGAGCCTCGTCGTCGACGTCAGAAAAGAAGCTGAGGCCAATTCGGTTCAGGTAGCCGAGACCGTAAAAGAAATAATTCGAAAGTATTTAGATAACCAATCAAGCCTTTTACAAGGCCAAATTCTTTTTGATCAAGGGGAGCAAATAAAATTAGCCGTAGATAATGTGGGGCACTCGGTATTTCATGGCGGCGTCTTAGCTGGTTTTGTTATTTTTCTACTCTTACAGAACTGGTGGCCTACTTTTATTGTTTCAGTTTCCATGCCTCTCTCGATTCTCATTACTTTTATCCTCATGTATTTCACCGGAATCTCATTTAACCTCATGTCACTTGCGGGGCTGGCCCTGGGAGTAGGAATGCTCGTAGACAACTCTACTGTTGTTCTCGACAGCATTCACCTTCATCAAACAAAAAATAAAGACAAAAGGAGTGCCGCGCTTTGGGGCACTAAAACCGTGGTTGGTGCCATTACGGGGAGCACTCTGAGTATAATTGCCGTCTTTGGTCCGTTGGCGTTTGTCGAAGGTATCATTGGTCAAATATTTAGGGATGTGGCAGCCACGATTTGTTATTCACTGGCAGCTTCTTTATTTTCGTCTGTTTTTTTGATTCCCATGCTCAGTGCCGCAGAGTTTAACCATGGCCCACCAGAAGAGGGTAAACAAAAAGAGAATTCAAAAAACTTTTTGGAATTTTTGAATTATAGATTTTACCAAGGCGGGGTTTTAAAAAATTTAGCGGATTTTTATTTAAAATCTATTTTCATTGCCCGAATAATTCTCATAAATATTAATAAGTTTATTTATAAACTCATTCACCCCTTAATTCTGTTTGCAAAAGACTGGATTGTTAGAAAATATAATGCATTTTTTCAGCCTCTCCTCAATTTTGTTTCGATTTGGATCTTTAAACTAGAACAATTCCTTAAAACAATTCTGCCCCAGGTGATCCGTGATAGCAAATCCACCGTTTATTGGGCCGTAGGCCTTACTCTTGGTGGAGTGGCAGTCTTGGCCTGGCGAGGTGCAGAGCTTTTTCCCGAAGAAGTCGCTGATCGATTGGAATATGAATTGGAATTTGCCCCCGGTCAAACTCTTGATCTCACCGAAGGTAGAATCGCTAGCATTGAAAAGAAATTCTTAAATACGAAGGGAATTATTTCTGTTTCAAGCATGGTTGGAAACGGCGGATCTCACCACGGCCGTCTCACCTTTCAAGTCAACGAAAGAGATAGTATCAAGTTAAATAGAATTATTACACCGATATTATTATCTGAACCTGGCGCAGCTGTGAATAGATTTAAAGAAGCCCTTGTTGGTGAAGGTAAGCCCATTCAAATTGAAATCTACAATGACAATATTGAAAGTCTTAAAAATCAAGCGCACCTGGTAAAAAGCACCTTAGAAAAGATTACTGGTCTCGCTGACGTAGAAACAAATGTGAGGGCTGATTTAACTGAAGTCGTTATTCATTTCTCAAAAGATAAATTAAGTTGGTTTGGTACCAGCGCTGCAAATTTTATTTCTTTGATTAAACCACTGCTTGCTGGAGAATCCGCAGGCCTATTGCAATGGAAGGGCGATGAGCTCCCCGTCAATGTTAAAATACCTGAACGATTTTTAAGTTCTATTGATAAAATAAAATATCTTACCGTAAGTCAGGACGACGGCAAAAACGTCTATCTAAATCAGGTTTCTGACGTCAATGAAGAAAAAACCGTTGCTTCTATTAAACATAAAGACAGAAAGAGAATGGCCACTGTTGCGGCAAATCTAGCAGGGGAAGATCTTCAATCGGTGTCAGTTAAAATAAAGAGAACAATCGATAAGAATTTAGCAAAAGATAAAATAAATTGGAACATGGGCGGCGAAGACAAAGAGCGACAGCGAAGTCAGAAGAGTCTTCTAATTGCCGTAGCTCTGTCCATATTTCTCATTTACCTCATGCTGGCCGCTCAATTTGAGAATCTCGTGCAGCCCATTATTATTTTGAGCGCCGTCCCCTTTTGTATAAGTGGAATCGCAGTTTTCTTACTCCTGTTTAATCTCAACCTATCTGCATTAGTATTTGTTGGTTTCATTATTTTGGTGGGCGTAAGTGTCAATACCTCAATCGTCATGGTAGATTTTGCAAATCAACTCGTTTCAGAGGGACGAAGTGTAGAAGATTCTATAGCCGAAGCAACTGTGAGAAGAATGCGCCCCATTTTGGTCACTACACTTTCTGCAGTTCTAGGATTACTGCCCATGGCCTTTGCCTTTGGCCAGGGATCAGCCATGCAACAACCCTTGGCGGTCACCATGATCGGTGGCCATTTGAGCTCCACAGTTCTGACTATGTTATTTGTACCTATTCTCTATACGAGACTAGCAAAGGCGGCCCAAATTGAATCAAAAGCATGAGAAATCTTGGGTCTATCACCTCATAAGGCATAGAACTTTTTCTCTTGTCATTGGAAGCGCTCTGATCCTTGCGATTTCATTTGCCGCTGTTGTAGGAATCCCCGTCGAAGTCATGCCTCGTGAAAATATCCCACCTTTTTTATTTTTGACAGTCATCGCAAATGAACCAATGACGCCAGAAAAACTAGAATCGACTTTGACCTTGCCCCTAGAAGGTGCTGTGCGAACTGTACCGAGTTTATTGAAATTCACATCCAATACCTCAAAACAAAGTGTCTTTATGGCACTTACATTTAAACCTCGAACTGATATTCATTTGGCAGAAGTCAATCTTCAAGAAGCCCTGCAGGACCTAGAGACTAAAAATATATTGAACATGAAAAAAGTCTCCATTTCAAAGATAAATCCCGACGCTACAGCCGTTGTAAAATTATCTGTGATCAATGAGACTGAGGATAATAAAATATCAGTGAAGATCTTAAGATCGGTTTAGAGTCTATCCCTGAAATTTCAAAAGCTGAAATCACGGGGTTAACTCCACCTGTTTATGAATACAAGATTTCGTTAGCTAAAGCCAAAGAAGCGGGGCTCATGGGTCAGGGGCTTATGCGGTTTTTTGAATTAGCTCCTTTAAGGGAATCTCTAGGTGAAGCCTTCATCGGAAATAGATTTTCGGCAGTCAACGCTCGAATGATTTTAGAGGAACTCGCTCAACTCAAAGAAGAAACGGTGGCCCAAGGGTCCACCACCACACTGCGCAACATTGCCAGCGAAAATATTTATGAAAAATCAAAAGAAGAAGTTTCTCATGTTAATGGCTCCTCCGCCGTTTTAGTAGAAGTATTTAGCAAAGACGGAGCCAATCTTTTTGAACTCAATAATCACTTGCAGGAATATTTAAAGACCGTTCGCAACCTGAAGTTTGAAACTATATTCAATAAGACAGAGGATCTTAAAAAAGCTGTCGATAATGTTTTTCACTCTTTGTACGAGGCGATATTGATCACATTTGCCGTGGTATACCTTTTTTTAAGAAGGTGGCGCCCTACGGCTCTTATTGCGCTCAGCATTCCGTCAACACTTATGATAACCGTTCTCATTTTGTATGTGAAAAATGTATCACTTAATGTTCTCACCTTATCAGGGCTTATTTTAGGAATTGGAATGGTCGTCGACAGCGCTGTCCTTGTTGTAGGTCGAGTTAACGAACTAAGAGTTCAAGGCTTTTCTCGTCGTGAGTCAAGTGCAATAGGCGCCGCCGATGTTTTCACAGCACTTCTTCTTTCGACTCTGACTAATGCTGCCATATTTCTCCCTGTAACTTTTCTAGAAGCAGGAGACAGTTTTACTGATATTTTAAAGGCCTTTCAGCTTCCCATCTTAGCTTCACTAGGGGCTTCACTCTTGGTCGCTCTTTTTATTCTCCCCATCGCTATGCTCCTTTGGCGAGATAGAAAAAGAATTACCGATCCCCATAGAAAGCCTATGTCACCGGCTCTTATACGGTTGGTGAATGTATTTCGAAAAATTCAGAAACGTCGGCTTTTAGCAGGCGCCAGCACCATCGCCCTAGTCTTTCTCACATTTAATTTTATTAAAGATATTGAGCAAACCGATCTTGAAACACCTAAAGACCCCTACGCCACTATTAATGTGACTTTCACGTCAGAAACAAAACCTCATTTGAGAAAACATATTTTTGAAGACTTCGAAAAAGAAATCGTAGGCCAAAAACCAGCGCTCAATTATAAATTTTTGCTCACCGATTTTAATCCGCAATATTTGAGTGGCTCAGTTATTCTTTACCCATCCGACACAGGCGATACCGACGAAGCTCTTGCAAATCTTGAAAAGAAAGTAAGAGAGTTCATTGGCAAACTTCCAGGACAGCCCGGAGTTAATATTTCGCTGGGTTGGGAGAGTTTTGGAGGCACAAATCAATCTCATTTTTCTACATTTAAATTTACCGGGCCCAAGACATCCAAACTTCAAGAAATTGTGGGAGAGCTCAAAGAAAAAGTAGCAAAAGTAAAGAATGTACAAATCGCAAAACTTGATAAAGAAGAAAATGGAGAACGAAGCCTGGTTTTTATGCCTAATGAGGCAGCGCTCGCAAACTACAAATTGGATTTGGCCAAAGTTTCTAAAG
>JAHFAE010000127.1 GCA_023250675.1 Oligoflexia bacterium | reverse complement strand
AAAGTTTGGCTAGAAGACAAATATAAACGGGACAAAGCCCCGCATAGAGAATTCCAAGAAGGCTCAAACCAGTTTTATTAAGAAGTTCTTCTAGTGGGATAGCTTGGTCCTTAGCCTTAAGTAAAAAATAAATAAAAATAAACAAGGTACTTAAGACAAAAACGTGAACAAGAAGGTCGTTTTGGTAAGCGCTGACAGCAAAAGATATAAGACCCAATGCAATTAGATAAATGCGAGTGTAAAAATACTTAGCCCCCGCCAAAGCCATGCGACCAAATTCCTCAAGGGCAATGGAACTTAAAATGAAAACCGTGGCGGTAATTCCCGAATAACCAAAATTTTTAATAATAGCTACGATGGCTCCAATGACTATAAGAGCACTGGCTATGCGAATGCTTGTCATAGCGGCTGCGACCTTTCACGAAGTTGAGCATCTGTTCGGCCATATCTTCTCGTTCGTTTTGAATACTCATCAAAGGCAAGGTGGAGTTCTTCCTTGTCAAATTCAGGCCAGGATTTATCGGTAAAATAGAATTCAGAATAGGCTGCTTGCCAAAGAAGAAAATTACTTATTCTCTTCTCACCGCTGGTTCGTATAATTAAATCAGGGTCAGGCATGTTTGAAGTTTGCAATCTCTTGCTTAGTAAATCTTCGTCAATACTCAGAGGATCAATACGGCCTTCAGCCACTTCTTTTGAAAGAGCTCGAATAGTATTTGTTAGCTCTTGGCGTGAACCGTAACTCAAAGCAAACGTAAGTTTTAGCCCTGAATTATGTTTAGTGAGGTCAATGGATTCACGAAGAACTTTTTGTACTTCCAAAGGCAAGTTCTCAACTTCACCGATGGCATTGAGACTTACATTGTTTTCCATCAGAGTTTTTCTCTCACGGATCAAATATTTTTTAAGGATGCGCATGAGTACGTTAATTTCTGGTGATGGCCGGTTCCAGTTTTCTGAACTGAAAGCATAGAGAGTAAGATACCCCACCCCAAGATTGCCGCACTCTCGAATTATGCCCCTGACAATTGTACTGCCTCTAATATGGCCGAAAATCCGAGGTCTTCCATGGGATTGTGCCCAGCGGCCATTGCCGTCCATTATTATGGCCACATGGTTCGGTATTTTGCCTTGCATTGATTTAAAGTCCTAAGTTCATCGGCCAGCCTCAGACGGTCATTATATCTTTTTCTTTGGAGGCCGTCATTTGGTCGACCTTGGCATTGAATTCGTCTGTGACTTTTTGAATTTGTTCCATTGATTTCTTGTTCTCGTCTTCGGTAATTTTCTTACTCTTAAGAGATTCTTTGAGAAAATCATTGGCGTCTCGTCGGGCCATTCGAACGGCGACATGACATTCCTCAGCAATTCGCTTTACAACTTTTGTCAGATCTTTGCGTCGTTCTTCGGTAAGATCAGGAACTTTCAACCTAATTACTTTTCCATCGTTCATAGGTGTGATGCCAATATCGCTTTTTTGGATAGCGGTTTCGATGGCTTTCAGTAGATTGACCTCCCAAGGTTGCACCACTAAAAGCCTGGGCTCGGGAGCAGAAAGGGATGCAACTTGGGACAATACGGTTAGTGTTCCGTAATAATCAACTTTGATTCCGTCAAGCATGGCGGTGGAGGCTCGGCTCGTCCGGATTTTTGTTAATTCGCTTTTGTAGTTTTCAACAGCTTTTTCCATTCCGGTACGCATTTTTTTTATTGCATCAGCAATCATTTTGATTCTCCTCTTACAATTGTTCCCACCTTCTCACCCATGACAACGCGGGCAATATTGCCACTCTTATTTAAATTAAAGGTGATAATGGGAAGGGCATTATCCATACAAAGGCTAATAGCTGTCGAATCCATAACTTTGATATTTTTTTGTAAGACTTCTATGTAAGATAATTCTTTAAACATGACGGCATCTTTATATTTGACAGGGTCTTTGTCGTAAATGCCATCAACTTTTGTAGCTTTTAATATAACATCTGCGCCGATTTCCATGGCTCTCAAGGCGGCAGCAGTGTCTGTTGTGAAAAACGGATTTCCGGTGCCCGCAGCAAAAATCACAACACGGCTTTTCTCAAGGTGGCGAACAGCTCTTCGCCTGATATAAGGTTCGGCCAACTCATGCATTTCAATGGCAGATTGCACTCTCGTGTAGACATGAACTTTTTCAAGCATGTCTTGAAGGGCGAGGCTATTGATAACTGTCGCGAGCATTCCCATATAGTCAGAGCTAGCGCGGTCCATCCCGTTTGCAGCAGCGGCGATGCCTCTAAAAATATTGCCGCCTCCTAAGACGATACCCACTTCGACTTTCATTTCGACCAGAGTTTTTACTTGTTCTGCAACAGACCGAAGGACTTCGACATTAATGCCATAGCCTTTTTCACCGGCCAAAGCTTCGCCACTAAGTTTTAAAAGAATTCTCTTATATTTAGGTTTATCTTCTTTTTTGGCCAATTTTTAGCCCTTCGCCGCTTTAGCAACTTCGTCGGCAAAATTCTCTTCTTTTTTCTTAAGTCCCTCACCCATGGCCATACGAACAAAACGTCGGATACTAATATTTTCACCGAGTTTTGCAACGGTCTCCTTTTGATATTGCGTTACGGTTTTGTCTGGATCTTTCACAAAAGGTTGGTCCATAAGACAAATCTCATTCAAGAATTTAGATATCTTGCCCTTAACGATGTTTTCAATGACCACAGCAGGTTTTCCGGTTTGCGCGGCTTGAGCTTTAAAGATTGCTTCTTCTCGAGCCAAAGCTTCAGGTGTTACTTCGGTAACGTTGACGTACTGGGGATTGGCCGCTGCAATATGGAGCGCAACGTCTCTTACGAAGTTTTTAAAATCTTCAGTTCTTGCCACAAAGTCAGTTTCACAATTTACTTCGACAAGCACTCCAATTTTGCCGTCCCCATGAATGTATGAAGAGACGATACCCTCTGCCGCTGCTCGACTTGCTTTTTTATCAGCGTTACTCAAACCTTTTTTGCGAAGCCAATCAACAGCTTTTTCTAAATCACCACCGCTTTCAGCCAAGGCTTTTTTGCAGTCCATCATACCGGCGCCGGTTTTTTCTCTCAGGTTTCTAACATCAGCCGCTGAGATATCCATCTTTTACTCCTTTGTTTCGCCAGTAGTAGGTTCTTCAACCGTTGCAGGTGCTTCGGTCGTTTCTGTTTCATCATGTTCTTCTGCCGTACCTGCTGCGACAAGGGTTCGTTTTTTAACCCGCTTAATTACAGCCGGTCCACCGGGTGCAGCTGCTACGGGGACTGGTTTTGCCGCCGCTCCCGCTTGTTTTTCTTTCATCTCGCGAGCCACATCGGCTTGCTTGTCTGTCATGGCTCTGATCTTTTGTTCCCACAATACGGCCCCTTCGTTGTAGGCATCTGAAACCATACTGGAGAAAAGTTTGATGGCTCTGATGGCGTCGTCATTTGAAGGAATCGGATAGTCGCAAAGCTCTGGATCACTATTGGTGTCTGCCATACCGACGATGGGAATCCCAAGTTTATTGGCTTCAAGTACTGCAATGTGTTCTTTTTTTAGATCGACGATGAAAAGTGCTGATGGCAGCTCCTTCATGTCTTTAATGCCTTCTAAACTCTCGGTGAGTTTTAAGCGCTCTTTTTCTAATTTGATGATTTCTTTTTTTGCGTAGAGAGCGTACTCGTCTTTTTCTTTCATTTGTTCTAACTTGCGAAGGCGATTGATACCCTGCTTAATAGTTTCAAAATTTGTGAGTGTCCCGCCTAGCCATCTTTCGGTCATATAAAACTGACCACATTTTTTTGCTGATTCTTGGATGGTTTCGCGAGCCTGCTTTTTCGTGCCGATGAAAATCATTCGACCGCCGTCACTTGCAATTTTCTTTACAAAAGCAGCTGCGGTTTGGGCGAGCACTACGGTCTTTTGAAGATCGATGATATAGATTCCACCTCTTGCGCCAAACACGTAAGGTTTCATCTTGGGGTTCCATCGGGCCGTTTGGTGACCGAAATGAACTCCGGCTTCTAACATTTCTTTCATTGTTACTTGGGACATGCGGGGGCCTCCTATCTGGTTATCCGCCTTCTCTTTTCTGAAGAGCCCAACCATCTCGGCGGTTTCAAAAATCTTTTTAAAGATCCAACCGCTTGGTTTTCTGAGCTTCTTCCACCAGCGAAGCTAGAAGAGAAGTGTGTCGTTAAAGGCAGAAAATTAGCATAGTTATGGTGGGTGTGGGAAGGGGTATTTATGGTGGAGTTTGGGGTGGAGTGGATAGCCTTTGGGCATTGGATCCGAGTGGGGTTAGGGTAGAGGAATTTGAAATATTTGGGATGAACATTTGGCCTAAACAACTGATATTATTGTCGATTTATTCTGCAACCAATCTCAACACCGTAATTGCATATAGTCGAAATTCATTTGTTTATAAGAACTGATTTGTGGCTACCGAACTATTTGTTGGTGTCCGCGTGGCCGCCGAGTTTTGAACGCCAGACATTCAAGTCTTCATAAATTTGAGTTCAATAGGCACGACAGCTTGCATTGAGAATCTTGCCGGGCTCGATGATTGCTTCGGGTTAAGGATGACCCCCTGTGTGAAAAGGGGGTTACTATGAATAAGAAGACGAAAACCCGTCTTACTATTCGGCAAGTCGCCAATAACCTTTATAGGACTTCACTCATAGTGGTTACAGTCCTTCGTATGGTTGAGTTGGTTCTAAGAATCTTGTCTTTGATTTGAGGGCTTAAGCGGAAGGCAAAACTTAAAACTTTGCTCATGCGGCAGAATCGTTGCTTTATCAGGGACGACGGTCACTTGGGTCCCGGCTCATTTGTAGAACTATCAAATGACCATGTCCGAATATGGCCAGTTTAATTTCGGTAAATCCACTAAGGTGCTCAAATGCAAAGCAAAGCTTTTCATCGTGCTATCAAAAAACGTGACAAGCATTTTGATGGCAAGTTCTTTTTTGGAGTTAGAACTACGGGAATTTATTGTCGTCCCATTTGCCCCGCACGGCCCAAAAAAGAAAACATAGAATTTTTTATGACAGCTTCTGAGGCCCGGGCTTCGGGGTATCGCCCTTGCTTGAGATGTCGCCCGGACGCTGCTCCCGGGTCAGCGGCCTGGAGAGGAAAGAGCGCGTTAGTAGCTCGTGCTTTGAAACTTATTGGCCAACATCGCGGGAACTCCGGGCACTTGGCCGAAAAATTAGGAGTTAGTTCTCGCCACGTCCGCAGACTTCTGAGGGATGAAATCGGGATCTGCCAATCTCAAATAAAAAACAATATACGATTAGAGAAAGCACGCAAACTCATAATTGGTACTAAATTTTCTATTACCGAAATTGCATTCAGTTCAGGATTTACTTCAATTCGACGTTTTAATGATGCAACAAGAAAACGGTTTAATCGCAGTCCCAGGGAAATCCGAAAAGAGGAGGTACGAAATGCAAGCAGCTGATGCCATTAGACTGATTAGCCTTGCTGCTATCTGGGGCGGATCATTTATATTTTTGAGAGTTCTCAGCCCTGTTTTGGGTCCCATAATCACTGCAGATTTGCGTCTCCTGATTGCAGCTATGTTTCTTCTAGTTTATTTCTGGCTCACCAAGGTCTCTATGGATTGGGGACAAAATTGGCTCCAGTATTTCGTAATTGGTGTTGTCAACTCGGCCATTCCTTTTGCGCTTTACTCTTTCGCAGCACTTCACATTTCTGCCAGCTATTCTGTGATTTTAAATTCGTCTTCCCCACTTTTTGGGGCATTGTTCTCAAGCTTTTTTTTAGACGAAAAAATAACTTTAAAAAAATTTTTGGGGCTCGTGACAGGAGCAGCTGGTGTAGTGCTAGTCACAAAGACGGGCACCGCTCAAGCAGATACATTGATTAGTTGGGCGATCTTGGCATGTTTAATGGCTGCATTATGCTACGGATTTTCAGCGGCCTACGTGAAAAAATATGCGGGTCATTTAAAGCCCAAAGCAATCGCGGGAGCGAGCCAACTTATGGCTGGTTTGGCGTTGATGCCTTCGATTCCATTTAGTCCCATAAAGGGAGAGGTCAACATGCTCGTTGTCGTCAACGTCATGGGATTGGCCATTCTTTGTAGCGCCATTGCTTATTTACTATATTATCGTTTGATAGCTGAGATAGGTCCGACAAAAACTCTAACGGTGACTTTTCTTATGCCCATCTTTGGTATTTTTTGGGGAATAATTTTTCTACACGAAACTATTTCATTTTCGATGATCGCAGGCGGACTTCTAATTCTAGTGGGTACAAGTCTAATTTTAGGGTTTGTGGATTAAACTTTAGTCTTTCGAATTGATAAATATTCCTTGCCTTATTTCAAACTCCAATGGAGTTCAGAATAATTTCTTTTCTGGTCCCAATTTAGAGTTCTAGTGGGACACTGACATTAATAAAAATTCCCGAAGTTGTAATGCTTTTGAAAATGTTTGCTTGTTCAATGTTGCTCTCGACCCCTGAATTGTTTTTAGACTTGGTTATTTTTTTTGTCACGTACTCAGCGTTCACATTGACTTTGGGAATGAATCCGAAACCGATTCCTAATTTAAACCCAGTTCCGTATCTTGTTGAAGAATCATCTTTTGTTTTGTCATCAAAAATATACCCAAAATACGGACGAACAAGACCTAGGTCTGAACCTAAAGTGACCCCTAACGAAGTGACTGCTTGATCGCTCGTAGTTAGGCCCGCACCGGCTGGTTGTTCTTTGATACTCTGCTTTAGAGAATCGTTCGAATAGT
>JAHFAE010000126.1 GCA_023250675.1 Oligoflexia bacterium | reverse complement strand
CTCCGCCACCGCCTCCGCCACCACCTCCGCCTCCGCCTCCGCCACCACCACCACCTCCACCTCCGCCACCGTCTAGTGGTAGGGCAACTGTGTGTGTAAACTTTCAAGGTAGCGCGTTGGCAGGGGTATCAGTAAGCGGAGTCGGCACAACAGGTGGTGATGGATGTGTAGGAGGTGTCTTCGACTTTGGAACCTACACAATCACACTTAGCTTCCAAGGCGCAAGTGATACAAAAACAGTAAATCATTTTAGCGATGGAGATGTATTTACCTTCAACTACTAGTAAGAACGTGAGCAGAGGATCGCTGACTTCAAAAGGAAATAAAGTCAGCGATCTTATATTTACGGACTTAAGGCCGTGAGTGTTTTGTAGCCATATACATTTTACTCACGAGTATTATGTAGTGCTATACATTTTACTCGTACTCTGATACTCTAGACTAATGAAGAAAAGATACCTTAATTCAGCGATAGATGAGTTCCTAGAAACCCGAATGGTCTTTGTAGGTGGCCCACGCCAAGTTGGCAAAACCACACTTTGCTTAGAATATCTTACCCCTCCTACTATTTCAAATCCTAGTTATTTAAACTGGGATGATCTGAAGTCTCGATCAATCATTAAATCTGCTGAACTGCCCAGTCAAAAAGTCTTATTATTGGATGAAATCCATAAATTCAAAAACTGGCGAAACCTACTTAAAGGTTTTTTTGACAAACAAAAAGATCAGCACCAGTTTCTCGTGACGGGTTCTGCTCGCCTGGATCATTACCGAAAAGGCGGAGATTCACTATTAGGCCGATATAGATACTTACGTCTTCATCCGTTTTCTATTTCTGAACTGGATCTTAAGACGACTAAAGATATAAAGTTACTTCTTAAGTATGGAGGCTTTCCTGAGCCATTTTTGAAAGGTTCAGAAAAACTTTGGAAGTTATGGCAACGAGAAAGACTTTATAGAATTGTAAATGACGACATAAGGGGTTTAGAAAATCTTAAAGAATACTCCGGAATTGAATTGCTAGGAGATGCGCTCGGCGAGCGAGTGGGTTCTCCACTTTCTGTCAAAAATCTTTCTGAAGACTTATCTGTCAATCCAAGAACTGTTGAAAATTGGCTAGAAATTCTTGAGAAAGTGTACTTTTGCTATCGCATTCTTCCCTTCGGGAGTCCCAAGATTCGAGCCGTCAAAAAGGAGAAAAAATTATACCTTTGGGACTGGAGCTCTATTACGAATGAGGGTGCCAAATTAGAAAATCTCGTCGCAAGCCACCTACTTAAATACTGTAATTATATCGAGGATACTGAGGGTGAAGTAATGGAGCTTCGATTTATACGTGACTTCGACAAGCGAGAAATCGACTTTGTGGTTCTAAAAAATAAAGCTCCAATTTTTGCGGTGGAATGTAAGACTGGTGAAAACCAAATTTCACCTCATATTTATTATTTTAAAGCTCGAACAAAAATACCTGAATTTTATCAGGTTCACTTAGGCACCAAAGACCATCAACCAGAAAAAGGAATTAGAATCCTACCTCTCGCCACATTATGTGGAGAGAAGAAACTGTTATGAAATGAAAATAGCAAATACATAATCGCTGACTTCAAAATGAATTGAAGTCAGCGACCACTATAGCAAATTAAGTTTTTACCTTCGATACGGACAATTTCTGTCTCTCAAAACTACACTGAAAAGTTCGGGCCAAAATAGATTATGAGAACCTCGGTAAAATCGCGGACGTTCAATTTCTATTGGTCGATACCCTCGTCTCTCGTAACGTTCATATTGTTCGTGACCACGCCGTTCCCAGGCATAGGCAAAATTGGATGTTAGTAATAATGATAAAATAGAAATCGCTATATACGTTTTCATGTGTCCTCCTTATCAGACAATATAAAACTATTGCAAAGGCGGGCCTGGCTCAGAATGAACTTGGCAGTTTATACGTCATAAATTTCTTATTATTAAGAAAATTTAAACTTGTTTTCCCAAACTTTTTCTTCACAAATCTAGGCTAGAGCAGGAGACCAGCTGGCCAAAGTTTTAGGCAAAAACCTTTAATCGCTTCCCAGAAAACTGTCGCCAATGTACCCAATTTCCATACCTTAAACTAAACCCCCAAAATACCCTTTTTTGTCATTGGCTAATTTCTAGTCATTACCTCGCTTTGGATCATCATTATTTTGCCAATGAGAGTGGTTTACGTATTGCATTTCGAGCTTCTAAAGAACTCTTGAAAGGACGTTGCCCGTATGAAAATGCGAGAGAAACTTCGAAATCTTTTAGGCCCCTTAACCCTCGTTGTAACATTGACCTTAGCTTTAAGTATTTCACAAGTCAGTTTTGCAAAAGATCCAGTCGTACTAAATCAACGTCCGAATAAATCATTGGTATGGCCCAAAGCTGACCATGTTAATTCTGCATTGGATTCAGTGGACCAAGCTTTTTCTATTATGGAAACTACAGTGCCATACGATTCAAATTTTCCTGATCGAGTTCGCACCGGTGTTAATACGAACGACGAAGAAGTTAAAAGGCTTGAGGCTCTTCTTGACGGCAAGATTTTCGGAGAAGGTATTGACCCCCAATTATTAGCCATTAACACAAATAGCTATGGGATTGCCGACCCTCGTTTGGCTGAGCTTTATATTCGAGCCACGAAAATGGGATTAAGAGAAATCCATCTTACAGTGGATCTTAATAGATGCATCACAGAAGATGCAAAGAAAAGAAAGGTAAAAATTTGGGACCTTCAAGAATCTGATTTTATACCAGGCAATACTATGTCTAAATTTATTTTAGATCTTAAAAACGCCGGAATGAAATTCGCAAAACCCGGCGACGATCTGGGCCGAGGATATTACATTTACTCTATACCTGGCGCCGCCGATACCGATGAAAAAGGTAGAGACGTCATGACAGACATTATGCATCTTAAATCAGATCAATATGTCTATTACTCAAAAGAGGGCCCAAAAATATTTTCTTCTCTTCGAACATATAATTTAACAGAAACTAATCGAGAAAACCGAGGATGGATAGACTCTGATCCCCTAGCGGCTGAATATCATCTGCAAAAATCAAAAGACTTTCAAAAGGCATTTTCTGAGGGGCTTGAGATTTGGCAAATTCCATCTCGTCCTCCCCGTCAAATTAACTATAAAGATGGTACCTATCAAGAAATTGGTTACACCGACGGCAAATACAATCCTGGAGATCGTTTAATAACTTTATTAAAAGGTGTCGCTAAAAAAGTAATTAATTATATTCATTTTGTGATGAGTGCCTTTGCTGCCACCGATAGAGATTTCATAGATGCTTTCGAAGGCACCTATAAATTCAACAAAGAAACGGGCCGAAGAGAAAAGACCGAACCTGGAATTCTCGAAGTGAATCCCACCCCTTCGATTCTAGCTGTTACCGAGGGCAAATTCAGTTCGACTAATGATTGGGGGATCCCTGCGTATTTTTCGGGCTTTGATCTTCACCGCCCTCGACCTAGTGGCGTGGTGATCTGGGGTATGAAAAAACCTAATCGAAAAAATGTGAGAGCATTCATTTTTCAAGGGCCCAATGATTCTGGTCACGAGAGAACAGATGCCAATGGCCCACCAACACAACATATTTTACATGATAAAACGTCAATGTTATTTTATGAAGGTGCCTTGAATGCAGGTATTGAAAAGCTCGCAGCTATTTTTACGGGGAGTCTCAACCCAAGTAACCATTTTGGAAACCTTGAAATGCAACTCGAAATTGTTACTCGAGCCAGTTCATGGATCGCACAAGCCATTAATGAAAGCGTTGAACAGATGGTAAGAGTTTACAGCGAGCCCGAGCACCATTGGGTTGTAGACGGGCCCGTTGCCGTATTCAGGGATACTTTAGCTCGATTTATAGACCATTTCGTCGAAGAAATTCGAGTTGAAGACGCAACGGAGATTTTTAAGTTATTTGAATCAAATCAATATGACCTTGTCGTTGAAAAGATTGTAGCTCTCGCAAAGACAAGCACGGCCTCAAGAAAAAAACTCGACATTGAGGTGGTCAAGAAAAGAGCTACTGCGTTAGTAACTTTAGCAAAAAGTGAGCTCTTTGATAAGTTTAAGCTTACCGGTCCTCAAATTGAATCGTTGTTGTCTTCTTATGCGGCTAACCCAGAAGAAGTTCATGTGCAAATGAATGCATCACTAAAAAGAATTTTTTGGGGACAGGGCGCTAATGAGAGCATTCAAAAAGCAAGTAAGATTCTTGAAGTTGACGGACCCGTTCCAACTCATCATGCTAATGCTGAAAATATTCAGGATCATGCCACTCAATCAGTAAGACCGGCTAAACTTATACAATTTAGAAATTGTTTGCAGGCCATGGAACTATGATCTGGCCGATTTTCTTATTTCTACACATTTTTGCACTAAATGCAAACGCTAGAGCCAAAGGACCAAATATTGATAATGTCGTTCGCCGGTGTGCTCAATACGGTTTTTACAGCTATGGCAGCAATCAGAGTTTCTTAGATTGGCAAGAGTGGCTCAAAGAAATTAAAGTTGAAGACTCAACAGGTCTATTTGAAAAACTGAGCCAAGAACCCAAATACAATGACTTTGTATACCACAATATGCACATGGCTTTTAGTCGAAGTGCACAGAAACTGGCTGCCACACCCGAACATCCAAGGCTCATCACTTATCACCCAATGGGTGTGGTGCTGGGAATGGTCGAAACTCCTGTGAAAACTCAAGAATTAATGAATAAGCAATTTGAAGGAATTCGCTACAACTTCGAAAATGATCAATGGGAGCCGTTTAAAGGATTTATCGAACAAACGGGCGTTCGACTAAGCCAAGCAAAGAAAAACACCGTATCTTGTTTAGCATGTCATGGCCAGACTTTTAGACCGATTTGGCGGTCCTACTCTGCATGGCCAGGACAAGTAAGTGATTTTGAAGTACAATATATAGACAAGCTCAATAATTTAGCCCATGGCCAAGACACAAATCCCGGTCAATCACTTATGGAATTTTTGAATCGTTTCAACTACCGCCGAATGCTCGTAAGACTAAAAGAAAATCCAAATTGGCCGCTCTTAAAACCCGCGACTACCGCAGCATTATTGGGTTGCCCTAAAATACCAAATTTTTTAGGTAATCAAGGTTCACCTCTGCGAACTCAATTAGATGGTAGTGATTCACAAAAATTTCCAAAACTTGCTGATGAAGTGGCTACACATATTTCAAGGCTTTACGAAGAAGAAAGAGCTTTTGCTCAATCTATTAACGACAAGATTGCCCTAAAAAATCTTGTTCAAGAGAATGAAATAGAAGATGCACCAAGAATGGCCGCACTGAGATATCTTTTTGAGTCTAGTGGGACTGATATTAAGAATTTTTCTATGAGCAGGCCCCCAGGCCCAGATACTTTTGGGTATGGATTTAACCAAATCGGTACAGAAATGGGAGGAGTTCAAAATTTTCTCTGCTACGTTTTGCCCGATTATGTGAATGGTGGCGGCACTTCAAATTTAATCTCTCAGTGGAAACCTTTAGATAGAATCGAATCTTATCATCAAGTTTGTCGCGACCTGGAATTGGAGAGCTTAAGTTTGACTGAAAACGGAAACAAACTTCTCGTAGGTATTAAAGGAGAAAACGCTGACATCGTTACTTTTGAAGTTCCCAAAGGCACAGGAAAATCTCCTTGGAACTTTCAAGAAAAACCCATCAAGGCCAAAGTCGGACAAACGATTAGGTTTAAGAACAGCGACGATGTGATGCACCAACTTCATACAAACGGTGCTCCTTGCAATCACGGGTCTGAAATTCAACCAGGCGGCAGCTGGGATTGTGTGACTTCTAAGCCCTATGATTCTATGAACCAAAAGGATGGTCCCCTTTGGGATCATCCTCATGGACTCGACTCTCATGTTTGGATTGTGGTCTCACCTGATTGAAGGGTTCGACCGGTTCACTTTTAATACTCACCTTCAGCAACTAAAAAAAACCGGACAGCAGTGCTCAGGCCAAACTAAAATTTCACAACGTATTGCAACTCAAACTTTTTAGCTTTGCGAGCACTGCCATCGGCATGTGGATTACTTTGATCATTGTAAGATGAAACTATGACATTCAATGATTGCTGAGTTCGAGGTGTTGTTTTTAAGACATAACGAACGTAGGCCGAAACGTTTACGTCGGTCATGGTACTTGCTTGTGGAGTCGTAACCACATTGCGATCCACATGAACACCAACGGTCAAATCGCTACTAAGATTTACTTCAGAATTAATATAGCCCCCATTTGCTACAAATTTATCATTACCTGTAATGCAGTACATGACTGAATGCCAAATGCCCACAGAAAGGCTTACTGAAATATCTTTTGAAAAGTGCTTAACAATCTGAGTGTCTAAATTTAGAGCAATGGGCCGAAACTCAAATACATATCCTGTCTCTTGAAATTCTCTTTTGAAATAATTTGTCGCACTCAAAGACTCGCTCACTGACCAACTCCAACTAGTAGAAGTTGGAATCCTTTGGGCAAAAGACACTCCCACTCGACCAATCTGGGTGTCGGTCGTGCCATTTAACGGATTCTTGTCGTAGGCTCCTGCGGCCATTTGTACTTGAACCGATTGCATCCAGTTTACTCCCAAAATCTTATTGAGATCTAAAGTAACTGTAGGAAATATTGCAGCCAATCGAGCCTGATTACCCACGGTGACTTGACCACCGTTGACTGTCACTCCATACCAAAGCACTTTAAGTTGTCCTTGATGGGAGAGCCATAAA
>JAHFAE010000032.1 GCA_023250675.1 Oligoflexia bacterium | reverse complement strand
GTAAGTTGCGTGAGACCCAGGGCTTTTGAGAAACTTACCGACTTCTCATTGAATCCTGATTCTTGGGCGATTATTCCTGCCAAAAAAGAAGGGTTAAAATTATTTCTTCTGGCTGTAGCGCTCAGAGATTCTAAAAACCTTGCGGACACAGCAAATTCACCTGTAGTTAATATTTCCCTTGTTTTAAACGCCGAACAAAATGGGGGTTGATAGACGCTGCTAACCGGCGGCGCCACCAAATCATGTCGATAAACAAACTCAATATTGTTATCATGATCTGCAATGATTCTAAGTTTTGAAAATTTAATATGGAGTCTGTTTGGATTTTCGTTTTCTACATAGCTCTGAACGTGGTGAATAAAAGTTTTGGTTACATCTAGGCCATTGTAATACAATGTCACAACATAGTTCGAATTCAGACCAAGGGGATCATCAACGACCACATGAAATTCTGAAGCACCATGGAGGTTTTGTCTCTGTGGCAAAAATCGAATCTTAGGTTTGCCCAAATGGCCTAAGGAAGAAAAAAGTGAGTCTGGCGTGCGATCTAGATCTATAAAGTTATTTTTTTGGGCAGAAACCATTTGGGTAATTTCAACTGCTCCAAATGGACTTGTGGGCCCCGCACATCCGGAAACAAACAAACCAATAATGAAGACCAGACCAAGGACTAGTCTTTGCTGCAAGGCCGCCGCTTTCATATTCCCCCACCAAACCTTTCGGCAGGAATCTTAAATAATTAACGCTACGCGCGCCTCCTAAATTCAATAAATAACGTATGAGAATTCGACGATTTTAGCTAAAAGCCAAAATTCAAGAAGGGACAAACGATGAACGTACCTGTGGTGTAAAAATTAATAAACCCAATTTGCATTCCGTGCAAAGTAGTCACGACATTTATGAGGCCAATTTGAAAGCCGTAGACTTCGTCAGCTCTATTATAAATACCAGCCTGAATGCCATAGATTTTAGTGTAAGTGCCTAGGTTTAAAAGTGCCAATTGAAAACCCGTAATGGTAGATGCAGCAATATTTGAATTTACTGTAGCCACTTGAAGACCAACGAGCTTTAACTTTTGCATATTACTATTGAGAATACCTGCAGCCTGCAAGCCGTAGATATTTGTCACGCCTTCTGTTCGATTAAAAATTCCTGATACTGCAATTCCGTTAAAGTCATACTTGGTGATATTTCCGATTCCGCCCAAATCAAGTCCATACATGTATTGGTGGGATCCCCAAAGTACACTCATCCTCAATCCCGTTATTGTAAAGTTTCGAGGGGGAAACATCACCGGGGGTGCCAAACCTATGGAAAGAGGAGTCATAGTGCCTGCGAAAGCACCTAGAGAACCAAATACCAAAAACGTCAAAAGACAGGCTCTTGATAATTTTAGAAATTTTTTAGACATGGCTTATTTTAGGGTAATATTTCTAATAAATTCCATAAAATTGTAACGCCGCAATTAAACAATGACACCTCATGTTGGACATTTAGAATGACAATTATTACAGCGAAAATCTATCATCAGAACTAAAGATGACAGAGCTTAATCAACGACGATTTCTGGTCTTCGTTCTTGTGCTGACATTTGCCATATACGCGCGGTCAATACAAAACGGTTTTGTCAACTTTGACGACCCGGCCATTCTTATCGATAATGGGCCAGTCCTTGACTTTGATTTCGTAAAACTGTTTCAAAAACCATTGGCCCACGACTACGTTCCCCTTACTCTCTTAAGTTTTGCCGTAGAAAATAGACTCTTTGGTCTAACACCGTCGATCTATCATTTTGATAATCTTGCACTTCATCTCATTAACTGCCTTTTGGTGTTTTGGCTTCTAATCGTTTTGACTCAAAATAATTTCAATGTAAGCGCGTTGACGGCTTTGCTCTTTGCGATTCATCCTCTTCACGTAGAATCCGTAGCCTGGGTTACGGAACGAAAAGATGTCTTATCTTGTTTGTTTTACCTTCTGACCTGCATTAATTATCTTCGTTATCTTGACACCTCAAATCGAAAAAATTATTACTCTGCCCTAGGATTCGCCATTTTGGCCATTTTATCAAAATCCATGGCCATGACAATTCCGTTTGTGTTGTTACTCTTTGATTATTTACGGGGCAGAAAATTAAACGAGATTAAGCTCATTGAAAAAGTCCCATTTTTTGCATTGTCAATTGTGTTTATAACTATAGGTTGGCCACTCCAACACGTAATGGCCGAAGCTGACCCGACCCTTTCTCTAATTAACGGGCTCTATTTTTTTGAAGCACTTTGCTTCTATTTAAGCCGTTCAATATTGCCTATTGGCCTGAGTGTTCTCTACGAAAACTCAGCGACAAGATTAGGGTTTCTAGGTTATCTCCTTGGAGTTCTAGTTCTAATGTGGATTTTTAGAGCCATTAATAAGCCACACCCTGAACGAAAACATCTAGTTTTTGGAATATTATTTTTTCTTATTGGCGGAGCGCCCGTATGGCAAATAATTCGATTTAAAACCCTGTACTCTTATGCTGATCGTTATTTTTATATTCCTAGCATTGGTCTTTTACTTTGTTATGCCTTGTTGGTCACCCATTTTAAGCCCATTCCTAAAAAAATTATCATTATATCAATTGCCGTGCTATTTTCATTTCTTAGCTTTGATCGAGTGGGCGTTTGGCAAAATACCGGCACCCTCTGGGCCGATGTCATTTCAAAATACCCCGAAAGCCAGGGAGCCCATCGAGATTTAGGAATTTTTCTATTGAGACACGGTGAAAACCAAGGCGCAAAAATTCATTTAGAAAAAGCTATCAAGATTAACCCGAAACTTTATGATGCTCACAATGCTCTGGGAAATGTTTATTTAAACTTGGGGCAATTAGAAAAGGCTCTTGAAGAATTTCACCTAGCGTCAGAGAATAATGATTTTGCCGAACCCGTGGGAAGTGAAGCTTACATTTATACAAAAGCTGGTGAGTTTTCAAAGGCCATTGAGTTATTCAAAAAAGCCATTTCTATTAATCCTAAACTGGCCTATTTACATCTTCACCTCTGTGTTGCACTTTACCTGTCGAAAGATCCCCACGGTGCTCTTCCAGAATGTGAAGAGGCTGTGAGGCTTGAGCCCGATATGGTTAAAGGCCATCAAACTCTAGGGAGTATTTATCATGAATTTGGCCGAGAAGATGAATCAAAACGAGAGTTGCTCATGGTAGACAGAATTACCGCCAGGGTCATGTCAACTTCTGGGCCTGGGCTTCTTTATTAGAAAGCCCGAATACTTGAAAATCTTCAAACTGAGATTGATGATTTTGGGCCTTTTGAGTCTCACATTTTTTCTTCAAGTCGATGATCGATTTAGAGGATGGGACGATACCAATCAATACCAACTTGAAGCTCTGAGTTGGGCCCAAGGCGAAAAACCACCATCAAAGTTTTTGATACAAGAATCTCGGGGCCTAGGATTGGTGATGCCAAAATACTACTCCCCTCTAACCTCTTACCTTTGGTCTTTTTTTGTTAACCCCAATGACACTCGAAGTTCGCTTGTAAAAATTAAAGGTTTTCAGGCCTTTCTTATGGCCGTTATATTCATTGGATTGACTTTTCTTATAGATTCCCAAATTTCATTTTTGTCGATCTTGCTCTCAAGTATTTTACTATTTACTCCCTTTTGCAGAGAACTGATTTCAAATCCGATTTCTGAAGCACTGGCCTTGTTTTTACTCATAATTGCATTTATTTTTCCTCGCGGTTCATCTCTATTTGCATCGCTGGAGTTGATGACAAGGCCCGTTATGGTTCTTCTTTTTATTCCCATACTTTGGAAGCGAAAACACGAACCCTTCACTTATTTTTTGGGAATTTTCACTCTACTACTGGGAATTATAAAATTTAGAGGCCTATTATTTTCTAGCCATCAAATTCCGGCGTTTGATGGATACGGATTAGTTGTAAAGAATGTTGTGACGAACTTTGCAAGTGACAGTGCTTATCAATATTTTGATCACCTTCTGCCCCATACCAATCCTGTGTTTTTTATTTTCTGGGCTTCTCTCCTAGGCCTTCTAGCTCTTTTGACAATCTACAAATTAAAATCAAATTGGGTCATAGGCATTCCAAGCTTAATGTACTTTTTAATATGTACACTTTGGGGTCCCACAGGAGTGAGATTGTTATTTCCGCTAATGATCTCCTTTTTCATACATTTTATGAGCTTAAATACGGTTTCTAAACGAATTGTGAGTTTGGGTTTATTTTGCTTACTTTTTATTCATAGTATTGATAGGCAAATCGAAAGCGGACTTGAGATTTGGCGAGATAAACTGCCTGAAACAGAAAGAGGATTTGATGAAATCAAAACGTGGCTGCATCAAAAGGGTTACCAAAACGACCCCTTAGTTATGTGGAGATTTCGTTTTTGTTCTAATTATTTTAGAACGACCTGTTTTATGCCCCCCTTTAATCCGGCGGAACTTGCCAGGCAAGTCAAGAGTCAAAAAATCCATTTCTTGGTCTATCCAAATAAGTCGTGGCAAAGGGAAGACAATATGAATATGGAACTTCTTAATAACTATTTAGAAAAAACTAATTTCTCTTTTGATAAATACAGCTATGATTTTCAGGGTATTAAAGTTTTAGATCTCAGTTCTCTTAGATGAGGGAAGCATTAAGAAAATGATGCAAGGGCGATTTTCAGTTATAAGTATTCTTCTTTTGATCTCGGTCATTTCGCCACTCTCATTTTGGCTTCATTACGGTAAATTCACAAAAGAGTCTGATTCTCGCTATAAACTTATCGCGACTAAAGATCTTGATATCTACCAGCACGAACGATTTATTTTCGAAGCTTCAAAAAATATTAAACTGGGGAGATTTAGTACACTCACCATAATTGACGAAAAAAACCCCATTGGGTCTTCTCCCTTATTTCAGTACTATGGCGTTGGAATTTACTTTGTTATGGGAACCATTAATTTAGTTCTAAACAATCCCCCACTGACAATTATCGTTGGTATTTGGCTATTCGCCTTTGCTCTTTGTTTGGGGAGCTATCTTTGGGCCTTTGAATTCTCTAGGGATCAAAACATTTCTTTACTTGTAAGCTTTATCGTCTCGTCGAGCCCCTACTTCATTTCAAGTCAGAGGTCTTATACCCAAAGCGCAGGAGCGGCCCTTCTCCCTCTCACCGCCTATTTTTGGTCCTATTACATTCGTCAAGGTCGAGGAGATTTTGTTTTATTTTGGGTTACAGTCGGAGCTATCACCCTAGAGATTCTAACAAATAATATTAATGCTCTTCTGGGCGCAACTTTTTTAAGCATTCCAACTATCATCGCAACAAAACAACTATTCGGCCCTGGCCCATTCCCCTGGAGACGGGCGGTAATGCCTATTCTATTGGCCCTTGTTACTTCTTCATTTTATTTGGTTCCCATTTTTTTAGATTATAAAAAGTTGGTTACGAGCAATAGGCCCTTAGATACCTGGAACACCATGACCGATTATACAAGTTTTGCTATGCTCTTCTCACCCTTTCCCGCAAAACCAGATTCAGATATCTTATCCGCCTGGCCTCAGTTGGGATGGAGTTTTATTGCTGCGTCTCTGCTTTTTTATTCTAGAAGAACCATCGTTTATTATTTTTTTGAAGCTGCAGGAGTTATTTCAGTTTTATCCTTAGAATTTTGGAATCTTCTGCCCGGAATCTACAAAATGGCTCAAAATAGTATAAGGGCACTTTACTATCCTGTTCTCATTTTAGTTTTTCAAGCTCGACCAATTAAGAAAATACCGTTTTTAGTTTTAACTGCTTTAAGTGTCATAAGTGCTCTTATGTTTTACAATTTACAGACCCCAAAAGATCAAGTCACATTTGATTTTGCGCTTCACAAGATAATGGATAGCAATAGTTATATGATCTCCCCCAAGTCAAATGTCAAATTAGACCGAGATCCAACCCTTATTTCTTTTTCAAATCCCATTTCTATTGCAGCCAAACACTGGCCCATGGAGATATCCCAATTGCCCATCGCAAAATCTGAGAATTCAGCAACGGCAAGTTATTTTTTGTCTATTTCTACAAGTAACAATAGGGCCATAAACCACGGATGGGCCAGCATTGTTACAACTTACCAAGATGGTCTCACCCATGATTCCGGTCCAATATTATTTTATAAAAATACGGTGCTTCTTTCTACTTGTGCCACAGGCGCCACCGATGCCCATATTGTTTTATGGACGGATCTAGATCCAAGAGATGTTACGGGAATTCAAGTTTTGCCTTCAAGTGATTCCCAATTCATGTTTTTTCAAAGTCCTGAGGGTGTTCAAAGATCCACTTGTAGCTATAATTTTGATCACAGTTATTCTGGTTTCAAATTTGATGTTTCCCAAGTTAAAGACAAAGTCATTCTTCCCGTTTTTTATAGTCCAAACAATTTAGTATCCACAGACCAGGGCCCCCTGTCTCCTGAGAAGTTGGCAAGCTTTATGGATGACATCGGGCAAGGGTTTACAGTCGTTACGCTTTCGCCTGAGGCCAAATCGGTCTCGGTAGAATTTGGTGGTTCAAACAAATTGATTTATATTACTTTTCTAGTTTTTCTTTTGATGCTGGTGAGTCCCATATATTATTTTCTTCGACGCTAAACTTGTGCTGAAGTACTATCTCGATTAAGCTTTAAATTGTACCCAGAGTTTTCAGCTGGAGTGTAAATCTATTTATTGACAGATGTCTAAAAGATAGACAGTAAAACCCAATTTGATTTGTCGCCACGGTATTGATTTCTTGCAATAGTTGGACTCGGGGGAAGTTTTCCCAGAAAGTAGGATGTAGATTATGGGAACAAGGCATTTCATTATAATTGTATTCATCTTCATAACTTTAGCTTTAGGAGCTTATCAAAACTGCGGCGAAGTGAAGTTTAGTGCCACTAAGCAAGCAGCCGACCAGGTTCAACCCGATAATGGGACTGATAACCCCGAAAAGGTCCAAAGTGAAGATCCCAGCGATCCTACGCCGACGCCTCCCACTGCATCTCCTTCTCCATCCCCAGTTTATTTGCCGTCACCTTCGGCTTCTCCAAGTCCTTACGTTCCACCACCTCTTGTAAAAGAGCCAGGTGTTGTTACTATATTAATTGCTATGGGCGACAAAGATAATTTGCCTAATCCAACCGTCGATCAGCTTTCAGCACGAACGGTTTCTGAAAATATGATTCAATATTCATCGCCAGTTGTGAATCCCAAAGTTTTAGTTGTGCGTGATCGCAACGACAATGGTGAGTCACCTGACGACTATGCCAACCTTTGGCAAAATCTATTGGTTCGATATAAGCCCGATCAAATAACCGAACCGATTAGTGGCCTTTCTACTTCAGATATTGCCGGGTATGACGTGGTTTGGCTTGTAAACCCCGGTTACCCGATGGGTAGCAGGAAGACACATGACACATTGCTTGCTTTTAAAGGTGGGGTCATTTTATCGGGCGACGATATGTCTCGTGGAGAGGGGTTTGATAATACCGATCTTACCGGACTTACTTTTATAGACAATGGAACCACAGTTACTTGTGGTAATAAATCCTATGGCATTGACAATAACAATACCCAAAACTTCTACCAGGTCACGTTAGACGGAACCAAATTCAAAGATTTAAATGCTGCCCATCTGACGTTCAAGTATGGTAACGACATTGACTCAACAAAAGTAGCAAATCCAAAGGTTGAAATATTGGCATACGCTAAAGCAAGTCCAGTGGACTGCACCGAATTGCGACCGGTTGTGGTGAGATACCCGAAAGCTCCCTAAATTTTATTTTGTCGGCTCATTGTCCGGCTTCGGACAAGTTCGGACAATCTTGTGGAATATCCATCTGCTACAACATATGTTTTTTCGCTAGTTCTCCTTTATTACTGTCATTATTTTTGTTACTGTTCTTTCGATTCATTGAAGGACGTGTATGGCTCAGAAAAAAAAGACCTCTAAAATCAGCATCAAAACCCGTAACTCTCAGGCAGCTCTCACTAAAGAGGATATGGTCGGTTTTATCGGACCCATCTTAGAGGAACTCAAAGAAGATATGCGCCAAGTGAAGACCCAGCTCCCTATCTTAGAGGAACTCAAAGGCGATGTTCTCCAATTGAAGACCCAGCTCCCTATCTTAGAGGAACTCAAAGGCGATGTTCTCCAATTGAAGACCCAGCTCCCTATCTTAGAGGATCTCAAAGGCGATGTTCTCCAATTGAAGACCCAGCTCCCTATCTTAGAGGAACTCAAAGAAGATATGCGCCAAGTGAAGACCCAGCTCCCTGCCATGAGGGAAATGCTTGTTCTCGATGTCAGAAAGTCGCTGCTCCCTGACATTGCCACTCTTTTTGAAACACAGACAATGCATATGGATAAAAAGTTTAAGACACTAAAAAATGAAATTATTCACGAGGTTAAGATCCTCATCGAAAATGATGACAGATTAAAAGGTATTTCTGATGTAGCAAAGATTGCTGAACTTTCAACAGTCAAAATTGAGAATCATGAATCGAGAATTACTCATATAGAAAAAGATGTCATAACTTTAAGAGCGATTTCCAAAGCCTGACCATTTCGAATATTTTTTGAGATAAAAATGGCCGGTAATGGAACCAAATCAATCACTACTTGCCATTGATGGTACGCACTGCTTTAAGTTGGTTGAACCACGGGGTACGAGTTTTAGTAGAGAATACTCGCAGAGTAAAACATAATAAAACCCACTGAACAAAACCATTTACTTAGTCATTGACTTAGTTAATACACTAGTATAGGATATTTATAGTGGACGCCCAAACTATCCGCTCAAGTCTTGTCAGTGGTCGTTACAGAGTGACACTTCACGCAAGACAGCGAATGGCAGAGCGTATGATTTTTGATTCTGATATTAGTCATTGTGCGGAGATGGCTAGCATCAACAATCAGGGTGAGGACAAATTCAAAGTCACCGGGCAAGGTTTGGATGGCGAAGAATTGACCATCATCTGTGCATGGGATGGCGAAACTTTAATTATCACTCTCTTTTGAGGATGAAGCTTATGAAGAATCGATGGAAAGAAGATTTAAAAGGGCTCGTTGGTTTAAACTATATTGTATTTAAGAATGTCCCCATGAAAAAATCAGACCATGGGCCTATCATTGATTTAGAACCAGGCACTCTTGAAAAGTTGGCTGCTAAAGCTATAATCGAAAAACGTATTGGATTTCGTGGAAAAGAAATAAAGTTTTTAAGAAAAGCTCTTGGTCTTTCCCTAGAGAAATTTGCCGGTAAACTCGGTATTACATCCGGAGCTGTCTTTAAGTGGGAACAAAAACCTGACGAACGCCTACACCCAATGAACGAAGTCGCTGTCAGGTCATTTGTGGCGGAACAGCTTGGCATTGAACTCTCAGGCCAATTCTCACAACTTTTAGGAAATGATACAGAGCCAAAGGAACTTGTTCTTCAAGCAAGTTAAGCAACGCCCGTTAAAGATACGTTGCAGTTGGCCAATCCATCGAATTCAGTTTTTGGGGCAGCGGCCGTGGGACCTTTCAGGAGGTCCCGGCCAGCCGCCCAACAAGCAATATAATTGGGACTTGTGAAAAATCGAACTCATAAGTATCCCAATATGTCTTATTCTGAGCTCATAGACGAATTGACTAATATGGCCATAAAAAAGCTTGATCCTGAGGAACGGGAATCTAGAAAACAAATAACCCAAAATAAGAGCTTAAAAACTTCGACGTCGGCGGTAGAACAGCAATATAAACAAAACTCTCGTTATATTCCTTCAGTAATCAAAAGGGCCGTTTGGCAACGAGATAAAGGCCGATGTGTATTCAAAGAGTCAGAGAATCATTCGCCTTGTGGGTCGAAGCTTCAATTAGAATATCATCACGAAATACCCTCCGCTAATGGTGGCCAATCGAATCTTGAAAACATCAAACTCAATTGCAAACGCCATAACGTTCACCAGACCAATTTTAAATGAAATAGTTTTTAACTGTCTGAAGGCAATAAAAAATATTTAGCAAAAATGATCCTGAACTTTAACTTTGAAGGTCTTAGCCAAACGATGCAAAGTGAATAAGTTTGGGCTGTAACGGCCGCTTTCAATCTTTTGAAAAAATCGATAGTTGAAACCAAAATCAACCATTTGTTCTTGCGTAATATTTCGCTGCTTTCTCAAATGCTTTATACTAGCTGCCATTTTGAGCAGGAGTTTTTCATAATCCTTTTCCATAGTTAGATTATGAATTAAGGCGAATCTTTTATGACACGTACTATAAAGTTCGCCTAGACCTTAGCCGATATAGATTTGAATCTAGTTTAAGCATGAGGGACGTTATGAGGTACGTATTATTTACGCTTTTACTGTTAGGCGTTGTCTCAACTCTACATGAGAAGCCTGTGGGCGGGAATAATGTAGCGATCTATTACGAGGATCTACTAGGTCGAGAGATCTTACCTGCGCAGACTCATAGTTTATCTGGCGATTGGCTTTTTGCCGAGCTTAATTATGAGGATGCCACAGGGCGAGAAATACTACTGATGCACAAGTCCAGCTTATCCGGTGAGTGGACACACCTCGCTGACCATGAGACACCGCCAACGAGTATCAAGAAAGAGGCGACAAATGGCAGTGACCATGGCAGCTAATGGCAGTGAAAGAAAAATGGTGCTTGCAACACCATTTCTCAAAATCAGTTTTTGTTTTTATTTTCAACGCTTTAATTTGGTACGCACGATTGGGCTCGAACCAACGACCTCTACCATGTCAAGGTAGCGCTCTAACCAACTGAGCTACGCGCGTACATGATTAGCCACGAAAAACAATAGGTTACAGTTGGTACTATAAGTGATTACTCCAGTCAATTGAATAGCTAAATCACAGCTAGCACACCCAAAAAAATAATTAAAATTATAAGAATTTAGGGGGAAATTTCTTGCAGAATTCCGAAGACATTTCTATCGTTAACACCATGAGCACACCGACGAAATCTTATAAAATAGACTATAAACCAAACGGTAAATCTATCCAAGTTGATCCTGCCCAAATTCCCTATGACGAAACGGGAAACCCAGGTAGCGTTTTAGAAATTGCGTTGGGTAATGGGATTGATATTGAGCATGTCTGTGGTGGCAATATTGCGTGTTCCACATGTCATGTTTACGTGGTTTCAGGACTTGATTCGTGCACGCCCATTTCTCCTGAAGAAGAAGAACAACTTCAAAATGCCTCCGGTCGAAATGACACATCTAGGCTTGCCTGCCAGTGTGTTGCTAACGGCTCAAAAGATCTTATTATCCAAATCCCTTAGTAGATTCTAGGTTTGAATATCACTAACAAAAACTATGCTTAGAAATTTGTACCTCAACAATAAAATTGTAATTTCAGAAACAAAATTGGATCTAAGAAATTTCTGGGCCAGTATTTAAGGGAACATTAGAACGTGGTATATCTTCTGGAATTTCTGAGCCGAATATTGCGTTTGGAGTATCTAGGCCAATTAACTCATTTGGAATTTCAAGGTCAATTAACTTGTCTAGATTAGCAGTGGGAGAACAAAAAGTCTCGTCCAATTGATTCTTAAATAATCCCATCCATCTTTTAGCTTCTTGTTGAAGATTCCAAAACTCAGGGGCCGAACCAAATTCAGACATTTCTGATGCTAAGTTTGTAGCGCTGACTCGTTGTCCACAAATTTTTATCAAACCAAAATTAGTGAGTTCATTACAAATATTCAGCGCACTCCCATGAAGACTTACGCCACGATCAACTCTAATCCCAAACGCCCCAATTTTTCTTTCGTCTACCCAAAGACCGGGGTCAAATCCTCGAGTGACTTCTACGCCCCGCTCAGCAAAAAAATAGGCGGCCGTAAGTTCTAAACATTCTACATATTTTCTCACACCCAATTCCCAACGGCGTAAAGGCAAAATAGGATACAAAACCAATTGGCCAGGATTATGAAATGTGGCTTGACCACCTCGATCAGTCGCTACGATATGAATTTTTTTTCTCAGTAAAACATCCATGGAGACTAGAACATCATTGAGGGGCTGACCGCGCTTTCCCATCGTAATAACAGGATCATGCTCGCAGGCGAGAATAATGCCGGGAGCACCATTTCTCACAGCCTCAGCCGCTTTGAATTGCTTTTCTAAAGCTAATTCATAGTCGATTTGGCCTAGCCAAGCGAGCTGCAGCTCAGAAATCTCACGACTAGGGGATTTCATTGTCATATTTTAAACTTATCGCAATCAAAGAGAAATCGCAACGCGCTAATACAGTTCGACTTTGTCGTTTTCTTTAAAACCCGAACCCGAGTGGATAACCGTGATGGCCCCGTCTTTGCCAAAATAACTTACAACCTCAAGAGTCCCCTTCATGCGCCCCGGGGCCCGACCAATAAGAACTCCTGAGTCAGGATCGTAAATTTCTTCCCCGTCTTCAGAAACACGCAAAATATCTCCAATATTAAGACCAGTAATTCTACCGGCATTGAGATAAATCCTATCGCCCCCTACCATGGCCACTTTGCCGTTCCAACTCAGCTTGTCAACCGACTTAGTGATGGGCAGGATCATTCCCTGACATGCCGAAACAAGGGATTCACGAATAAGTTCGGGATCGGCTGCCAAAGAGTAATTTCGACCGGTCTCTGCGATACGATGTGTTCTTGATTCGCTTGTCGCGGACCTTACTTCGTTGAGAATTTCTCGGTGATTGCTCGCAGAGAAAACACGAACTCCAACTGTAGCAAAAACTTCTGCTTTTATTGATCTAATCACTCCGACATCATCTCCTGACTTTCTCACCTTAATATCGATAACCTTTCCTTCCACAATGGCAACAACTCCCATCTCGGCAGCAACTTTGGAGACTTCTTCCATGTCATAACCTTTTTCACTTCGGTATTGCTTTAAATCTTTTGGCACATCGGAGTTATCTAGAATCACAAAATTATCAGTCATTCTCAGACCAGAAACAAGAGCGTCTCTCCCCGTTCTGGCAATGCTGGAATCTTTCTCGATGGTGTCATTAATAAAGGGCAAAAGCAAAATTCGTTTTCGGGGCCCTTCAGTACGAAGAGAAGTTATTCTTTGAGATAAAGCCCTGCGATCGCTGTCTTCGCTCTCGCGAGATCTAATCCCTGAGCAACTTAAAATGAATAATAAAGGCAATAGGCAGATCAGGAGTTTTGATTTAGTTAATTTAGGAAACTTAAAAAATATTGAGAAAATGAGAGAGGGCTTGCCAGGATAAATCTTATGAAATAGCCTCTTTAATCTCATATATAAAGTTTATCGTCGGAGAATTCTTCGCACAAGATCAGATCTCTTATCGAGACCCGACTTTCGCCCAGCGCAATGTCACTTCGTCGCCAGTTTGATTGTCCACGGTTACTTTGAATCCATCAAAAGTCGCACCTTCTATACGCTTTACAAGATTAGAAAGTCCCCCCGAGGCATCAACTTCAAATGTCGCCGAACCCATTTCAAGTCTACGCTCGCGAATGGTTTTTACATCACCCATTTTACCGACGATTTGTTGGCGAAAATTTTCTACTTCCTTATAGCCAAACGGTCCCTTTAAGACCACGCGAACTAAAGTCGCGCCGAAGGTGCCACGTGTCCATTCTTCGAACACTTGAGTCGAAAGATCTCTAGATACATCGGCAAAAGCTTTCTTCATGACTTGAGCCACAGAAAGCTCCCAATCGCTAGAGTTACTTTCAAAACTTTGACCAATCTCTCCCACAACTCGTCCATTACTTGTATGGTACGCAGAGAGTTTCACATTGAGCTTTGCTCCACCTTGAACGACACCAGGTTCAAGCACAGCGTCTCCAATAATAACCATCTGGGCCTTAAAAAAATCACCAATCCAAAGAATGTCTTCTTGGGTGAGCACGTCAGTTCTATAGGGATCTGGCACCCACTGAACATGGTGAGCCGTTACTGGATCAATCAAATAAAAATTGCGAGGACGAAAGACACCGTCAAATTGTCTCAAAATGGCTTTTTCCTGGTCTCGCAAAAATGAATTCTCTGGAGATTGCTCTTCAAGCCACCAACGATAACTTCTTCCACCATCTTTTTTCTCAACTAATCGTATTAGTGGCAAGACAGTGGCCGGGCCTTCGCTTTGGTAAAGAAGCCCTTCTTGGGCTAATATTGCGCGAAGACTTGAAATTGATATTTTCATATTAACTTGGGTTGTCGTGTCGCTACCTTTTTTATTTGGCTCTGAGGCTTTGTAAAATTGAACGTATTTTGAAGTTTGGCCTAAAATCTTCGTCTTTATAATATTTAGGTTTTTTTCTAACTTTGCATCACCAATGAGCTGAGTAATAATTTGGAGACTTCCGATGTTAATGGCTTCTTTTAAAGAGTCACTTCTGGCTTTAGCCGGCACGTCACTTGAGCTTAGCCCTTCAGCAGAAATGGCTACACTATCTTCGCTGGGACCTTCACCATAGGCAGCGAAGGTAAAAATTAAGGGAATGAAAAAGAGAATTTTCATGAGGGTAAAATGGTAACTTTTCTCATAATAAAATAGCAAGGGCATTTGAGCCCAATTGACGCTCCAAGTCTTCAAAGAAACTCTCCGTGGGAGAAACCCCAAATTCGGCTCCCAACTCAAGACTTACTTGACGTTGAAGTTCTGGCATCCAAACTTCAATTCGACTTCTCAATTCTCCTGGGTGGCGGCCAAAAATACCAGCAATTTTCGAAATGTCTCGGGTTTGATTTTGTGAACTATTAAGCCGCACAACTATTTCACAGGCTTTTTGTGCTACGGAATCTATGGTGTAAAATTCATCAGCTAAAATTTTATTAATTTCGCCTTCTCTTTCTAATTGTCCATGAACAATAAGAGGCCGACCTTGTTTAAGCAGATCGTGATACTTTGCATAACTCTCAGAAAAAATGACCAATTCCACGAGGCCCGTCTGATCTTCTAGTTGAGCAAAGGCCATGCGACTGCCCTTTTTAGTAATGAATTCTTTGAGTCCCCCAACAATTCCACCCAAACTTACTTTTTTCTTTGGTGTTTGTTCTGACAATTGGGAGATCTGACAGCTCACTCGGTTTTTGAGAATAGTCTCAAATCCATTGAGGGGATGATCGCTGATATAAAAACCCAACACCTCTTTTTCAAAAGAGAGCTTTTGACTTCGAGGCCATGATACGACGTCGGGTAATTCGATTTTGGTATTTTCATTATCTGATTGGGTAGAAAATAAGCTCACTTGTCCCATTTCTCGGTCTTTTCTCGCGCCGTCGGCAGCCACCAAATACTTATCAAACCCAGAGTAAAGTTGAGCCCGATTATCACAAAGACTATCAAAGGCCCCAGCTTTGATAAGACATTCTACGACTTTTTTATTTACCCGGCGCAAGTCCACCGTTTCAAAAAACTCTAGAAGGCTTGCAAATTTCTTACCCTGAAGTTTGTCTCGGCCTTCAATAATGGCTTGAACTGCCGCTTCTCCAACACCTTTTATTCCACCCAATCCAAATACAATTTCATTTCCGATTGCAGTAAATTTGTAGGCGGATCGGTTAATATCGGGCCCTCGAACTAGAATTTCGTGGCCTATAGCATCTCGAATGTATTTTACTATCTTATCGGTATCGCCCATTTCTGTGGTAATCAGCGACGCATAAAATTCAACGGGGTAATAGGCTTTTAGATAAGCGGTCTGGGCAGCGACAACGCAATAAGCTGCGGCATGGCTCTTGTTAAATCCATACTCAGCAAATTTAGCCATGAGATCAAAGAGATCACCCGCTTTTTTTGCATCTAATTTGTTTTCATTTGCCCCTTTTAAAAATCGCTCTCTTTGTTTTGCCATTTCAGCGGGTTTTTTCTTACCCATAGCGCGCCTTAAAATATCGGCTTCGCCCAGAGAATAATTGGCTAGTTGTGCTGCAATCAATTGGACTTGCTCTTGATAAACGATAATTCCATAAGTTTCTTTTAGTATTTCTTCAAGCTGTGGGAATAAATAGGTCACCTTAATCTTGCCATGTTTTCTAGAAACGTATTCATCGAGCATATTCATAGGCCCTGGTCGATAGAGAGCATTGATGGCCGTAATATCTTCAAAACATGTGGGCTTAAATTTTCGAATCAAATCACTTATACCATCACCCTCAAATTGAAACACACCCGCCGTATCGCCCGAGGAGAGAAGTTCATAAATCTTAGGTTCGTTTAAGCTTATGGCTGCTGTTGAAAGATTTTTAGCCTGATGATCTTTATCTCGATTTTGCTTTATGAGTTTAATCGCATTGTCAATCATTGTCAGGGTTTTCAAGCCTAAAAAGTCAAATTTGATCAAACCAATTTTTTCGGCATGAATCATGTCATATTGAATGACTGTTTCTCCTTCATTGCCTTTGTAGAGAGGACAATGTTCTACAAGTGGTCTATCCGAAATGATAACTCCCGCGGCGTGAATAGAGGCATGTCTTGTTAATCCTTCAAGTTTTAATGCCGTGTCTAAGAGACTTGCCATTTTAGGATCATTCTCTGAAATTTCTTTAAATCGAGGTTCAATATTGATGGCTTCTTCAAGGGTAATGCCCAGTTTTTCAGGGACAAGCTTTGCGATAAAGTCAACTTCGCCATAGGTCATCCCCATGGCACGACCTACATCGCGAATGGCTGCGCGGGCTTGAAGTTTACCAAAAGTGATAATTTGAGCCACACATTCAGCACCATATTTTTTAGTAACGTAGTCAATGACCTCGCCCCGACGATCTTGACAAAAATCGATGTCAAAATCAGGCATACTGATTCGTTCTGGGTTTAAAAATCTTTCAAACAAAAGATTGTATTTTAAAGGATCTAAATCGGTAATTCGAAGACTGAAAGCCACAAGGGAACTTGCCCCTGAACCCCGACCTGGGCCCACAGGAATGGCCGCATTTTTCGCAAAATTAATAAAGTCTTGAACTATTAAAAAATAACCGTTAAACCCCATTCGATCGATCACTAAAAGTTCATAGTCTAATCTCTTTTGATATCTCTCGTGTTGCTCCACCGGAACTTCTTCACCGCGTGCTTTCGCCTCGTCAAATCGCCTTTGCAAGCCAGTTTTTGACAACTGCCTAATTTCATCAGTAAGTGTGAGGCCCTGAGCGACAGGAAAAGTCGGTAGATGATAAATCGTATTTCCCTTTCGATCCGTAAAACTAAATTCAACTTGGCAACGATCTGCGATTTCTAAACTGGTCGCACAAGCTTGAGGCAAGTCTTTAAATAGAAGATTCATTTCTTCGCCGGATTTCAAATAAAACTGATCACTCGGAAGTTTAGGCCGTCTGTCCTCTTGAAGGGTTTTTCCGGCTTGAATGGCAAGTAGAACTTCTTGAGCAAATGCCTCTTCTCTTAAAATGTAATGGGGTTCATTGGTAGCCACGAGTTTAATTTCTAGTTCTACAGAAACTTCTTTATAGAAATGAATGATCTTTTCCCACTCCAAGTTGCCAGTTCTTTGAATTTCTAAATAAAACCGATCTCCAAATATTTTTTTATAGTACTTAATTTTTTCTAAAGCTTTTTCAGGGCCCTCAGTGAGAAAAGTTCCAGGGATATCTCCATTAATAGATGAACTTAACGCAATTAGTCCTTCGTTAAATTTTTCTAAAATCTCATAATCAACTCGGGGCTTGTAATAAAATCCCTCTGTATAACCAAGACTTACTAATTGGCTAAGATTTCTAAAGCCCTTCAAATTCATGGCAAGTAAGACAAGTCTTGGCAATCGCTGAGGGTTTATGCGGTCACCATTTGCACGATTAGAATCTTTTTGGAGTCTTTTTAACAATCGACCGCCAGGCGCTATATAAACTTCACATCCCAAGATGGGCTTAATACCCGCACATTTTGCTTCTAGATAAAATTCCACAGCCCCAAATAAATTGCCGTGATCAGTAACGGCCACCGCACTTTGCCCGAGGCCCTTGATTGTTTCGACCAACTTTTCAAAAGTGATGGAACTCTCTAAAAGGCTGTATTGAGAATGAAGATGAAGATGGTTAAACACGGCTCATTCCCATTCTATCGTCGCTGGCGGTTTGCTACTAATATCATAGACAACTCGATTAATACCTTTAACTTCGTTGGTAATACGATTACTCACCCTAGCCAAAAACTGAGAATCAAAAGTGTACCAATCAGCAGTCATACCATCAATAGAGGTCACGGCTCTCAGGGCAGCGACTCTCTCATAGGTTCGAGAATCGCCCATTACCCCTACGGTTTTTACAGGCAACAAGACTACAAATGCTTGCCAGATTTTTTCGTATAAACCATTAGATTTTAATTCGCTGATAAAAACGTGGTCAGCAAGACGTAAAATTTCTAAATCTTTTTTTGTAACTTCTCCTAATATGCGAATAGCAAGACCTGGGCCCGGAAACGGATGGCGGTTCAAATATCGAGGAGCAATTCCAAGTTCAACACCAAGGGCTCGCACTTCATCTTTAAACAATTCTCGTAAGGGCTCAACAAGCTTTAGGCCCATTTTCTCTGGCAACCCACCCACATTGTGATGGCTCTTTATTGTCACACTTTGCCCATAGACACTCACACTTTCAATCACGTCGGGGTAGAGAGTTCCTTGGGCTAAATATTGAAAAGGAGTTTTGGCCGTTGCCTTTTCAAAAACTTCGATAAATACGCGGCCAATAATTTTTCTTTTTTTCTCCGGATCATCCACACCTTTTAACTCTGATAAAAATTCTTTTTCTGCCAATATGGCTTGAACTGGTAAATCCATTTCTTTGTAATCATCCACAACTTCTTGAGCCTCGTGATAGCGCATCAGTCCCGTATCAACAAAAACACTGTGCACTCTCTCTTTACCTAAAGCGCTGGTTAAAAGTTTAGCAGTTACAGTAGAATCCACTCCACCACTCAGGGCACATAGAACCTTATCTTTTTCGCCAACTTTATTTTGGATTTCTGAAATCAAATGCGACACAAGTTTTCGGCCATGCCAATTAATTTTAGCTTTGCAATCTTCAAAAACAAATTTTTTAATGATCTCAGTTCCATTTTCTGTGTGATAGACCTCCGGATGAAACTGCAAGGCCATAAATCCACGCCCTACACTTAAATCTTGAAGAACTGCCCAGTGACCAGACTTTGATTTTGCTAAACCTTGAGCCCCGGGGGGCAATTGAGTCACCAAATCCCCATGGCTCATCCAAACAATTTGTTCTCTTTTAGAATCTTGCCACTCAATGGGCATGCGACCATATTCTCGCACGGTCCCCGGACTTACCTTGCCCCCAAATTCATGGGCTAAAAGATGCATTCCGTAACAAATCCCAAGAACGGGTGCCAAGTTCACAAGATCTTTAATGTCTTTTCTTGAGGGAGATTCTTTGCCGTAAATGCTATTAGGTCCCCCACTTAAGACTATTCCCAATGGCTTTTTCTTTGTAATTTCAGAAAGACTTGTATGGTAAGAAAGAATTTCGCTATAGACACCCAGCTCACGTATTCGCCGGGCAATAAGTTGGGTGAATTGGGACCCAAAATCTAAAATGACAATACCTTCAGTCATTTCTAATCTAACCTATAATTGGGAGCCTCTTTTGTAATCACCACATCGTGGACATGGGACTCCCGAATTCCTGCTTGAGAAATCTTCACAAATCGGGCCCGTTTTTGAAGCTCAGCGATAGAGATTGCTCCTAAATAGCCCATTCCACTTTTCACACCACCTACGAGCTGATGCAAAATAGAACTCAATGCCCCTTTGTAAGGAACTTTACCCTCGATCCCCTCGGGCACTAATTTGTCGTCATGATCGACGGTGTCTTGAAAATATCGATCTCGACTTCCCTTTACCATGGCACCAAGGCTACCCATGCCTCGATAGACTTTGTAAGTTCGGCCTTGATATAAAATTGTCTCGCCGGGACTCTCATCGGTACCAGCTATGGCATTGCCGACCATGACTGTGTTGGCTCCAAGGGCAAGGGCTTTTGTAATATCACCTGAATACTTAATCCCCCCGTCGGCAATAATCGTTTTATTCTTCTTTTGAGCGGCAGCCGAACATTGCAAAATGGCCGTAACCTGCGGCACTCCAACACCTGCAACCACCCTTGTGGTGCAAATACTACCAGGTCCGATCCCAACTTTTACTACATCAGCGCCTGCTTCGATGAGGGCATAAGTTCCATCTTCAGTGGCCACGTTTCCACCAACTATAATCGTATCTTTAAATTTTACTCTTGCCCATTTGACCATTTCTAAAACATTTTTTGAATGACCATGGGCCGTGTCTATAACTAAAACATCGCAGCCTGCAGCCACTACGGCTTGGGACCGATCATAGCTTCCTTCTCCTACTCCAACGGCGGTGCCCACAATGAGGCGTCCTCGACCGTCTTTACTTGCAAAAGGGAAGGCTCGCGCTTTTTCAATATCTTTAATTGTAATAAGACCTTTGAGCTTTCCGGACTTATCAACCACGGGCAATTTTTCGATGCGATGTTTTTGTAATATGACTTTTGCTTGTTCTAGGTCTGTGCCTTCAGGAGCCGTCACTAGATTTTCTTTAGTCATCACATTTGAAATGGGCTGATTGGTGTTTGTTTCAAACCTTAAATCTCGGTTCGTAAGAATACCAACAAGAATACCGTTTTGTGTTATGGGCACACCGCTGATGGTGTAGCGCTTCATAATTTCAAGAGCTTCACTGACTAGTTTTTGAGGTTCTAGAGTGATCGGATCCGTAATCATTCCACTTTCATATTTTTTCACACGTTCTACTTCTAAAGCTTGACTCTCAATGGTCATATTTTTGTGTATTACGCCTAGGCCCCCCTCTTGAGCCATGATACGAGCTACTTTACTTTCAGTAACGGTGTCCATGGCCGCTGAAATCAGGGGCATATGAAGGGTGAGATCCCGAGCAAAAAAAGAATCACATTGTACTTTCGCTGGAACCACATCAGAAAAGGCGGGAACCAGTAAAATGTCATCGTAAGTCAGAGAGTCTATCATCTCTTTCATGGCATCTCCCTCAAGGCGTATCTTTTTTTGACTTCATTTTTGTGGCTTCCTCTTAGCGGAGTCCAATTCATGGTATCTTGCCCCCTTTGCCTGAGTACCAACCGGCATAGGTAATGTAATTATCAGCACTTTCTTGAAGTCTCTTTAATTCTTCATCATTTAGTTTTCTTTTGGCTTTTGCGGGGCTGCCCAGGATGAGGTAACCATTTTCAAACTTCGAATTTTCGGTCACTAAACTCCCTGCGCCCACAACGCAGTTTTCGCCGATCACTGCTTTATCCATGACCACGCTGCCCATACCGATGAGCGATCCATCTTTAACTTCACAACCGTGAAGAATGACCTGATGGCCCACAGTCACTCGGCTGCCCACTTTTAAACTGCTTTCTCCATAAGTAGCGTGCAGAGTACAATTATCCTGAATATTTGTTTCTTTACCAATGCGGATCGAATGAACATCGCCACGAATCACTGTATTAAACCAAATGGTGGAATTCTCGCCAATCTCCACATCACCAATGACGACAGCGGTCGGAGCAATCCAGCACTTTTGATGAATTTTTGGATAGATTCCGTGGACAGGAATCAACATCTAGTGGATTCCCTCTAATCTTCTAGTAGACTGACCGCCTACTAAATCGGTTTGAAGTAACCACTCTAAATTAAGCTGACGACTTTTTTCAATAATATTCTCGTTGGTATAAAAAACACATTGAGCATTAACAGCTAAAGACATGACTTCTGCAGCTCGAACTTTTACAGGCATGATGTTTTGCTCCTGAACAACCGTCACAGTGGCATACTGGGTCGAACCGGTTACTTCATCAAAATAAATGGAGCGAAGCTCAATACCTAGGCTCTTAAAAATTTTTAAACTCGCCCTGTGGGCGCCGCTGGCGCGAGTTTGAGCTTGGGTACTCGCTAAAAGAATTCCTGCGTCAACTTGGTCTAACCAAACCGGTAGTGTTGTCTGTTCACTCTTATCACGAAAAATCATGGCCGGTCTAAACCGGGCCGGTCCCAACGTGATTCCATGGGGGAAAATTCGAATTTTCAAACAACCTCCCCGCGAAGTGAAAACTGCTGGGCCTTAATAACTTTTATGGGAATGATATGACCTATGAGGTCCATTTTGCCATCAAAGTTTATAACCTTATTGTGGGTGGTCCTACCTGTAAGAATATTTTGATTGGTTCTAGAAGGTCCTTCTACTAGTACGGGAAAAATCTGGCCATGGTATTTTTCAATTGCCGTAGGTGCCAACCTTTCTTGCAAATCATTAATTTCTTGAAGCCGTTTATCTTTAATCACTTCAGAAACTTGCTCTGAGTATTTCAAGGCTTTGGTAAATGGCCTTGGGCTATACTTAAACGCATAGACATTTTCATAACCTACCGTTTCAATTAAAGATAAAGTTTGTGCAAAATCCTCATCTGTTTCACCGGGAAACCCCACAATGATATCAGTGGAAAGAGCCACATGGGGCATTTTATTTTTTAATCTATTAACTTTTTCTAAATACTCTTCTCTTGTGTATCCCCTATTCATTCGTTCTAAAATTTGAGATGAACCCGACTGCACGGGTAGGTGAACAAAATCTCCTAATTTCTCTCTATAATTCACTAATATTTCAATGAGATCATCGTCAAAGTCCTTGGGATGACTTGTGGTAAACCTTAATCGCTTAATCTGCGTCTCATCACAAATTGCCCTGAGTAAATCCCCAAAACCACCACTCCCATCGGGACTTTTATAAGAATTAACGTTTTGCCCCAAAAGGGTGACCTCTTTTACACCTCGTTCAACAAGAACTTTAACATCGGTAACCAACTCACTTAAAAGACGGCTTTTCTCACGGCCCCGGGTAAACGGAACAATGCAAAAAGAGCAGAAATTATCACAACCCTTTGTGATGGTGACAAACGAAGAGACTTTTGGATTTCTAATTAGAGTTGAAATCTCGTAGGTGCCCCTATGGTCCATTGAAGTCAAAGCGACTCTTTTATTTTGATCCCTGACTTCTTGAAGAATCTGGGGCAGGGAATCAATAGTATCTGTTCCAAAAACAAAATCAAGGAGGCGAGATTTTGCTAAGAGATTCTTACCCTCTTGCTGGCCCACACATCCCCCAATTCCTATTTTAAGCTTGGGATTTTTTGCTTTGAGGGGGCGGTAAGTACCTATTTCGCTCATGACTTTATGAACAGGTTTTTCTCGAACAGAACAAGAATTGATGATGATGACATCGGCTTCGCTTGGATCTTGAGTTTGTAGAAACTGGTTTAACTCAAGCTGATACAACATGCGCTCAGTGTCATGATCATTCATCTGACAGCCGTATGTGGTGACGTAGACCAAATCTCCTCGTCCAATATTGTACGGCGATTGTACGGCGTCGGAGTAGCGCCTACCCGGTTTCGGAGTAGCGCCTACCCGGTTATTGCTATGTTTCATTGGTAGGTTTATAGTCTTGCTAGTCATTCAATGTCAACTTTGGGGGCGCTCAAGTGTCAATTCGACCGAGGCTAAAAACGTCTAAGAGAAAAACTGACTTTCCTAAAGATTACACCAAGATGATCAAAGAAATTATTGGCAAGAACTTCAAGAATTTCGTTAAGAAAAAGAAGGTAGTCGTTGAGGGTCTAATTTTTGAATCCGAGATCGTTATGCGAATTGGATTTCTAGATGAGAACAACGGGATTAAGCAGGTTAATTTTGAGGCCAGTACGGAGTACTCTATACAATCCAACAATATTATGAATCAGATCTATTTCTGTGTGGACGCTTTAGGAGCCATGATCGACCAGTATATAAAGGCTGATGAAGATATTGAGCTACCAACTTTATGGACCAAGTTTGACATAGATGGAAAAGCTGTTTACCTTCAAACATCCACAGAAAATACTGATTTGGAAACGGCTGCCAATGATCTTTTAAATGAGAATAACGGGTTGGATGAGGAGTAGTTTCCAGAACATTTTATAATCTCGGTATACTTATTTCGATGGGTTGGGCTTAAATCGCTGCCTACGATTTCGTCAGTGCCAAAGTGTTTGACAACAGTCAAAAATCTAGACACGTATCAATACGTTCCCTCGGTTTTCAAACAGGCATTTCTAAACATTAGTCGAAAAAATAAACTTTCATAGAGCTTCGATTTGATTTAACTCATTGAATATTCCCAATTGAAACTATTGGCACCTCACTTGCTCTGTCAAAGAGTTGTCAAGATGACAAAGGGGGACTCAGATTTTTAAATAGGAGGTCCCCCATGTTTTCCTTTAGGCGCTTAGGCCTGGAATTTCAAATCATCGTGATTCTTATGACGACGTGTCTATACTTAACTGGATATGCCGATTCATATTCCCCTCAAACCTTCAAAGTTCGGCAATCCATAACAGGATTTGCCGGCAGTGGTGATGTCCAATTTGAGATACTAGATCCCTCAGGAAGTTGCATTTTATATTCAGAAATTCAAACCGATGTAAATTTGGAACTCAATAGACAAGAGTTTCAAGTGGGATCTGTCGTTGGATCATCCAAACGAGTGACAGAACTTGACGCCGGTCTTTCTATGAGCAAGGTTTTCGCTAATCTCACAAGCCATGGATCGCCACTTGTAAACGAAAGTGAATCATGCCCAATGACAGGTGGTTATACACCCCAAGCTGGTGATGTAAGACTGCTTCGAGTTTCAGTCATTCAATTTGAAGAATCATCTGTCGTCTCATTTGGCAAGATTTTAGATTCAGTACCTCAGGCCTTTGTAGCAGAAACTCTTCAAGGCAAAAGCCCAGAAGAATTTATTCAAAGTTCAGGAGTACTGAATCAAAATAATATCTCTACATTAGTATCTGGCGAACTATCCGACGGGTCCGCGCTTCATAATCATGATGTCCATAACGATGCCCGGTATATTCGATCAGGAGGTATCACTCCGATAAATCTTGGATCACAAGATATGTATACCTCCGGCAAAATAGCCGTTGGGACTACTTCACCTAACGCTGATCTAGATATTGAAAAACTAAGCCCTACCCTAAGATTGGGATCAAGTAATGGTGGGACAAGCTCCATAGATTTTTACTCTAATACAAATTCAATGGTGACCTCTTCTATCAAAGCTTCAGATTCAAATAATAATTTGATCTTTGAAACAAGTGGCATAGCAGCATTGACTTTAGGGCCCGATCACAGCGCTATTTTTGAAGGGTCGGTAGCCACGAAAGGTACCTTGGGCCTGGGTAAATATGATTCTAACACTGAACCGGCCCTTCTCGCAGCACTTTCCAACGGCGGTTTCATGTCAATGGGAACTATGTGGGAGTACTCAAACGCTCCAGGGGTGGGGCCAGCAGTTATTAAATATTGGGATGGGTCAAGCGCTAAAACCCTAGGCAGTGGGGTGGATTCATTTAATGGTCGCAAAGGAGCAATTGTTCCTACTGACAACGACTATTCATTTGCCCAAATAGATAAAACCACTTCAAGCCTTGCAGATCTAGCTGTGAGATCAGCTGGTGATTTAACCAGTGGGACTTTATCTGATTCCAGATTGTCTTCCAATGTGGCTTTAAAAGATTCAGCCAATACATTCACAACGGGCACTCAAACAATCATCACCGGTGCCCAAGATAACAAAGCCTTGGTTCTTAAAGCGACAAGTGGCCAGACGGCCGATATGCTTGAAGTGCAAAATAGCCAAGGTGACATAGTTTACAGCATAGAAAAATCAGGCACCCCAACAGCAAGTACAGATTTAGTAAATAAAGACTATTTAGCCGCAGTGACTGCTTCAAGTGTTGCTACTTTAGTTAAAAAGACTGGTGATTCAATGAGCGGTACGCTCACTCTACCTGCAGGGTCAAAAACAGCACCAGCACTAAATTTTTCTGAAGAAAACAATGCTTATCGAACAGGATTTTACAAAATTGGTAACGGAGTATTGGGCTATGTTTATAATGGCACATTGGGCCCTGTATTTAATGGTTCAAGTTTCGGCGCTGTTGGTGGTGGTGTACTGACAAATCTTAATCTTAAAAATACCACCGGGTATTCCACTGTTAAATTAAGCAATAACGGTGGCGAGTTTTACATGGGGATGGAAGGCTCAAGCACTGGGACTGTATTCTTGGGTGACACTCCCTATGCAGGGATCGTGGGTACCTACGGTAGTAGTGCACTTCAGTTAGCAACTAAAAGCAACGTTCGCGCGACTTTAGATATCAGCGGTAAACTTGGTATTGGCACTGCAACTCCGCAAGCGGGTCTTGATGTGGCCACCACAGGGACCGACAAGAGTGCTGTCATCGTACCCCGCGATTCTACGCTCAATCGCCCCACTACGGCAGTGAACGGGATGATTAGATATAATTCCACAACAAATAAATTTGAAGCTTATGAAAATAGTATTTGGACAAATATGATTTCAGGCGTTGGGCCTGCGGGGCCGATGGGTCCTGCTGGATTAACCGGTCCCAGCGGGCCTACCGGGGCGACCGGTCCCGCAGGTCCTGTTGGAGAAACTGGAGCAGTGGGTCCTATGGGTCCCATCGGTTTAGCTGGCCCGGCCGGAGCAACAGGTCCAGAAGGCGCGATCGGGCCTACAGGTCCTATGGGTCCAATCGGATTGACTGGTCCCGCTGGAGCAAGCCCATGGGGACTTGCGGATTCGTCAACTTATTATACTTCTGGAAACGTAGGCATCGGAACGACGAGTCCAGCAGAGTCATTAGAAGTTAGCGGAAATATCAGGTTGAATGGAACCGCCCGCCAAATTATGGCCAGTGGTGGTACTGATAAAGCGACTGACTTGAATTTCGACTTTCCTGATGTTTCAACAGCAAACGTCAATACAAGAATGTTTAGGAATACGACTACGACCGGAAGTAAACTTTTCGAGATCTTCAAGGGAGATGGCTCAGCGACGACCCAACATCATTTTAGCGCGACCGGCGATACTTATCTAAACCTGCTCGGTGGCAATGTTGGGATCGGAACGGCGAATCCATTTTGGCCTCTAACCGTTTATGGTTCGAGTCCCAGTGTATATGTCCTTGATAGCGGACCAAATGGTACCAGAGCCTTTATGGCCGCGACTAATACTGATGTACAATTCGGCAATAGTTACCACAACTCAAATATTCCCATTCGATTTATGATGGGCGCAACCAACGAAATAATGCGTCTCGATTCTACTGGCAACGTCGGTATCGGCACGGCAAATCCAACTTCAATGCTTGATGTTGCCGGAACAATAAATGCGACGGCTATTACGATAAACGGCGAGCCGATTTCCACTGCTGGTGATGTGGGACCTGCCGGTCCAATGGGCCCAATGGGTCCTCCCGGGCCCGCCGGGGCGAATGGTCCCGCAGGTCATGTCGGAGAAACTGGAGCAGTGGGTCCTATAGGTCCCATCGGCTTAACTGGCCCGGCTGGAGCAACAGGCCCAGAGGGCGCGATCGGGCCTACAGGTCCGATGGGTCCGATCGGATTGACTGGCCCTGCTGGAGCGAGCCCGTGGTTGCTCTCGGGAACTTCAACAAATTTTACATCTGGAAATGTGGGTATTGGGACAACCGGGCCACAAACGGTCTTAGAATTACAGAAAAATTACTCTGCAACTTATGCTGGAGATACAACTGATAGCGCTTCGGCGCACTTTTTAGAAATCAATAACACAAACACTTCTGCCGGAGTAGCTGCTGGTTTAGAACTTCGAACCGGTGGTGGCGCCATCGCTCGCATCGCTGCAATAAATATGAATGGTGGCAACGCTGCTGACCTGATGTTTATCACGAGATCTGCCGATGGTACGGCTTCAGAAAGAATGCGTGTAGCTAGCAATGGCAATGTCGGTATAGGAACAGCGTCGCCCTCCGCGAGTTTAGATGATGTGGCGGCCAACACTGGTATTGGCCAATCCAACAACCTTGGAGTCATTGCTCAATTTCGTGACGGCCTTGGCCGAAACGCCGGTGCATTCTACGGCGGCATCGACGGCTCAGGATATTCTGCGACGCCATCTGCCTTAAAACTTGGTCATGCTCCCTCCGGGCATTCTCTAGAGACAAACGGCTCAGCTTTATTCGGTACTTCCAATGCCAGTGGCATTCCGACAATGTATTTGCAAAGTGGGAATCAGACCAATGTCGGTATCGGGACCATGAGCCCTACCGAAAAACTCCAGGTCTCTGGAAATATAAAAGCTGATGCTTATTTGATGAATTCTGATCGACGGTTGAAAACCGATATTACACCGGTATCTGGCCTTGCCGCTGTCTTGGCCCTAAATGGGGTCACATTCAGGTGGATAGCCAGTGGAAAAACTGATTTAGGAGTTATAGCTCAAGACGTAGAGAAAGTTTTGCCTCAAGCAGTGGTGACCGACCCCAACGGAGTCAAATCAGTAAAGTATAGTAATTTAATTGCTCCCGTCATTGAAGCAATTAAAAATCTCTATGCCATCACTTTGGAAATAGGTGACAAACTTGGAAGTTTTGTTGTCTTACAAAATTCAAAAAATGCGGCTTTGGAAAAAGAAAATAAAGAACTCAAAGACCGATTGGACCGTCTTGAATCCTTATTAGATAAATCTAAGAAGTGAAACGAAAAAATGAGATTCGTAATTACTCTTTTCATTTTAGTTCTGGTTTCTGACACACGGAGTTGGGCGGCCTATCCAGATATCATTCCATCAGGGTCCACTGTCACCATCGACACATTGGGTATTTGTA
>JAHFAE010000031.1 GCA_023250675.1 Oligoflexia bacterium | reverse complement strand
TGACGCAGACGGCGACGCCGATGGTGACGCAGACGGTGATGCCGATGGTGACGCAGACGGTGATGCCGATGGTGACGCAGACGGTGATGCCGATGGTGACGCAGACGGTGATGCCGATGGACTCGATGAAGGAAGTGGAGTCGCCGACGAACCAGCTCCACCTGAATTTCCAATGCCCGTGTTACCCCCAAAACAATTAGCTACACGGTATTGGCTGCTTGCCAAAGTATATGTATTCGGGACATTTACTTCGATTGGGCCATTAATATCAATTACGGATCTTCCTACTTCATAGAGGGCTGAATAGTCTGAACCCGGTTGGGCCGACGATGCCAGAGCTACTCCCAATGGCACCGCTTGGGAGCCACAGCCACTTTTTACTAAACCCAAAACTTGAATAATGTTTTGGAACCCTCGAGGAACTATGAGATCGACATTTACGAATGTCCCCGCTGCGGGGATGGCAAAAGCAGGAGAGGTGATGCCTGGATACATGCATGGACTGCCCGCATCTTTCATTGGGAAAAACAAAGTACTTGGATATCGAGGATCAGAAGACGGAATTTGGAATCCCGTGATATTCACAGCCAGGCAATCAAAACCTGCAGTGGTATTCGGTGCAGAAAAGGGCCGCATCATCGATGCAGCAAGGTCAAACTCATGTTGTGATGGCCCTTCGATTTGCACTCTTACCAACCCTTCTCTTGGTCGATCAGAACAAGCAGCTATCGCGAGGCAGGATAAAAATAGACTTCCTGTCCGTTTCATATATCCTCCGCTGATTAATTTTGTACTCAACTCGGGTACCTGGTCAATCTGCCGAGGCGCAAACCCTTCCTTAGTTGAGCATCAATTGGTTCTTCATCTAGGCAGTATTTTCCCCATTAGCATTTTTAGTTACTTCACTTTACCATTTGGGGAAATATTTTTGAACCAAGTGGACAAAGATTGATCAATCGACACCGACTGCATTTTGGCCTACGAGCAATACATATTTCGCGACCATGATTAATGAGTAGATGAGAAAAAACCGTCCAATCTTTTTTGTCCACCACATCCATCAGTTGAAACTCTAACTTCACAGCGTTGTCACCTTTAACTAACCCCAAATGATTTGATAAACGAGTGACATGAGTATCTACTACCATTGCAGCTACACCAAAATAATTTCCCAATACGACATTTGCCGTTTTTCTTCCTACACCAGGCAGATCTGACAAATCTTCCATCCTATTTGGCACCTTGCCACCATGCTTGGCAACGATTGCCTTGGCAGCCCCTTTAATGTTTTTTGCTTTGTTTTTGTAAAATCCTGTAGAGCGAATAAGTTCTTCTAAATCTTCAATTTGTGCGTTCGCGAAGTCACTGGCAGTCTTATATTTCATAAACAGTGCCGGCGTCGTCTTATTCACCCTTGCATCTGTACATTGGGCACTTAAAACCGTTGCCACAAGAAGTTGCAACGGATCAGAATAATCTAGTGAACAGTGTGCACCAGGGTACATGGCTTTTAATTTTTTCACGATTTTGCGAGTTCTCAATAATTTGGATTTTAGAGATTCAATAGGCAAAGTCTAGGCCTGCAATTGTCTAGCTCTTCTTAGAGAACCTAAAATCTTCGACGATGGCAAGATATTGATCACATGTTTGGGAGAGAGCCATGCTTTGCGAGCGATACCGACGCCAAAATCCACATCCTCTAATCCCGCCACACTATGGGCGTCGGGATTGATACTTACTTTCGCATTTTTATCCCGAATGTATTTTCCGAATCGCCAGTCTAAGTCCAACCTCTGCGGGTTGGCATTTAACTCAATGGCCACGCCCGACTCGGCGGCAAAATCTATTACAGCGTGCATATCAATTTTAAATGCGTCTCGAGCTAGCAAAAGGCGTCCAGAAGGATGCCCAAGAAAATCAAAATAAGGATTTTTCATGGCTTTTAAAACTCTTTTCGTCATTTTTTCTTCTGTCTGGCTAAAACCACCATGGATACTGCCAATTACAAAATCAAACTTTTTTAAAAGAGTATTGTCATAGTCGAGATCACCATCGCCTAATATATCTGATTCCACACCCTTAAATATTTTGATTTTGAATTTTTTTTGAAGAGCTTCTATCTGTCTAAATTGATCTAAGACCCTATCTTTTTTTAAGCCATTTGCATATATGGCTGTCGCGCTGTGATCGCTGATACCAATGTACTCAAACCCTAAATCTTGGGCCGCCGCGACCATCTCTTCCAAGGAACTGATCCCATCACTATCAGTCGTGTGACAATGAAAAATCCCTCTAATTTCATCGCGCTCTACGAGTCGAGGTAGATTGCGTTTCTCAGCAATCTCAATTTCTCCTAGGTTTTCCCGCATTTCTGGCGGAATAAATTCTATTCCAAGTTTTTCAAAAATTTCCGATTCAGATCTACATTGAATCGGTTTTTCATTTTTAAAAAGCCCATATTCATTAAGCTTATAACCTTTGTCTTTGGCCCGCTGTCTTATGGCGGTATTATGTTCTTTACTTCCTGTAAAATAAAGAAGCGCAAAAGGGAATTCTTCGACCGATACAACCCTTAAATCGCAGGCCATACCGTTTTTGAGAACCACGCTGGTTTTTGTTTCTCCAGATCCCGTGATCGATTCAATATTGGGTAGTTCTAAAAATTTTTTGGTCACCGATTTCGCATCTTTTGAAGCCACTAAGATATCAATGTCTTTTATGATTTCTTTTCGGCGGCGTATGGACCCCGCCACTTCTATTTGTAAAACCCCTATTACTTTTCTTAAGACTCCCGACATAACTTGAGCTTCAAGCATCGCATCAGAAAATAAAAACGAGCTGCCGTGCTTTTTAATAAATTCGATGTTTTTTAGAATATTGCTCTGGGATTTTTCGCCGAAGCCATCTAGTTTGAGAAGGCGATTTTCTTTGCAGGCGTACTCCAATTCGCCGACTGTTTTAATCCCTAATTTCTCATAGATGACACGAACTTTTTTGGGCCCTAATCCCGGAATTCTCAAAAGGTCAAGAAGCTCCGGGGGGATTTTTTTTTGAAGCTTTGCGTGTTCTTTGATTTCACCAGTTTTATAAAACTCTTCAATTTTTTCTTTTAGAGCTGGTCCAATACCTTTGACTTCGCCAATGGCACCAGTCTCGATGGATTTGTCCAAATCACCTTGAAAAGTTTCTATTATTCTTGCGACATTCTGATGGGCTCGTACCTTAAATGGATTCTCACCAAGTAAATCCATAAAAGTCGCAATTTCGTTGATGAGACGGGCTAGCTTCTCACGTTCCATCGTTACCAATGGCTTCTACTGGGCAACCTTCCATAGCTTCTTTACACTGAGTTTCTTCTTCGGGAGTTTGAGGTTGCTTGGCCACAAACGCATGCCCCTCACCATCGTTCATTTTAAAATTGCTCGGTGCCGAAGTGCAACATGCGTCACAGGAAATACATTGATTATCCACATAGAATTTGCCGTCAGAATTTTGAGCATATTTATGGGCTTTATCTGGCATTTGAAAACTCCTTTTTACTACTTTTTAAATTTATACATGGACCCTATTATTGTCAATACAAGGTGACAACGCATCGAAACTGGTTTAGCTGTTTTATTATGATCGATTCCCACCACACACATAACCACGACCAACATGGTCATCACCACCATCATCAAGCTCAATCCCAAAGCACAAAACAACTCAAGCGTGTCATAATTTTGTCTTTAGCATTCATGGTGATAGAAGCGGTCGGAGGCTACTATACAAACAGCTTAGCCCTCGTGTCTGACTCGGTTCATCTTTTCACCGATGTCATTGCCCTTGGTTTAAGTTTTTTCGCCTTTTATTTGAGCACCCAGCCTGCCACCGATGTCAGAACTTTTGGTTTTTATCGACTTGAAATTTTGGCCGCATTTATAAATGGAATTGTGCTTGTCTTGCTTTCATGCGCCATCGCATGGGGAGCTTGGATCAGATATCAAAATCCTGTGGAAATAAAAGCCGTTGAAATGTTTTGGATTTCTACGGCGGGACTAATTTTCAATTTGTTTGGTGCCTGGATTCTCATTCACGGAGATCACAAAAATCTCAATATGAGAGGGGCTTTGTTTCATATCCTTGGAGATGCCTTGGGTTCGGCCGGTGCCATGATTGCGGCGGCACTCGTTTACTTTTTTTCTTGGAACAAGGCTGATCCCCTTGTAAGCGTGGCTATCGCCATAATCATTATCGCCTCATCGTTTCGTCTTATTTTAGATACGGCCTATGTGATTTTAGAAGGCACACCACATCATTTGAATACCGAAAGCATTAGAAAATCTATTAGTAGCATTAGCCTTGTAAGAGAAGTTCATGATCTCCATGTTTGGAGTATAACATCGGGGATGGTCAGTTTGAGTGTTCATGTGGTCGCAGAACCTGGTTCACGACACAAAATCTTATGCAATATTAGAGATATGTTAAAGGACAAATTTTCTATTGAACATGTGACCATTCAAATTGAAGATGAAAGTTTAAAAGCCCAAGAACCTCATATTTAGATTTCACCATTATTAAGGCAGCCTTAATGAAAAGACAGACAATAGTTGCTCCACCTATCTCTACTGAAATTTTTCAAGAAGGTTAGAATAGACTTCCTCGGCATTCATGAATCGAAGTCCTGCGCCAGGGCATCCTGTATTAATGCCTTTTGGAATTGCCCAAACAACCCCTGCGTGAAGGGTATGGTCCTTGGCAATGAGATCGAGCTTGATTGAGAGCCGGACAACGTCGCCCTGGGTGAGGCGTCCTTTAATGACTTCTACGTAGGCCCCTCCCTTACTGATATTAAACACTTCTCCCATACACACTTCTCGAGAACTTATCTTTTCAATTTTTATGATTTGTCTGGTTGGATACCGCTTATGTACTCGTTGACTGATGTCGCCTCCGGCCATTATTTTTTCAAATAGAGCATCGAGCTGAATGTCTTTTACTGGCTTTTCAAGAACCATGACGTTTTTCAAAGAAGCAAGTCTAGACATAATCTCCGGCAAAATTTTTGAGCAAAAAACTATAATAGATGTCTTATCAGCCGCTGACTTAATTTTTTGTACAAAATTTACTGTTTTTAATTCGCATTCCATGACATTGAGGAGAAAACACTTAATATTATCTTTGAGTATCTTTTCATAGGCCAACTCTAAATCATCGATGACTTCAATTGAATGACCGGGGCCATGACTCACCTCTTTAAGAAGTTTTACTGTCTCTTCATTATTCTGACTAAAAAGGAGAAATGTTTTTGGCTGCATTTGCCTTAGAGTTTCGTAAGTAAGTTTCTATAGACATCGCCCGATTTCATGAATCTTACTCCAGCGGCAGCCATGCCATTTGATGTTTTTGGCGAATACCAAACGACTTGAGCATCGACATTATAGGATTTGGCGACTTCATCTAATTTAACCGACACTTTTACCATTTCGCCAGGCTTAACGTCTCCGGATTTAAGCTCCACGTACGCGCCGCCACGGCTTAAGTTAAAAATTTGACCATCAATCATTTCGCCACTTCCTGATTTTTCAAATTGGGCAGTTTGATTTGTGTAAAATCGACGAAATATTCTTTGGTTTACTTTTCTACCTTGAAATATCTTTTGGCAAATTCCCCACACATCTTTTGATTCAAAAGGTTTTTCGATAAGAACAACCCGCTCAATTTTCTTGACTGTGTCATAGGCTTCTTTTTGTACAAAAGACGCAAAAATGACGATCGCAAAATTATATCCTAGATCTCGCAAATCAGTAACTAACGAAATTTTGTCGATACTGAATGTTCCAAAGTTAAAAACGTAACAATTTATTTCTGTATTAGGCAGATTATCTAAGGCGGCTTGTGCCGTCTCAACGGTGTGTACCCTGTAGAGTCTATTTCTTTCAATTTCTTGTTTTATGAGCTCTGCATCGGCAGTCTTACGACTCACGAGAAGAAAATTATAGAATGAATTCATGATCCCCCATCACTTACTAGGGATGCGTCCCCAATAATCTTCTCGGCTTTAAATGCCCAATCTAAAGACTTTGGTCCTGAATTATGTTTTAAGAATTTCGTTAAAGAACACGACACAAAATTGTCATGGAATTAGTATTTTGCGACTAAATAATTGACAATATTTACAAGTCTAGATGAGGCCTACCTTTGCGCCGGCGCTAGCCACGTTAAGTCCCGAGGGCCAACATAACTTCCGCGGGGTCGATAGATTCGATTGTTAGAATACTGCTCGAGAGAATGAGCCAACCATCCTGAGGCCCGACTTACCGCAAAAATAGGAGTATAGAGATCAATGGGAATATCAAGGCAGTAATAAACAGTAGCAGAATAAAAATCTACATTGGGCAAAAGACCCTTTTTGCTTTGCATGATGTTGTCTATATGAGCACTCATGGTATACCACTGGGGTTCACCTCGGCGCTTTCCCAATTCTTCTGACATTCCACGCAAAATTTTAGCTCGAGGGTCACCATTTTTGTAAACTCTGTGGCCAAATCCCATGATTTTTTCTTTGTTGTTCAAAGCTTCTTCGATGAACTTTTCACACCGAGCCATATTGCCAATACGAAGGAGCATCTTCATAACCTGTTCGTTCGCGCCACCGTGTAAAGGCCCTTTTAGAGTTCCAATACCACTAGTGAGTGCCGAGTAAATGTCGCTTAAAGAACTGGTCGTAACTCGAACACTAAAAGCTGAACAGTTGATCTCGTGATCTGCATGTAAAATTAGAGCTGTATCAAATACTTTCACGTGGTAGGGATCTGGTTCTTTACCGTTGAGTAAATACAAAAAATTCCATGCGATGGACTTATCAGATTTAGATTCTAAAATATTTTTCCCCGTCCGAATGCGCTCAAAGGCCGCAACGATGGGGCCCATTTTGCCAAGAATGCTCAATGCTTTTTTCTGACTGGCTTCTAATGAATTATTACCAGAATCTTTATCCCAAAGAGCTAATCCTGAAAAGGCAGTTCGCAACCACTCCATGGGGTGAACATTTTTTGCCGGGAGTCCACGTAAGAATTCCAGATAGTCTTTTTCAAGTTTGGTATTAGCGACAAGGTTTTCTTGAAACTTTTTTAGTTCGGAGCTTTTCGGTAACCGTTTATTCCAGAGCAAAAACGCAGTTTCTTCAAAACTTGAATGGGCTGCGAGATCTTCGATAGTATACCCGCAATAAGTAAGGGTAACATCTACAATTGACGAAATGGCCGTTGAACAAGCGACGACACCTTCTAACCCTTTATCAATGGCATCGCTGAATTCCCTCATTTCTTGGGCCATAGGTTCATCCTTTCTAGGAGCCATTCATCATATCGGAATTCCTAAGGCAAATGAAATTCATTTATCACTGTGAGCAGTCTAAACTTATTTAGCCAACAAATTTTGTACAATGGCGTCGAAGGCATCATTACTGTAAAGCAAGCCCGTATGGCCTGTATATTCGAGCCTTATGTTTTTAAATGAGTTTGATGGTAATCCCACAGCTGCGCCATTTTCACCGGGAACCACGGTCCAATCAAATGGGGAATAAATACTTACTACCTCGCTTTCTTTTGGAAGCCGAGTTTCAGTTAGCAACCTAATAAGGAAGGAATTGATTTTTAAGTCATAGTCTAATGCGGCGCGCTTAAATCCTTTAGCGATGAAGCTAAGTTGAGTTCCTTGATGCGGAGTTCCAAGGGTTACCAGACGCCTTACATTTCCCCTGCCTTTTCCAAGGCTCATATAGGTTCGACTTACGATTCCACCCAGGGAATGGGCAACAATGTCGATTTGGGGCGCACCTGTATGTTTTAGGATCGCCTCTACCTTTTCTGCCAAATCGTCCGCCATACTTAAGACGTTTCTGCCCAGAGTTCGATAATTTATCGTATAAATATTTTCCCATCCCATTCTTGTCATTTTTCTCTTTAAAGAAACAAAGGCCGATCGGTTGTGCAAGATTCCATGAACTAGGAGTATGGGCCTCGGATTATGGGCTAATTTAGAATGGACTTTTGGCTTTTCATTACGTTCCAAGATTCCAAAAGGATAGAGTTGAGCTGCCACCAAATTGGCACTCAACTCATGTACTGCGCCGCTTAATATCTTTGCACTTCGCTTAAAACGCTTAATCACAAGGGAGGAATTTGATATATCTAGGGCGCTAAGTCAACCTCTGCGAAAGTTTTATAACCTTGTCTTTTACTTCCACTATAAGAACGCTTAAATCTTGGGGGTATTCTTTAGCACCCACGAATTGAGATACTTGAAAAAGGATTTCATTGCGTACTTCATGGCAGGTGCCGTGAATAGTTTCTAGCATACAGTGATAGAGCCTATCTTCGCCGAATTCCTCCCCTCCCGAATTTAACGACTTAACGATGCCTTCGCTCATGAGAATAAGTTTATCTCGGGGATCAAGCAACAATTCTTCAGCAGAGAAAACTTCCTCAGAATTTTTCCCAATCGCTGACTGAGTGGCATCAAGCTTTATCAATTTGTCATCTGAATACTTATATAAGAAACTTAAAACTGCGCCTGACTTCGAGTAATTAAGTTTGAAATGTCGACGATCTATAACGCAATAAAATACATTCGCAAAATCTTCACCCTGAAGATTGCTCTTTATTTCTTTAGCCATGTGATTAAGTACGTCGGATGGCTCAAGCCCCTTTCGAGCTTCTATTAGGGTTGTAAGTTTGAGTAGAACTGACAAAAATAATGAGGCCATTCCATGCCCTGAAGAATTTGCAAGCAAAATTCCAAATTTCATTTTGTCTTCAAGCTCAAAAATATCAAAATAATCCCCTCCCTTGAGACTTGAACTGATAAATTTTGTTGAAAATTCAAAACCTGGGATAGTTGGGATGTCTGTAGGTACAAGACTTCGTTGTATGAGTCCCGCCAATTTTAGTTCATCCGCTAATTGTTTAATGAATTTTTCTAACTGCTGATTTATTGTCGACAATTCACGCCGAAAGGCTATGAGCTCACGGTCTTTATCTGCAAGTTCGAGTTCCAACTGTCTTATTTTTTGCTCTGGGGAGCGAGGGTCTTTTTTAGCCATTACAGATTTTGTTGGGCATACGACAGGATTGTCAAGGCATGGCTATTGATTGGGTGCTAATACCAGTAACGATTGATTCTACTGGTATAAATTGATTTGAACCGAGCCGCCTTGTACACTTTTAGTATGGAAGTGAATTTCTCAACTCAAGACGGGATCCAATTTATTACGATTGCCGGCGCTATCAATGAACCTGAGGCCGCGGCCATTCGATTCAAATTAGATAGAAAAATCAATCAAGGTCGATACAGAGTTCTTTTTGACCTCACTCGGTTTGAATTGAAGAATAATGCTGCGCGCCAACATATTAAAGGGATAATCGCCTATAGCCTTAATCGGGGAGCTGCCACGAGTGTCTATGGAGTACCGCCGATTGATTGGCCCTTGCTCATTTTGAATGACCATCGAAGAATCGAAGTCTTCGCAAATAAAACCGATGCAGTAGCTTACGTGCTCAAGGCCAACCCTGATCCTAAGGGAATGACTTTTCATGTGCCGTCGGCCAAGGCTTCTGGCGGCAAAACCGAGCAAGAAATTCAAGAAGAAATTAAAACAGTAGCTCTTCAGGCCTTATTGAAGAAATATGAAATGTTTCAACAAACAAACGAACTTGATCCGTTTAGTCTGGAATCTGTGGCAGAACAATTTGAAAAAAATCCCACACGAGAAGCCCTTACCATTGAACGCAAAGCTAGTGAAAGGCTCGCGAAGACGAGAGAAGAAATCAAGACCCTTGAAAAAACCTGTGACTCCCTCGCAATAAAAGTTAAGGGAGCGATTATGGAACGAAAGAATCCGTCGTCTCCCAAAGAAATAGAACTCAAAGAAAAAAACCTGCTAGAAGAAATTTCTAAAGGTAAGGAAGTACAAGATAAAATAGAAGCCCTGATTCAAAAAAACATATCTCTTGTGACAGGCTACAAAAAAGACGTTAGTAATACGAAAATTTCGCTTTCGAATAAGATAATCGAAACCAATGAGAAGATAATAAAGATGATTCAAGAAAACGAAGAGCTTCAAAAACGATTGGCCGAAGAAGATGCCAAAAATCAAGCCGCTTTTGAAGCTACATTACAAAAATACAAACAACCTTAAAGAACGGCTTAATTAAGTTTTGCTACTGCTGCCTCACCAAATTGTCGAACATAATCCATAGGAATTGTCCCATAACCTGCCGTGCGCACAGCCGAACCTATTGCTAAATCAGCACTTGCCTTTTTCACCCAAGTACTACGAGAGCCCCAATCATCCATGCCCCAAGAATTCTTAAACAAATAAACTTGAGAATCCATATCATAGCCGACTATTAAAACAGCATGGCCGCCGATGACCTCATCGCCTTCTTTAGGCATTACAACTTTCCCCGCTTTGAAATTGGGCGAGTCGGGGTTATCAAATCCCCATGCGCTTTGATAAACATCTACTCCTAGTTCAACCGGAATACCCAAATTCAACATTGCTACAATAGCCTCAGGAGAAGTTTCAATTCTTCGCTCTTGCGCAATGTGAATTTGTTTAGCTATCAGGGCTTCCCGCGGAGGATTGCCATTTGTTACGCATTCTGTAGGCACTTGCTCAGGATCAGCCTTGTATGCGGCAACACAATCAGGATGAACCATTTTATCGGCAAACCACGGATTTTTTTGATACGTCCAAGCTGCTTCAGAAGGCAACCCAAGGTATTCGTTGTGGGCGACCTGGGTGGCTGGGTCCATAGCCATTAACATATCAATGGGCTCTGCTCCATCGGCGTTAGGATTTTTCTCTAGAATGGCTTTACTTGACCAGTAAACATATTGTTCAGACAAGTCCATTACAGCGCTTGTAGCTTTTCGGGCCATGACTTCGACCAACGCTACACTTGCAAAGGCTACACAGGTACCGCGGTGTCCTTGGTCTTTTACGGGAGTTGAAAACTCAAGAAGGTCTTTCCCTCTTGCCAAAGTCCCCCGATCTAAAATTGACGTATAAGTCTTTCGTGCGGTTTGTGCTTCAGATTGCATTTGGCTCATGGATTTCATTTTTCCATATGGAGGCAAAAAGGCGTACACTTTTGAAGCTCCTCGAACATAGGTCAATCTTGATGTGTGACCTCTTCTTTGTCCCTGGGCCAAACCTGCACCTACAGTTAGCGCTACGAGTGAAAAAACCAGAAATTTCTTTGCAGATAAATTGAGATGATTCACTTGGTTCCCCCCTTGTAATTATCTCCCCTATAGAATTATCAGTACTGTAAAACTTTTAGGAAACATTGCGCCAGTTGTCAAAAGAAAATAAGTAGATTTTATAAAAAGAAATTGCCCTTGGGGGAAGTTGGAGCTTAGCCTACGGGGCAGGGGAATCTTTTTGCAAAATCTGAGGCGGTTAAATTTAGAATTATTTAAAAAGGCACTTAAATCAGGCACTTCCAAAGATGCCCTGGAGCTTTGTCTTTTTGCCCACGAAATTTTAAGTGAAAAAAATACAACGGTCCTAAAAACCCTTAAACGCCTAGATTTCTTGTTCCATGAGTTTTCGGCATATGTTTCTGAATACGAAGATTCCCTCGAGGGCATATCTGCCCTCAATTCATTTTTGTTCAATACAAAGGGATTTAAATGTAGTCCTGGGGCCATTCACGATAATGACAAGATTTTTATTAGCAAAGTCATTGAGTGCCGCCACGGCCACCCCCTTTCTCTTTCTCTTATTTATAGAGAACTTGCCCGGCGAATTCATAAATCTCCCGTAGAGTTAGTCAATTTCCCTGGACATTTTTTTATTAAATTTAATTACCAACACCAACTCAGATTTCTTGATCCGTCCGATTGCGGTAGATTGCTTTCTGTATCTGATCTTCAAAAGAAATTGACGTCAAGATTTGGTAAAGCTGTGGTTCTCAGTGGCACTTTTTTAGAAACCCCATCAGAAACTCAAATCGTGGTAAAGTTTTTGAATAAACTTAAGGCCGTGTACTTTGAAAGACGTCAGTGGGATTTTCTGTTAGTCACCCTAGACATGCTAGTCGCTTTGGAACCCGAAAGAGTCGTCGAATACAAAGAGCGCGGACTTTTATTGTACCAGCTCGGTTATCTCAACGAGGCCTATCCGGACCTAGATTTTTTTGTGTCGAAATCCCGGCCATCACCAGAGATTGATAAACTAAAAAGCTTAATGACCCATCTGAGACATCCAGATATATCGCCCCTATTCTAAAATTTTAAGTGGCCAAGGCGGGTAACATTGAAATTTGAAAAATTTGCCCGACACGGGACAAGTGAACTCAAGTTCTGAGGAGTGAAGCCCAAATACCGACGAAGGTTTGCCCCCATACATTTCATCTCCTAAAATAGAAGACCCCATGGCCGCCAATTGGGCTCTAATTTGGTGAGTTCTACCAGTTAATAAGTGGATTTCAGATTCAAACAATTGAGTTGTTCGATATTGTCGAGACTCGGTAATTTCTAACTTGCATTCTTCCCATTGGGCCTCTCGAATCAAGGTCTCGTTAAGACTTTGAACGCATTGTTTAGGAGCTTTTACAGATACTTTCATTTGATGAATAACCACGCCAGGGCAAAGCTTTGCTTGGGTCAAAGTAATGTAGGATTTTTTAACTAATCTCTTTCCCACAAGGTCATTGAATTTAGATTGAAAATATTTGTTTTTTGCCAGCACCACCAATCCAGAGGTGGGGACGTCGAGGCGGTGAGTAATGAGATACTTAAGGTCTAATCCCCAAAGCAAGTTTTCTTTTAGGTTATCTAGAGTGGGATGCATTGGAATTCCAGACGGCTTATTAACTATTCCAAATTCAGAATTTTCAAAAACTATTGAATTCTTCAATTTTATTTTGTCAAAAATATACCTCTTAGGCTCTAGATGAACCCTTAGAATATCGTTTGAGTTGATTTCAAAATCTGTTTCGGTTATGCGCGTTGAATTTAAATAAACGGCCCCAAACTCTACCAGCCACTTCGCCCGCTGATTATCGTCACCCAGGCAGGAGTTTAAATGGGGTAATAGCGGGGCCGGCAATAAGGGACCCCTAAAATGTTTGAGTCGATGACTTTGTGATTTTGCGCCCCAATATTGAATCATAGGAATTTATACCTGAAGATGCGCCGCATATCAAAATTTCATAGAAATAGCTGGCTCTTCCCCTATAGCATGACCAAGTGGAAATAATTCGAAGTGAAGTAGATTTAAGTTCACCGGATTTTAGAGACAATAACGCTCATTTTGAAGACCTTATCAAAGACTACAAAGTGCGATTGTTACAGGGTCAAGCAGGAGGTGGGGACGAAGCCGTTAAACGACACCAAGCTCGAAACAAACTTTTGGCCCGGCAAAGAATTGAAAAATTATTGGATTCGGGGACACCATTTTTAGAGTTTAACTCCCTTGCTGCTTGGGGCATGTACGAAAGCGAAGCACCCGGTGCTGGAATTGTGACAGGCATTGGAGTTATTCACGGGCGTGAAGTCATGATTGTTGCTAATGATGCCACGGTTAAAGGCGGCACGTACTTTCCTATGACTGTAAAAAAACATCTCCGCGCCCAAGAAGTGGCTATGGATAATAATTTACCTTGCGTTTATCTTGTAGACTCGGGCGGTGCGTTTTTGCCTATGCAAGCTGAAGTGTTTCCTGATCGCGATCACTTTGGAGCTATCTTCTACAACCAAGCCCGAATGTCAGCACTTAGAATTCCACAAATTGCTGTCGTCATGGGTTCTTGCACAGCAGGTGGAGCTTACGTGCCAGCTATGTGCGATGAATCGGTCATTGTGAAAGGTAACGGCACCATATTTTTGGGTGGGCCCCCATTGATTAAAGCAGCCACCGGTGAAATCGTGGATGCCGAAAGTTTAGGGGGAGCTCAAGTGCATTGCCAAAAAAGTGGAGTCACCGATCACTTTGCCGACGATGATTTACATGCTCTTCAATTAACAAGAAATATCGTACAAAATTTGAATCGCCCTTCCCTTTCCCGATCCTCGTTAGCATTGAGTGCCATAGAAAAAACAGAACCCCTTTATTCAGGTAAAGAAATCTATGGGATTATTCCTCGTGATTCGCGCAAACCCTATGACGTCCGCGAAATAATCGCCCGACTAGTTGATGGCAGCCGATTTCAGGAGTTTAAAAGTCTCTACGGCCCGACTCTTGTATGTGGGTTTGCACGGCTTTGGGGTTTCCCCGTTGGTATCATCGCAAACAATGGAGTTTTATTTAGTGAAAGTGCATTAAAGGCTTCACATTTTATAGAACTTTGCACTCAAAGAAATATTCCCCTCTTGTTTTTGCAAAATATTACGGGATTTATGGTTGGCAAAAAATACGAAAACGAAGGCATCGCCAAAGACGGAGCAAAAATGGTGACTGCAGTAAGCACCACTCACGTTCCTAAATTTACAGTCGTTATTGGTGGAAGCTTTGGTGCCGGAAACTATGGAATGTGCGGCCGTGCCTACCGACCGCGGCAACTTTGGATGTGGCCTAATGCCCGAATCAGCGTCATGGGTGGTGAACAAGCAGCCAATGTTTTGTTGACCGTAAAACTTGAACAACTGGCACAACAGAAAAAAACCATGACCGCCCAAGAACAAGCTGATTTTAAAAAACCCACCCTTGATAAATATGAAACCGAAGGCAGTCCTTATTACTCCACGGCAAGATTATGGGATGATGGAATTATTGATCCAGTAAATACGAGGCAAGTCTTGGCTCAGGGATTAGCCGCCGCAACAAACAAAGAAAACCAACCCACGGGGTTTGGCATTTTCAGGATGTGAGAAAATAAAATGGCAACATCGACGGTAAAAACTGAAATTAAATCAGGTGTTTTGAATGTTCTACTCTCTAGACCAAAGGCCCATAATGCGTTAAATCCTGATATAATAAAAGAACTTACCGAAATTTTTCGCAAAATTAAGAAAGATGATTCTATTTTGGCTGCGACGATTCGAGGAGAAGGACCCAGTTTTTGTTCAGGTGGTGATCTTCAATGGATGCGTAAGTCTCTTAAATTTTCTACGAACGAAAACCTCAAAGATACTCAAAAATTATCAGACATGTACGAGGTCATGTTTACATGTCCTGTGCCCCTTTTAGCTCTTGTCCATGGGAATGTGATGGGGGGAGGTGTGGGTTTGACTGCGGTTTGTGATATTGTCGCGGGGCACACAGAAACAAAATTTTGTTTCACCGAGGTGAAGCTTGGGCTGGTACCAAGTATTATTGCTCCATATATTTTAAGAAAAATTCCGGAGAGTCAAGCCCGTTCCCTGATTTTTACTGCTGAAATCTTTCGAGGTCCCCAGGCTGAGAAATTAGGCCTGATTCAGTATTCCGGGAACGCAGATGAGTGTGACGCATTTCTAAATGAAAAATTAAATTTAATTTTGGCCAATGGCCCCCAAGCCGTCCGAGTTGCTAAAGATCTCGTTCAAAAAATTAAAACAACTTCGTGGCAATCCACGCGAAAGCTAACAGTTAAGACTATAGCCGAACGCCGCATTTCAAAAGAAGGCCAGGAAGGCATGAATGCTTTTTTTGATAAAAGAAAACCCTCGTGGCGCAAGGGGGATTAATTGCGCGTCGGAATTGCTAATCGCGGTGAAGTTGCCGTGCGCATTATTCGAGCCTGTCAAGAACTCGGCTTTAAGTCGGTCTTATTTCATTCAACCCCTGATAAAAATACTGCGGCCTTTCGGTTAAGCGACGAAAGAATTGAGTTGACTGGCAATACACCTTTAGAAACATATCTTAACATCTCAGCAGTTGTTCAAGCGGCCGTTGATTCTAAAGTAAAATTAGTTCATCCAGGTTTTGGATTCTTAAGTGAAAATGCCGAATTTGCCGAGGCATTGGCTAAAAGAAAAATAATTTTCGTCGGCCCCACCTCCCCAACTATTTCACTGGCAGGCAATAAGATTAATGCCAAGCAATTGGCTAAGCTTGCCGGAGTTCCAGTAATTCCTGCCTATACGGGCGCAGAAACAGACCCCAAAAAGTTATTGGCTGAAGTTCGAAAAATTGGATTTCCGTGTATGGTCAAAGCAGCCTCTGGCGGCGGTGGCAAAGGAATGAAAGTCGTTCACGACGATAGAGAATTTTTTGAGTTGTATAGTTCGGCTCAACGTGAAGCAAAGAATGCCTTTGGCAGTGAAGTCGTATTTATAGAAAAATATATTGAAAATCCAAGACATATTGAAGTTCAAGTTGTTTGCGACAGTCTCGGCAACAGTCTTCATTTTTTCGAGAGAGATTGTAGTATCCAAAGGCGCCATCAAAAAATATTTGAAGAGACACCATCCCCCTCATTGACTGATGAGTTGAGACGAGAGATCACTACTTCAGCTCTAAAAATTGTAAAACAGGCAGGATATCTCAATGCGGGGACGGTAGAGTTTCTTGTCGATAAAAATGGCGATTTTTACTTTATGGAGCTCAATACGAGGCTTCAAGTAGAACATACGGTCACTGAGTTCGTATGCGGTGTTGATTTTGTGCACCTTCAATTTGCAGTAGCCCTGGGTAAAACTTTACCTTTGGTTCAAGATCAAATCTCACAAAGAGGGCATGCCCTTGAAGTGCGAATTTATGCAGAAAATCCGGCCAAAGAGTTTTTGCCAAGTACGGGTGACATTTCAGAGATGATTTTGCCAACGGGTCCTTACCGTCGGTTTGATTTTGGCTACGACTCAGGTGATAAAATCACACCTTTTTATGATCCCATGATCGGCAAAATAATCACTTGGGCCCCCACACGAGAGGAAAATCTCAAACGCATGCATTCCACATTATGTGAAACGACAATTTTTGGAGTTCACACCAACATTGAATTTCTTAAATCAGTTATTAAAAGTGACCGATTTATCAGCGGTCAGTTCAATACTTCTTTTTTAACAGAAGAATTTAAAGATGGTTATGAACTCCCAGCCTTGTCGCCTTCGCAACAGGCATACATAAATAAGGTAAAACTTGGGCAGCCATCTCAAATCAGTATGATGGGAGCGCCTTTGAGATTATCTTACCAATCGCCGTGGCTACCTGCTTTTTCTCAAGAGACTCCAGAACCCATCAGCGGTAAAATAATCAACTCCGAAAAAACTGGCCGCTCTAAAAAAATAGGTTCTGTCTTGTGGGTGCATTTTGAAGGACGAACATTTTCATTTGAAGATACTGATGGATCAGGTACTCAACGACGGGTCAGTACGACCCAAGATGGAGTGCTCAGGTCACCAATGCCAGGTAAAATTTTAAAAATTAATTTCAAAATTGGTGATGTGGTCAAACAAGGGCAAACCATTTGTATTTTAGAGGCCATGAAAATGGAGTATGCCTTAAAAGCTCCATTTGATGGAAAAGTCGTTGGGATGAACAAAAATATGGGGGCCCAAGTCGTACTCGACGAAAAGATTGCCGAGATTGCCAAGGGCGAAAAATGATCCGTTTCCTTCAATGGCCGTTGGCAAACATCGGGAATAGAAAGGTCAACTCAAATGAGAGTTAAAATCGTTGAAGTCGCGCCAAGAGATGGTTTACAGAATGAGAAGGAGTCGTTGGATTTTAAAGACAAAGCCCATTTTATTAAATTACTCGTCGAGGCCGGCCACAAAGACATTGAAGTCGGGGCATTTGTAAATCCTGAAAAAATTCCTCAGATGGCAAGTTCAGGCCAAGTTATTGGAGAGCTTCAAGGTATCAAAAGGGTAAATTTCTGGGCCTTAGTTCCAAACTTAAAAGGTTACGAGTCAGCAACAAAATCAAGAGTCTCCCAAATTGCTATTTTTACAGCGGCAAGCGAGACGTTTAATCAGAAAAATATTAATACGTCAATAAATGGAAGTTTTGAAAGATTTAAAGAGTTTGTTCCCCATGCAAAGAAAAACAAGATTAAAATTCGAGGTTACGTATCCACCTGTTTTGGCTGCCCTTATGAAGGAAAAGTAAATCCCAAGGCAGTATTGAAAGTCACAGAGCGACTATTGGATATGGGAGTTCATGAAATTTCGATTGGTGATACCATTGGCGTTGCAACACCCTATCAAGTGCGTGATCTCACAAAAATGTTGTTAAAAATTATGGGGCCTAAGAAATTAGCTCTTCATTTTCACGATACCAGGGGAACCGCCTTGGCAAATATTGTTATGGGTCTTGAATCTGGATTAAGTATTTTTGACTCAAGTAGCGGTGGCTTGGGTGGATGCCCCTATGCACCGGGTGCTGCGGGTAATGTTTCTACTGAAGACTTATTATATATGCTTCAGGGTATGGGAGTGAGGACCGGTATTGATCTTAATAAACAAGTTGCAGCCTCTTTATTTATTCAAGAAAAATTAGGCCATGAATTGTCTAGCCGTTACTTAAAATCGAAATATTAAGTAGTGAGATGCCTGGTCGTCTTTCCAAAATAACGAGCAAATCTAAAACTTCTATATTCCTCCAAATGCTCTATATTTGCGCAAAAGGTGCCAGGCACCGTTTAATTTGCGGAAAAGGTGCCTGGCACCTTTTTTTCGAGGTGAAGAATACGGTCACGGAGTTTTCGATTCTCATCAGAAATTTTATCTAATGCCTCTTTGAACTGGTCCAATTCTGCCGGGCGATCAAGACTTTGCCCGAGCCGTTGGGCCGCCCGAAAAGCGGCGGCTTTGAGATGACCCTCTGTTACGCGGTGACCGGTTTCTTCAAGGGCAGGAATTGCCGTAGGGTCTTTTCTTCGCACTAGTGCATCGGCCGCCGCGAATCTGACACGGGCAAAAGGATCGCTCAAACAATCCTTAATAAAATCAGTAATGTCCTCTCGGCTTCTGCCAAACTCTCCCAAAGCACTAACAGCATTTATTCGTGCAAATTTTGGAGCTCCATACTTTGCTCCTTCAAGAAAAAGAGGAATAGCCCGCTCATCACGCAGAGCTCGCAATCCCGAAAAAGACTGGGCTGCCACAAAGTCGTTCCAGGACGTCCTCTTTAATGACTCTTTTAAACTTTCAAATGCTTTTGGGGATTTGGTTTTGCCCAACGCGGCCGCTGCTGCGCCACGAACAAAAGTGCTTGAGTCTTTTCCGAGCGCCTCAACAAGGGCACTAGCTGCTGCGTCTTCACGAAACTCACCAAGGGCTGAGCAAATTTTTGTTCGAACTTTACTGTTTTTTTCTACACCCAAAGCATTCACAAGTGTACTCATGGCATCAGTTGATTTTGATTCACCTAATGCAACAGCGGCTTCAGCTCTAACACCCCAGAATTCGTCTTTTTGTAAGCGTTCTGCCACTGTTTCTACGGCTTGTAGACTTGCATCTTTGATCATAGATCGCATCGTCCAAATTTTGGCTACTACATCATTATCCTTATCCAATTGATTTTTGGTCATCTCAAGGGGGGCATTCCATTCTAAGGTTTTAATGTGATGAGAGTTAGGGTCAAATCGACAATAAAGTGGTTTCACTTTTAAGCTAAATGAAAAAACTTCTTTCTGACTCTTTATTTCAATCACTTCACTTTTGATGGGACCGTCTGAGAAAATAAAGTCCACCGGAATTTTCAAATGAAAAAGTGGCGTCTGGCTATCGGTTTTTTGTTTTTGCTCAACAATTAACTTTGCAATTCCGGTTTTATCATCCCAATCTAATGCCACTTTAAGTTCGGGGTACCCTGCTTTGAATAGCCATTGATCAAAAAACCTCTGAAGATTTTTACCAGAAATTTCTTCTAAAGATCTTTGAAAATCAACGGTTTCAACGGGACCTCCCCGATGATCTTCAAGATATTTTTTTGTACCGTTCCAAAAATCTTCTGCCCCTAACTCATGGCGAAGAAGATTTAAGACCAAACCTCCTTTTTGATAGAGGTGGCGATCCCAAATTTCAGCTGGGTCAGAGTAATAATTAGAAACAATAGGCCTTCGATAAACTCTTGAGTCTTCATCTAAATAGATCCCCAATTCTAAATAGCGATAGTATTCACTCTCCCAAATCCCAAGATCACTTTCTTTGAATACTGATTCCATAAAGGTGGCCCAACCTTCATTGAGCCAACCATGGGCCCAAGATTTACAGGTGACCAAATCTCCAAACCACTGGTGGGCCAGCTCATGTGAAACGAGATCATCACTTGTAAAATCAAAATCTATATCTTTAGGGTGCAAGGTGGAATCGGTTTGCGTAGTGGCCGAAGTATTCTCCATTCCACCAAAAATAAATTCAGCCACTGCAACTTGGGTATATTTTTCGTAGGGGTAATTTACCCCAATAGTTTTACTAAAAAACTCCATCATTTTCGGTGTCTTGCCAAAACTGATTTTAGCTTCTTCTTCTTTGCCCTTCTGACAAAGATAGACCACGGGTTTGCCTCGCCACTGATCTTTAATTTCAGAAAACTGCCCTGCAGTCAAAGTGACAAGGTAACTTGGTATGGCGACGGGGGTCTTCCAGTGAAAAGTCCATTTATTCCCCGTTCTTGATTCGCCAATAAGAGCGCCATTACTTGTAGCAATAAACCCCGCTGGCACTTGAACCTTCATTTCAAACGCGGCTTTTAAGTTCGGCTCGTCAAAACATGGAAACCAATACCGCGAATCGTCATCTTGCCCTTGAGTCCAAACTTGGACGGGCCTTTGAGGATACTGGGGATCAGGCTTAATAAAATATAATCCCGCTCTGGGATTTTTGCTAAAAAATTTAATTTTTAGTTCACCGACCTCATCACGTTGTAACGGCTGACCACAAGTAACGATTATTCCTTTTTGTTCCACAGAATAAGAAACAGGTTTGCCACCCATAAGTACTTCTTGAATTTTGAGATCAATTGAATCTACAAAAAAATTCTCAACACTTTTTTGAAAAACTTTAAAGGAAATCGTGTTGGTGCCTGATAACGTCTGACTTTCAATATCCAAATTGAGATCAAGAAATTGTGAGGTCGGTCTTACCGGTCGATCTCGGTTATATTGAGGTTTTGCCAAACTAAAAGTATGACCTTGAGTTGGCGATTGAAAATGAAGGCCGCCGTGACAACGGCAGCCCAAAAAATCTTTGATATTTTCCATTGAGTTAAATGACTCCTCGGCGCTCTTGATCTCGTTCGATAGCCTCGAACAAAGCTTTAAAATTTCCTTCGCCAAAACCTTTGTTACCGCACCTCTGAATGACTTCAAAAAAGAAAGGGCCTACGACGTTTTCAGAAAAAATTTGAAGAAGATATCCTGAATTGTCGCCATCAACCAAAATCCCTTGAGACTTCAGTTCACCGAGATTTTCTTTTATTGTTTTTACGCGCTTAGGAACTTCGTCATAGTAGGTATCAGGAACACTGAGAAACTTCTGCCCCCCCTTTCTAAGTTTTGGAAGGGTATCTAGAATATTACCCGTCGCAAGTGCCAGATGTTGAACGCCTGGGCCTCGGTTGGTATCAATATATTCTTGAATTTGACTCTTCTTATCTGCCGGCTCATTAAGGGGAATTTTAACGGTGCCTTCTGTATTCTCCATAACCTTACTTAATAATCCGGTACGGCCTGTGGTGATATGAAAGGAACGGGTGACCTTAAAATCCAAGACTTTTTCATAAAAGGCCGACCACTTATCAAGCTGACCAGACGCTAAATTGCACGTGAGGTGGTCAGTAGCAAACATACCCAAACCTTTTGGGGATTTTTCTATGTCCACGTCAACCGTATCACTAAATTTAGAGGTTCCATGGCGAGAAATAAAGGTGTGAATCACATCGCCCATGGCTGCCATGGAAGAAGTCTTAATTTTACCGGGACCCGCAGTTACTGTCTTTGGTTGATGGGTGATTTCAGCACCCCGGCCACCTACAAATTCGGCCGCATGGGCTGCATCTTCAACCAAAAAGCTCACATTGCAGATTCCGTCTCCATGTTTTTTTACAAAAATGGAGGCTTCGCTATCTAAAGTGTCACCTTGGGTTATTAGAAATTTAATCTTTCCTTGACCCCAAAGCGCACATCGGGAGTTGCCTGTTTTTCCAGACCCGGTTTTTTCAAATCCCCATATTTTTAATAAGGGCTCAACGGTTTGAATCGATTTGACCGCGTACTCCACTGAATCCACACCCAGTAATTTCATTTTGCACTCCTTATACTAGTTTTTACCTGGCCCATACGTCCTGAGGCCAGAAATAAGTTTTGGTTGCGCTGCGTCCAATATACTTCCCCTTGATAACTATGGTTTCAGGCAGTAATTTTGCTCTCTATGCACGATTTATCAGGAGAATTTGAAAAACAAGTATGCCAAATCGCTAGCCTCGGCGTCTGGCAGATAGTAACGGGTAGGCCAATGAAAAAACGACTGGAGCCCGTTGATGATCATCGGTGGAATGAAAAAGGTGGTGTTTTTGTAACTCTTCGCAAAGCAGGTGAAGTTCGGGGAAGTATGGGAATGTTAGAGTCCGCAACGAGTTTACCTGAAACTCTTTTTGATGCTGGCGCCACTGCGGCCACCCACGATGCACGAAAAGAACCTATCGACGAAAACGAGATTTCATATCTTGAGATCGAGGTGACTCTTTTATCTAAAATTTCAAAAATGGATTCAATTGACGACCTCGTCGTTGGTGAAACAGGAATCATTGTCAGCCGCGGCGATAATCGGGCAGTTTTATTACCTTCAGTAGCCGAAGAAAACGGCTGGAACCAAGAGCAATTTTTAGAAGCGTGCTGTGAAAAAGCGCAGCTCAGTCACAAAGCGTGGAAGGACCCCAATACCCTTGTTGAATATTTTCACAGTCAGACGATCCAAGGTGGAAGCCTCTCAAGAAAAATTGAAGGCTATATCTAGAAAAATCATTTCTTGAAGTCCACAAAAAAAAGAACCGCTACCGAATATGTTATTAGAATGCCCAAAGCCCCAGAAAGTATCTGGTGGCAAAGAAAGAAAACAGGCTTACCGAAAAAGTCATTGTAGCCCGAAACACATTTTTGTTTTCAGTCAATCGTGCCAAAACAATGTACATGGGAAAAATGACAAGCACATACCGAGGCATGCTTACCCCAAAAGAAGCCATCGAAAGCATAAAAACAACGGACCATGAAAAAATCTGTTGAGGAAGCGGCAGAATTTTTCGACCCAAAAATAAAAGTATCATAGGCACCAGGTAGGCAAACATGGGCATATCGAGGTAGAGAGTCTTATAGCTAGACGGCTCACCGACAAAAAACATTTTTATATTTGTCAGCAATTCTTGAAACGGAAATATGATGTGGTGATAAAATTTATCTTGCTGAAGTCCTAAAAAGAAAAACGGATCACCACGATTGACCCAATTATTGAAGAGATATAATCCAGTCCCCGAAGGTACTACTAATGCCCAGATCATCTTTTTTGTACGAAGCAGGTTTAATTGCCAAAGTTGGGCAAGAATAGCAGGGAATAAGGCTATACCTTGAATTCGACAGGCCCCAGCCAATATAGCCATGATCGACATGGGGGCCCATTTTTTTTCACTCATAAAATAAAATGTGCCTAGAACAAAGGTCATAAAAACCGTGTCCGAATAAGGTAAAGCTAAAAAAAACGCCGTAGGGAAAAAACTCATAAATAAAAGTGCCCGGTCATTTTCCCCCTCGGTAAATCGCATATTTCGCATTATCTCTTGAAGGAAAAAGCCAGAAGCTACCGCACTCACAAAACCTATGATGAATGCGGCCACGGCGAGATCTTGTGCAACGAAGCCCACAATCCTCAACATAATGGGATAAACTGGAAAATGTCCAATATCACCCACGTCGGTATTAAATCCGTGGGCCGCTATTCGCAAAAAAGCTATGGCATCCCAACGCACATAATACTGATAGAATATGGTTTGAATTGAATTATGACTGTCATTGTAACTTCGAGCTCCCAAAATAAGTAATATAAAGAGACCAAACCGGACATAAATGGCAGTGAGGATACTATTTTTCCACATAGTTAACTTCTTTCATAATGCATTGCCATTGCTGCCGTCAATCTGGGCCCCTTGTCTCAGTAAAATTATAAAATTCTCGCTACGAGACCAAATTGAGGACAAGTCCTGATCAAAAAAAAAGAGCGGGCCAAACGCTTTTTGGCGCCTGGCCCGCACAGTTCCCATAAAGTAAAGCTATAAGCCGGGTTCTGTTGGAATTTCTTCCCGATAATCATTCCTCTAGGCGCAAAATTACTTTTACGCTCAAGCGATCTTACCCGAGGGCTAGTGAGCGGGTCGCTCTAGTTTTGCCCCCCTATTTGATCTTGCTCCATGCATAGTTTGGCTGTTTTCACTCCAGCGGCTCCCCGAAAAATTCCCGTTCCCATCTTTCGGCTCTTTGCCCTGGACATTCTCTCTGTTCCACTGTTACTCGCCTCGCGGCGGAGGGACTTTATCCCTTGCATCACCCTATGGAGCCCGGACTTTCCTCTCCTCTCGTGTTAGTAAGAGCAGCGATCATCCACTTTACTTTTGAGGGGTACTTTATAGCATTTAACAAAACAAATTTCTACTGACTATATATTGTAAACAGCACTGAGGCCAAATAAAGGAGAGTTGCCGTTAAAATAGGTTTCGCTTTTAGAGTTAGCGCTGCCAACGCTGATTCCACCATCGATATGAATAGAAATCTGTCTGGCGACACCAAAATGAAATCCAACGATCCCATTGATATGGGTGAAATTGTTGCCGTCGCTTCCACCAATTCCAAGCCCACCTCCCACGTGCAACCCTTCGGCTTCATCACCCGAAATCGTGTACTTATAAGCTGCGCCGACGGCAGAAAAAGTAGTGGTTCCGTTACTCTCTACCATAAAATAACCCTGCACAAATTGCCCATTATTGAGGCTCCAAATTCCGGTAATCGCCGTATCATTAGATCGAGTCGCATGAAAATCAGAAGCCAAACCTACAGCTGCATTAGTGGTTTTCATGGCCCAAGCTCCCGAGCAAAAGGTAAAGATAGTCACAATCAAAATGTTGTATTTAGTCATAGTTGCCCCCGTAGACGAGTTGAATTAAGATAACTCGTATCAGAACACTTTAAATGTATCGAATCAATTGGAACTATTCATATTAGACCGTTGCAGCAATCACAAAACCTTAAAGTAGCAGGCAAGACGGCATCGAATACGTGTTCTAAACCTTAAAGAAAAGTAACCTTTGGCAACTGGGGCAAGCCAAGAACTCCAAACATTTTTGTACTTGAATATACATTTGTGGAGGAAGCGCCACATTGCACGAAGTGCAATGCCCACCTTTGCAAGCAACCAAGGCATCATTGTATCTTACCCGAATACGATTGTAACGGCTCATAAGAGGGGGCGTGATTTCAGAAATAATTGAATTTCGATCGCCCGCATATGAAGCAATTTCTTTATCAGCTTCGCCAACCTGACTTCCAACTTCGTTTTTACGAACTTCGAGCTTCTCATTAAGTGATGCAATTCTTGCTTCAAATTCACCCGCAATTTTATCTTGAGCAGAAATCTTTTCAGTCAGCTCCACAATCGTCTTTTCTCGATCAGAGATAAGCTTCTTTGCTTTTTCAGCTTCTTTAGTCACGGCGTGAAATTCTTTGTTGTTCGTAACCGTATTGAGTCTTGACTCAATGTTTTTAATACGATCCTGATCCATAACTATTTCAGTCTCAAGGCCACGCTTTTGCTTTTCAAGATCTGCTTTATGAATTGCTACCAAATTTAAACCAGATTTTTCTTTTGTAATCTCACTTTCAATTTCCCTGTAAATAGCGGGGGCTGAAGACACAAGCATTCTGGCTCTATCAATTTTTAAATCCAATTCTTGTAGGCGACCTAACTTTTCAAGCTCTTCTCGCACAGACATTTGCCTCCTCGAGCAATAACATTTATTGGTGGGCCCACCAGGATTCGAACCTGGGACTGCCCGGTTATGAGCCGGGAGCTCTAACCAGCTGAGCTATAGGCCCCTGGCCCGCAAATATATTGCGGACAATATTATTTAACTATCTATAAACGCCTTCAATTTTTTCGCACGGCTGGGGTGACGAAGTTTCCTGAGAGCTTTTGCTTCGATTTGACGAATTCGCTCTCTGGTGACGTTGAAATCCTGCCCTACTTCTTCAAGGGTATGGTCACTTTCTTCACCAATTCCAAAACGCATGCGAAGTACTTTTTCTTCTCGCGGGGTGAGGGTTGCCAACACTCGGCGAGTTTGCTCTGCTAAATTCAAGTTAATAATAGCATCTGAAGGGTTGATCACCTTCTTATCTTCAATAAAATCTCCAAGATGACTGTCTTCTTCTTCACCTACGGGAGTTTCAAGGCTGATAGGCTCTTTGGCAATTTTTAGAACCTTTCTGACCTTGTCGATGGGCATTTCCATCTTAACTGCAATTTCTTCTGGTGTCGGTTCTCGCCCTATTTCTTGAACCAAGTACCGAGACGTTCGGATGAGCTTATTGATAGTTTCTATCATATGAACTGGAATTCTTATTGTTCGGGCTTGATCAGCAATAGCTCGAGTAATTGCCTGCCTAATCCACCACGTGGCATATGTAGAAAACTTATAGCCCCGTCGATATTCAAACTTATCAACAGCTTTCATCAAACCGATATTGCCTTCTTGAATTAAATCTAAAAACTGCAATCCTCGATTTGTATATTTTTTGGCAATACTGACAACAAGTCGAAGATTGGCTTCAACGAGCTCAGATTTCGCTTTATCAGCCTTTCGCTCCCCTCCCTCAATGCCCCAATATGTCTCTTTAATCCATAGGGTGTGCATTTGGGCTTCTTCTTCAACCCGATCAATTCGCTTTTGCGCAACACTAAGTTGTTGAGCCAAAATCTCCAGGGCTTCAAAGGTTATTCCTGTATCTTTATTGAACTTATTTCTATCTTTAGGATTCTCATGAAGTTTTTTACTTAAATCTAAAAGAGTTTTAAGATCAGTGCTGCGAGCTCTTTTAACTCCACCTTTGATGGTATTATTGAGATAGTTGAGTCTATTCACCAAGTTTTTAAATTTGATAACGATGCGATCAATAGTCTTTCTATTAAAACTCACATCGTGAAAATTCTTGAATACTTCTTCTTTGTACTTATCTAACTCGGCATATATTTTTTCTTTGGTCGCAGGCGCAACATTAGGTCGATTGAGCTGATCAAAGTGTTTCTGCGCTTTCTTTTTAAAATTCTTTACGTGACCAATCAAATCATAAATTTTTTGAGTGTATTCTTTTTCATCGTATGTTGTGTCTTCGTCCTCGAGCCCACGAAAGATACTCTTAACTTTAATTCGTCCTTTCGAAAGTCGATCACCTATGTTGATGATCTCATTGGTACCCAGGGGCGAACTTAAAATTACTTTTAAGATTTCTAGTTCACCCTCTTCAATTTTCTTTGCAATTTCAACTTCACCTTCTCGAGTTAGAAGGCTCACACTACCCATTTTTCTAAGGTAAAGCCGTACCGGATCATTGCCTTTCCCACCTTCGTCGTCGGCTTCTTCCTCTTCTTCTTCCTCTTCAGCCGCAGCTTCAGCGGGTTCTTTTAAAAACTCATCAGACTTTTCGTCTTTACCTTTTTTGTTACTATCGACAAGTTTCACATCGTTTTGCTCAAGAGCTTCCATGAGCATATCTAAGAGTTCAGGAGAAGCTATTTCAGGGGGAAGAAGATCATTAACTTCTTCGTAAGTTAGATAACCGCGGCTCTTGCCCATGCTGATAAATCTTTTGATCTCAACAAGAACTTTCTCTTGAAGTTGTTTTAAAGACAACTTCTCGCCCTTTGATGACCCATTATCTTTTTTTGTTTGTTTAGGCATTGGTGTTAAGTCTCCTTGTAAAACCAGAGTCCATTATGGGTTTTTCAAACCCTTTTGTTCTTGTGCAATTTTCATGAAAGCTTCTAAATTTTCTGTATTACCTGAATCGCTCTTTAGGGACGTTAGTAAATTTCTAGTTTGTAATTTGAGGTGTCTTTCTTTTACACGACTGAGACAATCTTGGATCAACTGCATCTCCCCTGACTCATCTAATTGCGCGTTATCCCTGATACCAATATGACTCGTCAATAATTCAGACGAATACCCCTCGGTGATAAGCGAAGCCCCTAATCTATCAAAATCACCGGGATTTTTACAATATCTTTCAACAACTCTTTGAGCCAACATACGTGCCTCGTCACTCATGAAATTTTCAATCGATCCACTATCGCGAATTATTTCTAAGTACCTTGAGTTCTGTAGCATAAACTGCACCAAAATTTCTTCTTCCCTCGGAATATTTTGATGCTTTGCAATAGATTTATTTTCCCTATTATTTACAACAAGTTGACTCCGTGGTGCGTTCATTCTTTTGACAAGCCATTGGGGGTCAACGGTTAATCGGTCTGCGACTTCTCGTGAATAAAGTGTCTTCAAGCGTTGATCTCTTACATGCTCAAGAAGAGGCAACATTTTGTCCACAACCTCGACTTTTTCGCTTTGGCGGCCTTTAAAATGAACCAATTGACGATTTAAATAGCTAACAAAATGGTCCGGAGCTTCTTTGGACAATCTTGTAAATTTTTCTAGACCTTCATTTCTCAAATAATCGTCGGGATCGCACTCCCCAGGCAGGGTCAAATGCCTAGAAAATAGGTTGGCATCCAAAAATAAAGGAAGACTTTTATCGGCAGCACTTAGACCGGCTTCGTCACTGTCAAATAAAACGACAACATGACTACAGAGGCGCTTTAATATCTTAGTGTGTTCACTTGTGAGTGCCGTACCAAGGGTAGCCACCACGTTTTTTACTCCAAATTGGTAAAGAGTAATGAGGTCCATATATCCTTCGACAACATAAGCTTCATCTAGGGCACGAATGTATTTTGCAGTTAAGTTCAGCCC
>JAHFAE010000030.1:3915-29218 GCA_023250675.1 Oligoflexia bacterium | reverse complement strand
CATCAAATGAAGAGAAATCTTTGTAAGGAATGATACTCACACCGTGTTTTTTAAGTTCTTCTTGACCGAAGGATCGGTCATCTTCAAGGCGATCGGTGTAAGCAGAGCCCCCAATGACAAGCTTACCTTCGTTTCGAAGCTTTTGGGCTATTTCACCTTGGCCAAGCACGTCGTCAAAAACTATGACATCGGCCCATTGAACATCATTTTTCCAATTTTCACTTTTTTCGACGAAGCCGTCGGCGATCTCTCGCTCTTTTTTGGCGTCGATATAATATTTAACGCCGTGACCTTCTTTTGTCATTTGCCAAGCGATATCACCGATGAGGCCAGCTAAGGAGACGAAAAGGAAGTTTTTCTTGTCCATCACTTCGAAACGTATATTATTTTTTTCTAAACTCAAAGAAAAAAATGAAGGAACTAGTTGAGTTCTAAATCTTCCAAAAGTTTTCCCCGAGACTTAGACAGTTGAAATCTGGATTTGATGTAAGAAATTCGAGCGCTCAAAAGTTCAAACTCGGCTTGCTCCCTATCTTGGAGCGCTTGGGTGAGATCAAATATTGAAATGGCACCTTCTTTGAACCGTTTATTCTGGCCTCGGTACTTTTCTTGTTCAGCCGTGACGACTTTTCGTAGCGCCTCAATCCGCAGCCAATTTGTCTGGACCTGTCTGATATTTTTTCTGATTTCTAAGGCAATATTTCGTTCAGTGCTGGATCTTCTTAAGGACTCTTGCTGAAGCCTTAGTGATTTGATCTGAGACTGCCCCTTTGCGGCATATCTCATGACGGGTTGTTCAAGATTCAAAGTGGCGCTATACGAAGGCTCGTTTCCTTTGTTGACTTGGGTTTGGGAACTTTGAAAGTCAGGCCCCAGACCTTTGTATGTCAGTGATCCGTCCATAGTGACATTTGGTAACCGGTCTACCTGGGCTGCTCGATTCTCTTCAGACGCTTTTTCAATGGATTGATCAGACGACTTGATCTCAAGGCGGTCTTTAAGGGTCTGCGTGATAATCTCTTCTTCGTTCAGAGGTGCGGGAGCTACTTCAAGCGAAGTGATGTCGTCATTAATTTTAATTGCTGCATTGGGTTGGGCATAAACACTCAATCCGAGCTCATCGGCTTTATTTTGGTAGGAGTTTTTGGCCTCTATGAGACCTTCATTACTTTTTTGAAACTTCCCTTCTGCTTGAAGTTGATCTACCAATGACGCTTTTCCGAGCTTTCTCTTATTTTTCGAATAATCCAAAGTCTGTTGTGATTGTTCTAGGGAAAGTTCTTTAATACGAAGAGACTCCTTTTCTTTTAGAGTATCAAAATAGAGCTCCAAAGTTTTTGAGACAATATCAATGACGTCGGTTCTATTCTTTAGCTTGGCAATCTCAACATCAATAGCCGCCGCCGTAAGGAGTTTAGAAAAATACCAAGGATAAAATGATTTGGTTAAGGGCTGTTTAAGAGTGAGTCCCAAAGATGTGCTGTGGCCGACAGTTAATGTAGTGGAACTGGAATTTGAAGTCACCACTTTGTAATCATAGGGAAGACTTAATTCAGTGCCCGTAGTTAATTTTTTTGAAATTGTCGGTGCATAAGTTTTCGTGTCATTTACGACGCTTGAAGTGACCCCCTGATTGGATGAGCTAGAAGGAGTATCGCTATGGTCGTAGGAGTATTTCAAAGAAGTGTTGAAGTCGTACTCCCCTAGGGCCGACATCTGGGCGCCTTCGCTGCTTTGTGGCACAATGTTTGAGATCTTTATGTCTAGATTGTGCGAGAGGGTTTCTTTGAGAACATCTTTTAATGTAAGACCTACAGTTGTTCCCCAAACATGAGCAGGTATAAGCAGTAAAACCGTCGAGATCGTCTTTGCCCAAGTCATTTTTTAATTGTGAAGGAGGGGTGGCCTCGAGGCAATTCAAATACAAATACCACACGGTGGGTTAAGACTTTTGTCGAAGTCTTAGCCTGGATATTTCATGGAATTTCGTTGCGAGAAGCGCGAGATGCAAGCTGGCTGGGCACCGCAGGGGAATTTGAATCGAAGCATATCCCCTGCGATAGGTTGAGATTTAAATTTCCCGAGGACGCCGAGAGCGTAGCGACCAGCGCAGCATATCGTGCTTCGCAGCAGAAATTCCATGAAATATCCAGGCTAGGACAGTTAGCTTTTAACGCTAAAATTCCGATGAATCACTCTAGGGAGGAGTGAAATTTGAGTCCAGCTGCCGAGACGAACAGTTCTAAAAATCCATCACTCAGACCTGACCTGAAGATATCAAAGCAAGTCTTGCGTGAGAAGACGAGCTACATAGTTAAAGATCCCATAAAAAATTCGTACTATCGATTTGAGCAGGGTGAATGGTCGATCATCTCTCTTTTTGATGGAAAACGAAGCCTCGAAGATATGGCCAAGAAATTTAATGAAGACAATTCAGATACAGAAATTGATGTGGGGACCCTTAAAGATTACCAAAAAAACTTGGAGTCCATGAATCTTCTTCAAAAATCCCAAAAGGACCAAAATTTTATGCTCATCGAAAATATGAAGGAGCTCCGTAAAAGCTTTTTACTCAGTAAAAAAGGCTCCGTCATGTACAAGCGGTTTCCTATCGTAGATCCCGACAAATTTTTTGATAAAATAATTCCCCATATTACCTTCTTTTGGACCAAAGGGTTTTTCATCCTTTCAGCGAGCTGCATGATTCTGTTCGCTCTTATTGTGGCATATCGGTGGGAGGAATTTCATCAAGGTGTCTTTGAGGTCTTCTCATTTAGCAAAATGTCATTTTGGAACATGATTTTCTTATGGATGATCATTTATTCCATCATTGCGATTCACGAGTTAGGTCATGGTCTAACTTGTAAATACTACGGGGGTGAAGTCCATGAAATTGGTTTTTTACTCTTATTTTTCCAGCCATGCCTCTATTGTAATGTCAATGATGCCTGGCTCTTTGATAAAAAGTGGAAGCAGGTTATGGTCACCATCGCCGGTGGTTACATAGAGTTTTGGATGGGTTCACTTTTTGCCATACTTTGGGCGGTGACAAATCCTAATACCATGATTAACGTCCTTGCATTTCAAGTCATGACTATTTGCTCTATTGCCACAATCTTTGCCAATTTTAATCCTCTCGTCAAACTGGACGGTTATTATCTTACGGCAGATTTTTTTGAGATTCCCAATTTGAGAGATACGTCATTTAGCTACCTGAAATACCTGGTTTCAAAATATATTTTTAGACAAAACGCTGATTTTGAAAATTCAACTTCCCGAGAAAAAATTATTTTTTTTATTTATGGAGCTTCATCTTTTTGCTGGGTAACGAGTCTTACCCTCGGACTTTTCTATATGGCTAAAGGATTTCTCATAGATCATCTTCACGCAGTTGGGGTTTTGATGTCCTTTTGGGTGGCAAAAAAACTCTTTGGAGGTCACGTGAAAAAAGTATCCATGTTTCTTGTCAAAGTTCTTATCTCAAAACGCCAGTACTTAGCCGGGCGACGAGGAAAGGTTATAGCCGGCGTTGGTCTCGCGGTATTTCTCGGGATAATTCTTTTTCCTATTTCATACGGAATCTCGGGTCCCTGCTCCCTTGAGGGTGAATACTCTAGAATGCTCAGAATTAATACTGACGGGATAATAAGAAGATTTTTAGTCAGAGACGGCGATGTTGTAAAACCAGATACAGTTGTAGCAGAAGTAGAGAACAAATCTTTATTTTACGATCAAAAGATAATGGAGACTGCGGTACAAAAACTTCAAACAAAAGTAAGACAATCTATTAAAGACGATATGACCCATAAAGTGGGTACAGAGCGAGAGCTTGCGTCAAAACAACAAGAACTAGTTCAACTCGCCAAAAAAGTTGATTCGCTGAAAGTAAAATACAGCTCAGTAGATGGAAGCATGGCTCTAGTCTCTTGCAACGACCAAGTTAAAAAAATCAGTACAATGGTAAAAGAGGGTGATGAAATCTGCCATGTAGTCGGAATTTCACGGCTAAAGGCTGTGATCGAAGTTCCGGAGCAACAAGTCCACTATATTGATGACAACGACCCGGTTACATTTCGATTAGCGGCATCACCATTTCATAGTTATAGCGGCCATATTGCCCATATAAGAACGCTTGGGGCGCCTGATCCTTTAAATCCCAAGACCAATCTTTATCGTGCAGAAATACTCATAGATAATCCGGGCGACTTAAGGCCAGGTATGACGGGAAAAGCCAAAATCGTTGCGAAACAGATACCACTGATCCAGTATGTAGGAAGAAAACTATCGAGCTTTTTTAGAATCGACTTATTTTATTAATTGAGATGAGGTCCAGATGAAACGACAAACAAGGGGCACTGCATTTTTTGTTATAAGCTCAATGGCATTATTTTATCCCTTTGGTGCTACGGCCCAATCGAAAGGAATTCCCGCCATCATATTTGGTAAAAAGGAAATAACAATAAAGTCAAAAGCCCAGGGCGAACTCATTAAGGTCAAAGTTGAAGAAGGGGACGCGGTAAAAGCCGGGCAAGTGATTGCGATTATTGACGATCGTCAACAGAAAATAGAAAGAGACCTGGCCAATGTTGAATACAAGACGGCGGACCAAGATTTTCTCAAAACTAAAAAACTCAATAAATATGTATCAAAAGACGAGATTCTTCAAAAAGAAGCAGCCTATCTTAAAAAGAAATCAACTTTTGAGTTAAAAGAATTAGACTTTTCGAACACAAGAATTGTTTCACCCATTGATGGCGTGGTGACTAAAAACTATTTTGATGAAGGAGAGCGGGTTTCTGTTGGTGAAAAGGCCTTTGACGTTGTTCAACTCAGCGAGCTACTAATGGTGGCCAATGTCCCGGCCGCAGAAATATCAAAAATTAAAAAGGGTAAAGACATTGATTTTACCGTCTCTGATCTTAAAGATATGAAATTTAAGGGTTCGATTATATTTATTAGCCCTGTCATAGACTCGGCCAGCGAAACCATAAGAATCAAAGTTGCAGTAAAAAATATGATTAAACCCGGTGAAAAGGCTTATCTTCTTAAACCGGGAATGATCGCAAACCTAGATCTTGATACCGAGATGCCATCGACCATAGAAGTATCAAAAAAGTTTCATGATAATAAATCTGAGAGGCTTACTGAAGAGAATATAACCCAGTGATTCTTTTTCGCCAACGATGCGCCCTCTGCCCGTCATGCCGGGCCTTAACGGAGTTTCATTGGCATTTCCAATTTGGGCCCGGGCAATAAAGTACTTAGCTTGATCTTGTTCGCTGACTTTTCGGGCTTCACCGGCAACAGATTCAAGAGTAATTCCGTCTGAAAAACTCATGTTAGGCAAACCAAAAACCTTAAACTTAACATCGAGATTGGGGGTAACATGAATGATGTCTTCTTCCGGCACTTGAAACTCTACAAATAATCGATCGCTCCGGGCAACCTTGATAAGTTCGATGCCGTAGTTCACAGGTTTGCCTAAGAGATCATTAATTTTTTCACTTACTACAACCCCGGGGTGATCGGCTTTGACATCAGCATTGGCAATTTGCTTCGTGAATCGCTCTATTTCATATTCTAAAGATACTTTTTCATTATTTTTTATGGAAAAATCTGATGCTTTATTATCTAGCATCAACTTAATCATCTCGGATTTAATTTTTTCTCTTTGGCTTTCTTTTTCGGCCTTTTGAGTAATAAGTTCCGAGACATTTAGTCTGACCAAGGGATCCCCCGTTTTCACAATTTGGCCCTCTTTGACGAACACTTTCTCCACGATTCCTTTAGACTCGGCATAATAAGTGGTGGTCATGGGCACAATTTCTACATTGGCCGAAACCGTATAGGGAATCTTTAAAAAGATAATAGCCAAAATAACAGTCAGAACACTTATGCCCACATTGCGCAATCGACGTACGGGCCAGTGACGAAATTGCATGATGGTATTTAAAAAGTTTGACTGAATGGTTTCTAAAACTTTACCGCTAGGTATGGTGTTATAGAGTTCGGCGTTTCTCAAAGCGACCGTGCATTGACTGACAAGAAGCGAGAGCAGCTCTTTATGTGTAGGCCCTATCATGCCAGGCAATTTTGCCTCCATTGACAAGACACCCAGCATACCTTGGTCATCTTTTAGAACGATAGCCCAATAGGATTGATGCCCCTGCTCTTCTAAGAATTTCTTAATGTTTAAATGAGACGTTTGGTTTTTGAAAAACTCATCCCTAGAAGTAATGCAAATCTCTTCTTTTTGTTGGGCGGCATAATTGTGGAGTTCGGTGTAACTAGTGTATAGAGGGTCGTCTTTTTCGACTTTTTCTTTACCGCTAATAGCTCTGACCTCAAATTTCTCCGAACCGGGATTTATTGTTGAGATGACGGCGCGATCATAGGGAATAATATCAGATGACAAATTCACGATGGACATCAATACAGCATTAATATCGAGAGTGGCGGTGATTTCTTTGCTGATTGTAATCAGGGCGGCAAGTTCTTTGGCCTTTTTTTCAGAGGCATAGAGCCTTGCATTTTTAATGTACATGGCAGAACTTGAAGCAAATACTTCGGCAAACTCAAGATCTTCGCCATTAAAAAATTTCTGCTCTTGGGATTTTTTGTTAATAATTTGAATAGCCCCAATACATTCCCCTCGCACCATAAGTGGAACTGAGATCATTGTTTCTGTGACAAAATTTATCTTTTTATCTAAAGCTGTAGAAAAGTGAGGGTCTTTAGAGCAGTCCTCTACCATTTTTGATTTTTGTGTCTCGATAACCCAACCAATTATACCTTTGCCCTTTTCTATTTTTACCCCGATGACTTTATCTTTGGTGGGGCCCTCGGCCACGTGACAACTAACGCCTTGGCCCCCTTCATCGACGAGCCAAATAGAACCCACTTCAGCATTGAGAAGCTCGATGGCTTTGGTAAGAACTAGTTGTAAAAGTTTATCTAAATCAAGGGTGGAGCTGAAAATTTCTTGAAGATTCCTTAAAACATCTAACTTCTTAATGAGATCGTTTTGTTTTCTTAATGTCAGAGAAGTTTTCGTGTGCATGGCGGCGGGCAAACAAATATCTGATAAGAATACTTGATCAAATTGAGAAAATTGACCGCCTTCTGATTTCTTATTGATAAGTTCGACAACGCCTATGAGTTCATCTCTATAAATGAGGGGGCAAGCCAGAATAGAACTAGCCTTTGCAACAGGGCCCCCATCGATTTGTGCTACGAAGTCTTTATCAGAATGAATATCTTGAATAATAAGGGGCTTTTTCTGTTCTCCTACTTTTCCGACGATCCCTTTACCAAGGGGTGCTGAAATATTAACAATATCTTTGCTGCCCGGGCCAACGGCGACTTTACAAACAAGGGCTTTTGCTTTGTCTTTATAGAGCCAGACAGACCCGCCTTCAGTCTCTAAACTTGAAATGATAAGCTCTAAAAATCTGGTGGTAAGACTAGTAGGATTTACAGCGTTGGCCTGGTAGAGCTCATTTATCTTATGAAAAACATCCAATCTTCTAGTAGAAATGGCGCCATCTGCAGACAGTGGAATAATTGTATTACCCGTTTTTGGCTCCGGACCCCGCTGAATTTTTACCGAGGTTTCTTCAAGTTTTGGTTTATGCTTGCGTAAGGTCAAGGCCATGACTTCTTAAAACTCCAGTAGACTCATCGTGATTTCACAAGAAATATTGAGATAAATAATTTGATTAAAATTTTGTCGAAGTGCGCTTCGCGTTAGTCGCCCCGTTCGTCTAACTTTTTGCCATGAAATTTTTTAAGAAAAATGGCCTTTAAAAAAGAAAAGGCATACCGATAGGTTTTTGGTTGCAACGAGCACAATTGTTTAACTCTATTTGAAAAGGTTAGAACATGGCAAAAACTGAGAAAAAAGATTCGGGAAAGAAAAAAGTAGCTAAACTCAAAGGGAAAAAACTCGAAGATCGCATCGCACCTGGAATGGTCGGCGGTGGAATCATCGACCCCGGAATGTCTGGCAATGCACCTGACGCTCCACCCGATACCGCTCAGCAAGATGGTCCGCAAGGAGAACAAACTCAAGTAGATCAAACACCGCAACCACAACAAGATGCCTCTGACCCGGCTGCGAATTCTCCTGCTGCCCAATCGCCTAGCCATAGTGGCGATCAATATTCTCAAACTGACTCTAATGATCGTCCAACCGATTCTGCCCAACAAGGTCGCGATTCAAGCCCCAATGACTATCAAAGTGTACATCAAGCCGATAGTCCCTCTCATGTAGCTCCTGTTGACGAAGCCCATACCTGGAAAGAACCTGACTGGGTCACACCCCATGCCGATGGTAGTGTGCATATTCAACCCCCAGCTGGTGTGAGTGTTGACCACGGTATTGCTAACTTTCCTGTTGCAACAGCGAACGAACACCTGCCTTTGCCAGAAAACGTATCTATTAATGCCAACGGCTCAGTAACCGTAGATTTGCCCCAGGGTACACAATTTCATGAAGCTTCAAATTCTTTGATTGTACCTGCCGGTGGCGTTGATCCCGCGGCCGTACCTGAGCATTTTAATCCTGTTGAAAATCCCGATGGTTCGGTAAGTGTATCTTTGCCAGAACACGGAGCCCAATTTGATGCTCAAACTAATTCACTTAATTTAGACAATAATGTCGTCAATCAGGTTACTCCCTCATATATGGAAGTCCAAAATGACGGTTCAGTAAGCGTAACACTTCCTGAAAATCACACCGTGGCTCCTGACGGTAGTATTGAATTGCCTGCAGATGCGACGGCACATTTTGATAATCCTCCCCATGAGGCCATCCAAGATATCGATTGGGCTCATCAAAATGCCGATGGCTCAGTGGGCTTTGATGTTCCTCAAAATGTAGAAGTGGGCGATGGAATCATGACTGTTCCCCACGACGCGATCAGTGCGTTGCCTATTCCCGACGATATGACAATCAATGCAGACGGCTCAATCGATACAGGTGTTCCTGAAGGAACTACATATAATGCCGATGCGAATTCTCTTACTTTTCCAGTTGGTACTATGGATCATGTTCCAGAAGGAATGGATTCATTTGTAGGTCCTGATGGATCGACGACAATCTGTCTCCCAGAAGGTTGCCAGTACGATGCCGATGCTGGAACAGTCCATATGGATAATCATTGGGCCAATGAGATTGTTCCCGATTCTGTTCATGTCGGTACCGATGGTTCAGTAAGTATTGAACTGCCACAAGGAACGCAATATGATGCCGATGGTTCTCATTTTACGATTCCAGCTGACCAAACAAACTTCTTAGACGGGCATTCTCCTGATTATATTCATGATGCCGACTACTCCACACCTCATGCCGACGGATCTTATACCGTTGCGCCACCTGAAGGTGCAACAGTGTCTGATGGAACACTTTCGTTCTCTGCTGATGCAGTTTCAGATCATGTGCCCGTGCCGGATAGCGTGACAATTAATACCGATGGCACTATGACTATTGAACAGCCAGAAGGCACAACCTATGATGCTGATTCAAATGCTTTAACATTTCCATCGGGCGCCGTTCAAATGTCAGAGATTCCTGAAGGTGTCACGGCACAACTCAATCCCGACGGAACTATCACGGCTGAACTACCGACGGGGATTACCTATGATGCTGATTCTGGATCAATCTCGTTAGACAATTATTGGGCCAACGAAGTAGCTCCTGATAATGTTTCAATAAGTGCAGAAGGTGGAGTTACTGTTGAACTACCTGAGACAACAACTTTCAATGCCGATGGTTCATTTACTGTGCCAGCTGAACAAGCAGGATTTTTAGAAACTCCTGCACCTGAGTATGTGGCGCAAGGGCCTGATTGGGTTTCCATGCCTTCAGTTGAAGGGCCAGTACAAGTAGAACCCCCGGCCTATGTGAGTGTTGATCCCGAAGCTGGCACAATGACCATGCCGGTGGCCAACTTGACCGCTGATTTTGCCGAACATATTCCTGATGATGTAACTTTGAATGCTGATGGAACAATGAGCGTTCAAGCGCCTCCCGGAACTTCATATGATCCAGCGGCCAATTTGATTACTGTTCCTCCGGGTGGAGCCTACCTCAATGAAATTCCCCCCGAGTTAAATGCATACCAAAATCCTGACGGCAGTATTTCTGTACCCTTGCAACAAGGAATGAGCTTTGATGCTGAAACCGGTTCAATGCAATTTGATAATTACTGGACTAATGAATTAGCACCTCCAAATGTGGAAGTTTCTGACACCGGGAGTGTAACGGTGGACCTACCCGCAGCGACCCAATTTCATGACGGAGGTTCGTTTACCATTCCTGCAGATCATACCGATTTTATGGATACACCAGCACCTGAATATGCAGCCCAAGGCCCCGACTGGGTTTCAATGCCTGCAACAGACGGCCCGGTTCAAGTAGAACCACCGACCTACGTCGCTGTTGACCCAGAAGCCGGTACGTTCACAATACCCGTAACCAATTTGAGTGCGGATTTTTCTGGGCAAATTCCCGAGGAAGTTACATTGAATCCCGATGGCACGATGAGTGTGCAAGCGCCTGAGGGTACTACTTATGATGCCGCTGCTAATTTGATAAATATTCCTGCTGGCGAAGCTAACCTAGGAGAAATTCCTGCTGAGTTAAATGCTTATCAAAATCCTGATGGAAGTATTTCTGTTCCCATGGAACAAGGGATGAGCTTTGATGCTGACACTGGTTCAGTCCAATTTGATAATTATTGGACCAATGAATTAGCCCCTCCCAATGTAGAAATTTCTGACACAGGAAGCGTAACGGTAGATTTGCCTTCTTCAACTGAATTTCATGACGATGACTCATTTACTATTCCTGCTGGACAAACAGATTTTATTGAAACGCCCACACCGACCTATGTTGTCGATGGACCTGATTGGGTATCAATGCCGGTCGATGATGGCCCAATTTACATTGAGTCGCCCCCCTATCTTGCTATTGACCCAGACTTGAGCAGCATGAGTATGCCTATTGCCCAAGTGAACATTGATTTTGCTAACCAAATTCCTGAAAACGTGACGTTGGAATCTGACGGCACAATGAGTGTGCAAGCGCCTGCAGGAACGACTTATGATCCTTCAGCTAACTTGATCGATGTTCCCGCGGGAGAGGCAAATATAAATGAGATTCCACCTGAGCTCAATGCCTACTCAAATCCCGATGGTAGTATTTCTGTACCCGTTCAACAGGGAATGAGTTTTGATGCAGAAACTGGTTCAGTTCAGTTTGATAATTATTGGACCAACGAACTAGCTCCACCTAGTGTGGAGATTTCTGACACAGGAAGCGTGACCGTTGACCTTCCACCTGATACGCAATTTCATGATGGGGGTGCCATCACCATACCTGCTGACCAAGCAGATTTTATCGAGAATCCTCCACCAGCTTTGGTACAGGATGGACCTGAATGGGTATCGATGCCAGATTCTGAGGGCCCCGTGCAGATTGAGCCACCAGCATATGTGACTGTTGATGCCGAAGCTGGTACGGCGACCATGCCTATCGCCAATTTGAGTGCGGATTTTTCTGAGCGAATTCCAGACGAAGTTACATTTAATCCCGATGGCACGATGAGTGTTCAAGCGCCAGAAGGTACTACTTATGATGCCGCTTCTAATTTGATAAATATTCCTGCTGGCGAAGCAAACTTAGGAGAAATTCCTGCTGAGTTAAATGCCTACGCTAATCCAGACGGAAGTATTTCTTTTCCCTTGGAACAAGGGATGAGCTATGACGCTGACTCTAGTTCATTGCAATTTAATAATGACTGGACAAATGAGTTAACTCCACCAAATCTTGAAATATCGGCTGACGGGAATGTCACTGTGGATCTACCTGCTGAGACCCAATATCATGAGGGTGGTGAGATCACCATTCCTGCAGCTCAAGCTGATTTTATTGACAATCCAGTACCTGAATATGTAGCGCAAGGCCCTGACTGGGTATCAATGCCAGATTCTGAGGGTCCCGTTCATGTGGAGCCACCAGCATATGTGACTGTTGATGCCGAAGCTGGTACAGCGACCATGCCTGTGGCCAATTTGAGTGCGGATTTTTCTGAGCGAATTCCAGAAGAAGTAACACTACAACCCGATGGGACAATGAGTGTTCAAGCACCCGAGGGTACAACCTTTGATGCTACTTCTAACTTGATAACAGTTCCAGCTGGTGAAGCAAGCCTTGGAGAAATTCCTGCTGAGTTAAATGCTTATCAAAATCCTGATGGAAGTATTTCTGTTCCCATGGAACAAGGGATGAGCTTTGATGCTGACACTGGTACAGTTCAGTTTGATAATTATTGGACCAACGAACTAGCTCCACCTAGTGTGGAGATTTCTGACACAGGAAGCGTAACGATAGACTTACCCCCTGCGACGGATTTTCATGACAACGGCTCATTCACCATTTCAGCTGAGCAGTCAGATTTTGACACCAGTCCTCCTAACCCAACTTTCGGAGGAGATGGACCTGACTGGGTATCGATGCCCGATTCTGAGGGCCCCGTGCAAATTGAACCCCCTGCCTATGTAACAGTAGACGCCGAGGCAGGTACGGCGACCATGCCTATCGCCAATTTGAGTGCGGATTTTTCTGAGCGAATTCCAGACGAAGTTACATTTAATCCCGATGGCACGATGAGTGTTCAAGCGCCAGAAGGTACTACTTATGATGCCGCTTCTAATTTGATAAATATTCCTGCTGGCGAAGCAAACTTAGGAGAAATTCCTGCTGAGTTAAATGCCTACGCTAATCCAGACGGAAGTATTTCTTTTCCCTTGGAACAAGGGATGAGCTATGACGCTGACTCTAGTTCATTGCAATTTAATAATGACTGGACAAATGAGTTAACTCCACCAAATCTTGAAATATCGGCTGACGGGAATGTCACTGTGGATCTACCTGCTGAGACCCAATATCATGAGGGTGGTGAGATCACCATTCCTGCAGCTCAAGCTGATTTTATTGACAATCCAGTACCTGAATATGTAGCGCAAGGCCCTGACTGGGTATCAATGCCAGATTCTGAGGGTCCCGTTCATGTGGAGCCACCAGCATATGTGACTGTTGATGCCGAAGCTGGTACGGCGACCATGCCGATTGCTAACATGACCGCTGATTTTAGCACTCAAATACCAGAGGGAATGACCTTTCATGCTGACGGTACAATGGAAGTAAGTCCTCCTCCCGGAACCACGTACGATGCCGGAGCAAATACTCTAACCATTCCCGCTGGCGCAGCGAACTTGCAAGAAATTCCGCCTGTTGTTGGAGCTTACCCGAATCCAGACGGAAGCATCACCGTGCCCATGCACGATGGTATGAATTACGATGCTGGTTCTGGAACAGTTCAAATGGACAATCACTGGACCAACCTCTGCACACCTTCAAATATTGAAGTGCATGCCGATGGCAATGTGACAGTGAATTTACCCAATGCAACTCAGTTTCATGACAACGGGACTATGACCATACCAGCTGAACAAACCCATTTTATAGACAATCCTCCCCCAGCTATAGTTGCTGAGGGGCCGGCTTGGGTTGATATGCATTCGTCAGGGGCCATTCATGTAGAGCCTCCTCCAACATTTACTGTGGATCCAAACCAAGGTGTGATGTCAGCACCCTTTACCAGTTATGTGGAACACTTCCCCAATATGGTTCCCCACGATATGGTCGTTCATACTGACGGTACGGCGACGATCCCGCTTCCTCCGGGGACAGATTATAATCCCGCAGCAAGCACGCTTACAATGCCAGCAGGTACAGTTCATATGAATGAAATTCCTAGTGGGATCACAGCGAATTTGAATCCCAATGGTTCAATCACGGTCAACATGCCTACGGGTATGACTTATGATGCGGGCAACGTTCATATGACTAATGCTTTTGTGAACCAAATCGTGCCTCCTAATATTGAGATTACTCCTCAGGGTCACGTCCAAGTGGATTTGCCTCCGGGTACTCAGCATTTTGGTAATGGCTCTTACACCATTCCGCCACAATCTTCTAATTTCATGCAACCTACTTACCCAAGTCCTTCGGGAGCTATGGGAACTATGGGCGGGACGGCTGGTCGAGCAGCCTAGTTAAAAATGAACTCTAGTTTGGACGGGTTTGGAGAAGTATCGATTTGCTCCAAACTCGTATCCAGTAGTCTTATCATTTTTGTATTCGTATTATCACCATTAGCCCGCGGTGCCTCAGAGATTCGGATCACCCCTGATGACATTGTGCGAATGGTATTACAGAATAATGTGAATGTTGAACTTGCCGCTTTAGATTTTCGAATATCAAAGGCTGAAACCTATGCCGCCAATGTGGATTTTGACCCACTGATAACGCTTTCTCCCTCTTACAAACTCGAATCAAGTAATCCTAATTTGGTGTATGACAAGTTTTTAGTAACTGAGAAGACAGCAGCACTGTCTATAGGAGTTAAGAAAAAATATGGTTTAGGAACAAGTGTTGAATTTGCCCTTCAAGAGCTAAGAATAGCGAGTGATTCTGTCTTAGCCGTTTTGCCTGATCGATTTCAATCAGCAGGACAGATAAAAGTAACCCAGCCTTTTCTTAATGGTGGGGGTGCTGACGCCAATATGTCTGTGCTCAATAAGTCTCTTTATAAAAACAAGAGGTATTACGCTCAACTCTCTGAAACCATCGACGACAATGTAAGTAAAGCAATGGAACTATTTTGGGATTTGTATCGAGCCCAAAGCGAAGTGCAAATTAAGAATCGCGCGCTAAGAGATGCTCAAGAACAACTTAGTGAGATAAATGCAAGTCAAAAGGTTGGCAAAAAAAGCCCCGTCGACTTACTGGCCGCTCAATCTAAGTTTGAGTTGGCAAAGGCTGCGCACTTATTAGCTATGAGTAATTTAGAAGAGACTCAAGAAAAACTAGCAAAAGAAACATTGCCGATAGACAAAAAATCTTACCTTTCTAACTATTCAATTGTTTCTGTTGTAGATGAAAACGTAATGAATCAAAAGGTTCAAGGATTTATTAACACAATGACTGAATCCCCAGTAGAACTTGATAATACATCAAAACTTCAGAGAATGGCTTTTGAAATCGACGAAGCCCGCGTCGATTTGGGAAAATCATCAAACGGTTTGTTGCCTCAGCTTAATTTAGAACTAACGGGAATTTCAACAGGCATGGGCTCGACATTCTCTGATGCCTACTCAGGTATGATCAAGGTTTTAAACCCGGGCTACACGATTACGTTGAATTTCAGTATCCCCTTTGGGGAAAATTCGGCAAACGGCGCCTATCAAAGGGCGGCCGCAGACGTGAGCACAAAGCTTGCACAGCGCGGCCACGAAATTAAGAAAACTCAAAAAAACTATAACTTCAATTTAAGAAGTTTAAAGAAAAATTTTGACAGTTTTGCTAGCCTCAAGTCACGAGTTACTTTAAATAAGCAAATTGTTAGGGCTAAACGTCAGCTCTACTTAGGTGGGCGGATCAGACAGCGCGAATTTGACAAAGCCGTAATAGAGTTTGATGAGTCTGCTTCGGCCGAAAGTCAAATGGTGGCCGATCTTCACAAAGATATCCTCAAGATTGAATCCCAATTGGGGTTGCTCGGGGCCCAAGAAAAGAAGGCTTACTTTTCAAAGATGGCTGCGCAAAAATAAACTGTCAAGCTTGCCGATTGAGTTTGATGGCAACCGAACGAGTAAAATTACGTTCTAATTTTGAATTATCGAGTCAATTTAGAATCTTTTTAGAATTTTAATTTAATGATTTATCTATAGAATTCTTGATTTGGTCTAATTCTTGTTGAGGTATGTTTTGCCAATGGCCCTGCGCTAGACTCCCCAGTTTCACATTCATAATCCGAATTCTTTGAAGTGAACGTACTTGGTAGCCAAGAGTTTCGCACATGCGACGGATTTGTCGATTCTTTCCTTCTGTCAAAATAATAGAAAATGATTTTGGGTTTACCGCTTTAACTTTGCAGGGCATAGTCATGTGGTCCCCGATATTTACTCCCGATGACATTTTAATTATAAATTTTGCGTCCATGGGTCTATCAACTTGAACAATATATTCTTTTTCATGATTAAATTGGGCGCGAAGAATCTGATTAACGATGTCCCCATCATTGGTTAAAAATATAAGTCCCGTAGAATCTTTGTCTAATCTACCGATAGGGAAAATTCTTTTCGGATGTTTGATTTCGGCCACAATATTTCTTGTCACATTAAGTTCGGTGGTGCATGTAACTCCAACAGGTTTATTGTACATGATGTACACTTTTGAATTTTCAATAGCAGTTGGGGAGTCGTCTAAAGTGATATTGTCATTTTCAGAAATCTGGTCCCCGAGAATCGCAACTTTGCCATTAATTTTTATCCGACCTTCTCGAATAAATTTGTCGGCTTGCCTTCGGGAGCAAAGTCCCCTATCTGTAAAATACTTATTGATACGCAAACTAGAGCTCCTAAACACAAGTAATTTCAGATAATTATCTAAAAATGGACGAATTTCAAGGAAAATGATAACATGCAGCGTCAAATTCAGTGATTTAGAAGATAAAGAGTAGGTCGAAATTGAAACGTATAAACGAAGAAATTCAAATAAATGGCGAGGCCATTCAAATCAAAGAAGCGGTTACTTCGGATGTTAAAAAGATCCAAGATTTGTTTATGCAGGTTTATAATGGTCAATATCCAATGGAGTATGCCGTTGACCCCAATGTCTTGAAGGCCGAGCTTTTCGATTGCCAACATTATTTGTGGTTAATAGCCCAAGATAAATCCCGTAAAAAAATCATGGGCGCGGTTATGTTCAATTTTGATCTGCAAAACAGATTGGGCAAGGCGGCAGGCGGAGTCGTTGCGCCAAAATTTCAGCATAAAGGTTTAGGTTCAGCGCTTTTAAAAACTGGCGTTGAATATCTTACAAAAAAAACAGACATGGTTGATGTTATCTATGGAACCACCAGAACGGTGAGCGAAGGTCCTTCGCGCATGGCTATGGATGTTGGTTTTCATAAGATGGGCCTCTTTCCTAATGCCGTGCAGATAGACAATCTTGAGCATCTAAATCTTGATATTTATTTAGCTGATCGTGCTCTCAAAAAAAGAAGAAAGAAACCTTATCTCTTTACGCCGTTTTATGAAGTTTACAATATAGCAAGAAAACATTTGGGTCTTGAGCAAGCTTATACGGTTACCGAACGAGCTCCCCTAAAACTTTCGAAACAAAAAATTCTTTTTAAATTAATTAAAGATGAACGGGAAGTGGTTCTAAAATTTCGTCACTATTCAGAGCAAAAAAGACTTTCAAATAGTTTTTTCCCGTTTCATATGCCCAATTGGTTATTTGCAAGCAGTGATGGAGGCACAGAAGTTTTTATTTGGTACGGCGGTGTGGGTAAACAAGCTTCTATTTTGGGATATCGCACTGATCGTGTTAACATTCATGACTTACTCAATTCCGTTGCGTTAGAATTACAAAACCAAGGTGCCGCCTATGTAGAAATGTTAGTAGATGCCTACGACTACACTTTGCAGCAGGAAGCTTATACGGCTCGATATATTCCATCGGCTTATTTCCCTGCCATGCAATTGGCCAACGACGGTCAGCGCGACGACTATTTTGTATTAAGTAGAACTTTTAGACTTTTAGATTTCACGGGGTCGTTTGTGAGTGAAGAAAATTACCCGTTTCTCCAAGCTTATTTGCGTTGCTATAATGAGCTCTATATCCAACCCATCCTCGGGTCCCCAACGCTTAACAACAACAAAAAGCGAACCAAACCACCTTTAAAAGGCACGTCTTTATTCTTAACTGAAAATGTTTAATTTTTTATAGACCAAAAGTAATGCATCTCCCATCGGGTACAAGAATTTGTTGACACGAGTGACTCGACAAATAAACTTGCCGAATTGCTGGAATTAGGTCCAGATCAATTTGATTAGAGTAAATTATTATTGCTATCTATAGTCCCATAGCTACTCTTAAATAATGAGTATCAAGCAATGGTGTCCGATCACGCGAAGTGCAAATATTATTGGGGATCGTTGGTCTCTCCTTATTTTAAGAGAATTGGCTGCAAGTCCCATGCGATTTAAGACTTTAAAGGCGAATATCCCTGGTATTTCAATGGACCAACTGACACGTAAGCTAGACCTGCTTTGCCGAACTCAAATGATAGTGCGCCAAGAATATTCTGAGGCACCTCCCCGGGTTGAATATCAACTTACCGATTTAGGAACTTCGTTTACACCGGTGCTCAGGAGGCTTTTTCTTTGGAGTTCCCAAAACATTTGGGGAGAAAAACAGAAAGATGAATTTTTTGACTCAGCCCTCACTCTTCGTCTTGTGGCGACGTTTTTGGGCCGTGGGGAAGGGCGAATTGGAGTCTCTATAAGATCAAGCGTTGAAGAACAAGCTGGTCAGTGGACCGTAGAAAGGCATCACTCTGAGTTTGTGAGTATTGACCAAGGACTTCTGGCTAACTGCCTGAGTGTCATTGAGCTGGGATATATGGATTGGAAAAATATTGTGGCTAGAAAATCTTTTGAAACACCAATTACTGTGAATGGAAAAGTCACCGGTCACCAAAAACTTTTAGTAGAGATTTTGCCAGTTTTTCAAAATATTAAATTTGAAAATCACAGGCAGTACTTTAAAGAAAAATCAACTTCTCCCGAAATAAATTCCCCATACTAGAAGGCCTATGGCAAATCGATAAATTGCGAACACTCCAAAAGACCTTGTCTGCAAAAATCGAATGAGACCCCCAATAGCGAAGTAGCCAGATATCGCTGCAGCGGATACACCAGAAATAAAGACAGAATCAATCTCATAAAGATGAAGATGTCTTAATTTTAAAATACAGGCACCCGCAATAATAGGCATACAAAGAAAAAACGAAAATCGCGCCGAGGTCTTGCGGTCAAACCCTTGGGCAAGGGCACAGGTGATTGTGATTCCAGAGCGGGAGACGCCGGGGACCACGGCTAAGCCTTGAAAAATCCCGATTCCAAATGCCTCCCAGAATTTCATATTTCCGAGAGATTTATTTTTCTTTGATCTGCGATCATAGATCCATAATAAAAGTCCCATGAGAGCTAAATTCGTGCCTACTAATAAAGGATTTCTAAATGCCGATTCTGCTTTTTTCTCTAACAAGACTCCTATGATGGCCGTTGGGATTGTCGCCACAATAATGAGGCAGGCCGTTTTAAGATTCCCATCACTTTCTAGGGAATTTAGATTGGTCAGGTGATGAATTCTAAGTCGAAAAAGTGATCTGCCAAGATTTAGCCATTCTTGTCTAAAGTAAAACAAAAGAGAAAGGAGAGTCCCCGCATGAAGAGCGATGTCAAACGTGAGGCCACCGTCGTCGCTCCACCCCAGTAGCCAAGGCACTAGAATGAGATGTGCGGAACTTGATATGGGTAGAAATTCACCAAGTCCCTGAACAATTCCTAAAACAACACTTTGAATTATGGTCAAAGATTCTACCCTCAGGTTGATTGCCCAAGTATTGTGCTACGAGTTTTTTAGAAAAGGCAAATGAGAAGAATTTAAATCTTATTAAGATTTTCTTCGACCAATATAATTTGCCCTGGCGTCAACCGAGCGCAGGGATTTAATTGACGTTCATCATTGAGATTTTTGTTGTATAAAAGGGCCCCAGAAATCTTGTTTATGACGAGAAAATCTGCCAAAGAATCCATAAGGGATTTCCGATTTTCATTTCTTTGCTTTAGAAAAAGACAGTGGTGAAGTTCTCCAGGTAATCCTAACTGCTCAAGGGCGTAGTGATGTAATTCATGTCCCACGACGTAATAACCTGAACCCACGATATTAGGGATAAAAGTTCGATAGGGATTAACTTGAATTCGATTGGTTCCATCATAAGAAAATGCATAAAAATTTGAAGGAAAAGGATTGCCATTATGGGGAGGTGTTGCTTCAGGATTGTTGGCTCGCCAATCCTCCCAAATACTGGGATGAGTTGTGATCCAAATTTTTTGCCACTGAATCCACTCCAAATCTTCTTTTTCAAAGATAAACGGAGCAAAATAAATGACGGGAGGGGGAGGCGAAAAGGTTAGATTCGCATTGACCTGAACAAAATCCCAAATCTTTGAAATTTGATCTTCCAGTAACGGATAACTTTGAACCGCTAGAACTTCTCTCAAGATTTTAGGCTTAAGTTTTTGCTCCTCTGGGGATGTTTCGAAAGCACGGCAGCTGCCAACCATGCCCAATATGACGAGAATCAACAAAATCAGAGTGCGAATCTTATAATGAATCCCCATTCTGTGTATTAAAAATAGAGACCTAATCTTGCGCCGTAAACTGAGGGATTACCTATAGGTGTGGAGTTGAACATATAAGCGTATCGCAAAGCGACTTCCATATTGATGTTCGAAGTTCTGAAAAGTCCGATTCCAGCGCCAATTCCACCAATGAAGCTGCTTACAGAAGAATTTCCACCGTAACCAAAATCTCCTGAAACAAAGGGAGCCATATCGGTGTCTCTAATATAGTAGTTAAGGCCTAGCCCAATATCTCCCAAAGAAGTAACATTGACCGTTTGGCCCGACGAAGTGGTGACTGAAGTCGGAGAATTTGAACCAGGTACCGTGCCATCGTAGAAAATCTTTAGTTGATAAGTATTGATATCCCAAGCGTATGCAATGTCTAAATTGTAAAGCGTTCCGCTGGTTCCCATATTTGAAGCTCCAAATGGTCCGAACCCAAAGAACCAGTGCTTTTGGGTTTCTTTGCGGCGAGCTCCGGCACTTGCTTCTATTTCGGTTACGTCTCCAATTCGCGCGTCACCTCTGACTGGTGTTTCGTCAAGAGCTGCCCTTGTTAATCGGGCGGCGACGCCATCGAGCTCTTCTACTTTTGTGGCTTTAAGTTGACTTGAAAAAACGATTTTTCCGTCTTTAGATTTTTCTACTGTCATCACGTACGAAGAGCCTAATTTAATAACTCTTGGATTCAATATGAACTGGGCACTTTTAGGATCACTGACAAGAACATTCCTTCCGCTCTCGGCGACTGAGGAGCGAACCAAGTCGCTGATGGCATTGCCGTCTTCTGAGCCAATTCCATTACCTCTGGTGGCATCGACATAGTAAGAATCTGCTACGGAAATCGCCGAAAACAAAATTATCAATAAAAAAATGAATTTCATATTTTCTCCAATTTAATTATTTTCTAAGGGTCTTCCCTAGTTTTAGACTTATATAGCAATCCATTGGCCATGTTCTACACAAAAATAGAGAAGGTGATTCAGCCATTGGGGTAAAGGATACAAAGTGTAGCCTAAAATGGGCCGATCCTCCTAGATTCCATACCGACCTTGAGGATTATAAATTATATTAATTACCCGCACTGACAATTTAATTACAGAAAGATAACCGTCTAGTTCAAATGGCAAACGTTTTACAGTGGTATTGATCTTGCTTTATTCGGAATTCTTGTTTGTTCAGTTTTGAAGTTTGAGGCGATGGGCGTCTCCTGAAAACATGGAACACAAATTAAATTTGAGGACGTTTTATGAAAATAGCTGTCGGCCTTTCTGTTTTTAGTTTGATGAGTTCTGTTGTATTTGCTGGTCCCAAATATCGGACGGTTTGCAGCGAATCTGGATTGGACCACGGTTATAAGGCCGTCTTTACTTACGATGTACAAAATCCCGGTAGCATGAATGTCAGTCTTTCATCTCAAAGCATACGTGGGCCGCAAAAACTAGCCGATCTCCCGTGTACAGTCAGTAGCAATAGGTCAAAACCTTCGGTCGATCAGTATACCACTTGGAATTGTACTGATGGCAATGATGCAGGTTACCGCGTGACTTTGACATCTGGCGGGTTTGCTGGTCGCATTCATTCTGGTGTTTTTAAGTATGTAACTCAAGTGGCCCAATTACCCTGTGTGGTTCAAGCCACTCATTAATTTTTGAGTTGTTTTTTGACTTACAAGAAAAATATTTGAATTCTCTTAAAGAAGAAGGGTTTATATTTATGAATAAATTTTTAGTGTCGGTAATTCTTGGCCTTTTAACGGTTTTTTCATTTTCGAGTATTGCTGCAGAAAGACTGGTTACTTGCGCGGTTAACAATATTCCGCAAGGGTATAAAGGGATTCGCGTGAATATTATTTTCTCGCGAAACAAATTAAAGGCTACAGTGTTTGAAGGGACCACAATGAATTCCTCTGGGACATTTTGGATTAGCGAAACGGACCGTGGTTACGAAGGTGCTGACAGGACTGGCCAAAGAATATTCTCTCTTTTATTGAGCAAAACTGCAGTAGAAAATAATTATATTCGGGGAGTTCGTGCTTCTCTTCAAAGTGCAGTGATAAAAACTGCAAATGGTGACAAGACACTTTCGACAAAGACTTCGGATGGTTTTGTTTGCGGTAAGCAAGTCAATCCCTACGGCAATTAATTGACCCAAATTGAAAATTTTTCCTACCATAGAATGCTTGACTCATTTAGTTGGCGCGGTATGTTGCGGGTTCAAATTATTTTTTGGAGGATATTAAATGAAGTCATTTGCCGTTATCTTTTCTCTACTTGTTTCTACAAGTGCTTTTGCAGAAATGTATGCCAATTGTACGCCTGTGCCAAATTCGGGGACTCGCCACTATGCTGGTAAACTCAATTTTGATGAAGGTTCTGGATGGAGATTGACAGACGGTAACCGTCGAGTTCGTGGAGAACTTCGTGGAAACCCAGAAGGAAGAGGATTTGTAGTCTTGTCTGAAAACAGTCATGGAACTTGGGTATACAAATTTTTTACCGGACGTTGCAGTGCTTATTCAGAGGGTACAGCCACGGTTAAATTAAACAATGTTCTTCTCAACACATACAAATGTGAGTGCGACGTAGATTAAATTTTTGATTTTTTGAAGATTAAAAGCCCAGTAATAGTTGCTGGGCTTTTTTTCGTAGCTAGTTTCGAAGGATTTTTTAAATTGGTGCGGCCGGCAGGAGTCGAACCTGCGACCCTCAGATTCGTAGTCTGATATTCTATCCAGCTGAACTACGGCCGCTTAAAAGCGTCAAGGTATCAGAATCATTTGGTAAGTCAATTAGCAATAAATTCACGAATCTATCTCAGTTTCATCAGAAATTCTAGCAAAGGCGATTTTCAAAGGTGCAATGTACCGAAAGTTTTACCCTCGAGAGAGGACTCCATGCTGGACAACATTATGTCTTTTTTTGCAAAAATAATCAAAAGTTAATTCCATAATAAGAACTTGGAATTTTTCCAGAAACTTCACCGGGTCTATAATAAAAGAAGAAATGGAGGCCCATATGATTTATTATCAACCATCACAAACCATCAGAGAAGCCCGCGAAAAGTATTTGAAGTAAGCAAAATAAGTGAAACAACTTATACAGAAAAAATATCTAAAGTTAAGTTCGGGAAGCTAAAAGTCTGTATTCCAAATACACCCATGCGAAAGCGAGCATTGCCGCTTCATGACTTACATCATATTGCCACGGGTTACGGCACGACCATTTTAGGTGAGGCAGAAGTAGCGGCTTGGGAGCTCGCCCCAAAAGGTTTGGGCAAATATCCGAATGGTTGGATTTATGTATTAGCGATGTTTTTCATTGGACTAGCACTTTATCCGAAAAAAACTTTGCAGGCCTTTAAACGTGGAAAAAATTGTACCAATCTTTTTAATTCAGATTTCAAAAGTGAAATTCTAGATGATACAGTCGCCGAATTAAGAAAAAAAGTAGGATTGACCTGCTAGAATGGACGGCCGGCCGCATCCGAATTTCGAACGCTGAAAGCTCAACTCATTGTCTATTTGAATTGAGGGCTGGCATATTATTGCAATATTCCTTTCGTAAAAACGTGAAAGGAAATTCAAATGAAAATCAAAATTTTTCTTGTTAGCGCCCTAGTGTTCTCAATTGCAGGTTGCGGGAACCCCAGTGAAAACAATGAAACCGTGGCCGTTGTAGCCGGCCATGGGATCCCAGCTTGCTACAATAGCAAACATCAAAAAGTAAGAGTTGGAACCACCGATTCAAAAGAAGGTGGACCAGCCTTTTCAACACAAAGCCAAAGTGGAATTCCCGAAATATTTTTTAATACAATCTTGATGGGGGCTATCGCTCACTCTAAAACGATGGTTATGTTCGTCTACGAACATGAGTGTGGTCATCATGCTCTGGGACATCTGGAGGATGGGCAAAAGACCCATCACGACGTTTCAAAAAAAGAACACTTTAAAGAAGAGCTTGATGCCGACTGTTACGCTGCTCAAAGACTAAAGCAAATGGGTTATTCGGCATCAAGTATTACCGATGTGATCGACGATGTTTACCCTTGGCCCAAAGACCCCGAGCACCCTTCAGGAAAAACTCGATCTAGTCATATCGCTGCCTGCTTTAAGGCTTACGGTAAAAAACATCTGGGCGCCTTTTTATGACGCCCAATTCTCAACAATTTATCGAATTTCTTTGAGGTAACTTTCAAGCTTATCGAAGGAGCCGTCCCATCCTTGATTCATTCCAAATTTGCCTTTATGAAACGTGTCTCTTTCTGCAATACTTGCCTGGCCATGGACTTCCCACTTGATAGTAACTCTGGTCATGTTTTCATCTTCAGAATCCAATGTCACTGTGGTGAGCATGGTTTCAGGCCAAGTAGATGAAGAGGGATGCCGAGAGATAGCGCCTTTTTCGTCAGTAAAACATTGTGTGTAGACGAGGCGATTGGGTCTAGTGATTTCTATGTAATTAGCTTTACCATACATCTTCTTATTGCCGGGACCTGACATACAATAAAAAGTTTTGCCGCCGGTTTTTATATTTGCCTCAATAAATTTCATTTCAAAACCATTAGGTGCAAGCCATTTTGAAAAATGTTTTGGATCACTAAACATCTCAAACATCAAATCAATGGGGGCATCTAAAGTTCGATTGATAACAAAAATGTCTTTCTTTGTGTATTCTGTGGCCAAAAATTCAGCAAGTCTATCCCAGGTAGAGTATCCATTAGCCTTTTTGATAAATTTTTGAATTACTATAGCCTCTTCAGCGGTGGCAAGCGACATAGTCGTCTCCATTTTAGTTTTACCGTTTTTTTCTGAAAAATTTACGGTAACGCGAAACAAGGGGGGGCTGTCGACGGTTCCACCGTGATCGTAAACAAGCCGAGAATATTTTTCTACTTCGTGATAAATAGTGTTGTTAGGGTAGTCAGTGCCGTCTGGACCATGCATGGTATAAACCCAAGAGCCGCCGGGTCGAAC
>JAHFAE010000030.1:0-3905 GCA_023250675.1 Oligoflexia bacterium | reverse complement strand
TTACTGCAACTGGTAAGTGTAAAACCCCGTGGGCCCCACCACTGAGCTACTTGCTTGGGGTCCATCCACGCGTCCCATACCATCTTTACTGGAGCATCGTAAATTCGAGTGAAACTAAATTCATTAGGCTTATTTTTTGTGGCCATGCCACTTTCCCTTGCTGCGCGTTAATCGAATTGTGCTTGTATAGATTTTTATTCACATCATATGATTCTTCAAGGAGAATCATATGACACAAAAGATTAATCCATGCCTTTGGTTTGATCATAACGCCGAAGAAGCTGCGAAATTTCATACTTCACTTTTCAAAGATTCTAAAATCGGTCGCATAGCGAAATTCACCAAAGGCGGAGCCCAAGTCTCAGGCCAAAAAGAAAATTCAACGATGACCATCGAATATGAAATGGCAAGTCTAAAATTAATAGGGATAAACGGTGGACCGATGTTCAAATTCACGCCCTCATTTTCTTTCTTCGTCTGGTGTGACACCGAAAGTGAAATTGATTCGCTTTGGAAGAGTCTCTCCAATGGTGGAGAGGCCCGCATGGTTCTTGATAAATACCCGTGGGCAGAAAAGTATGGATGGACTTCAGATAAGTACGGAGTGGAATGGCAGCTTATGCTTAAAGAGGGTCTTCAAAAAATTACCCCCACTTTCTTATTTGTCGATGAGCTTTTTGGTAAAGGTGAGGAGGCCATTAGTTTTTATGCAGGGATATTCAAAAATTCTAAAATTGATGCTCTTGCCAAAGACGAGGAGACAAAAATTATTCTCCATTGTCAATTTGAATTGGAGGGGCAGTGTTTTGTTTTAATGGAAGGTCAAGGCAAACATGGCCATAAGTTTAATAATTCATTTTCACTAGTAGTAAATTGCGATTCCCAAGATGAAATAGACTATTATTGGAATAAACTCAGCCAAGGTGGCGAGATTGAACAATGTGGTTGGCTCAAGGATAAGTTCGGCGTTTCATGGCAAGTTGTTCCCACGGTATTAAGCGAAATTATGAGCGGAAAAAACAAACAAAAGTCTGAAAGGGCCATGGGGGCCATCTTGCAAATGAAAAAAATTGAAATAGATAAAATAATGGAAGCATAAGAATCTATTGCCAGTCATTAAAGAGACAAAAAAATTAGCCGCCGGCGCCCTTCAGGTTAAAGACGTGATGACAACAGAAGTTCATTCTGTAAGTGCCAGTTCTACAATTGAAGACATTGTCAAATTATTTTTATCCCATAATATAAGTGGTGCACCTATTATAGACGCCAATCGAAAGGTCGTAAGTGTGGTGAGTCAATCAGACCTTATCCAATTTATCGCTATGGGGGGCCTTCAAAAACGAATTGGTGATTTTTCAAAAAAACTTCCTGAGCCAAATGATCTTATTTGCGTTAAGACCAGCGACCCGTTTAAAGAAGTTTTTAAATTGTTTCTCACCAAGCCCGTGCGACGAATTATAGTCACCGATGGCACTGGGCATCTACAGGGAATTGTCTCAAAAAGCAATTTACTCAAAGCTTTTATGGTTACCGAAGGGTTGCTAGATCAATAGCTAGTCTGGCTATTCCAAGGATTTTCAAGAAAAAAATCTGATTCATTTTGTGGTCTGGCAGCAATGAACATTTTACCGTGATGTACCTTTGATGCTGGCCTCTAGTGGTTTAGTCCAGACGTCGATTAGAAAAAAGATATCATGGATAGTAAAAACCTAACTCGTATCGCGTTTTTCATTTCGGCATTTCTGGGATTAGCTACGGGCATTTTCCTAACAAGTTGTTCAAAAAAATGCGGCGTTAAATTTTACGAAAAAGTAATTTATAAAGATGAATGTACGGCAAGTGCAACTGATGCGAGTGCTTCCAGTGCTTTGGCCTACACCGCCACGGTCCCAACGATCTCAACTTCCTACTTGGGAAGCCACGACACCGCTGCCCGAACCGTCACATTCTCACACAATGCTACTACTATTGAGTGTTCACATGACGGTGGGACATCCTATGCAGATTGTGACACGTCAAACTCAGTGATTTGGACCAGCACCGATTATACAAATAGCAATGTCATTAAAGTGAGATTCAATAAGACGGGCTATGAATCGTTAACCTACACTGTAACGCCCGCAACAATTTACTCGGGTCTTTCGTTTCTTTCATGTGATGTCTACATTGTCGCAAGTGATACCGACGGGTCTTCCTTAACGGCACTTCTTGCCAACGGGACTAATGGTGATAGGCGCACCATTTGCTTATCAGCAGGCGTTGATCTAAACAGTACGGCAAGTTCTGCGGTGGCCGTATCGAATAATTATGTGGATGTCGTAGGAACAAATTCAAGTAGTCCCACCATTCACTATATTAATAATACGGCTGATACAAATAATACGACAAATCGATATGTTAATTTGACGCTTAAAGGGGATTCAACAAATGGTGACTATGCAATTAAAATAAGCGGGGATACCAATGTTACCTTACACAATGTAACAGCTCAACTTACTGGCACCTCTACGGCGGGAGCCGTTTATTCAGGAAGCATTTGGCCCGATAATCCTGAGATTAGGATTGAGAAATCTACAATTTCTAATTCAGATTACGCGGGAATAATGATTAGCCACTCTGGTTTTCATTTAGCCACATTATATATTAGTGACTCAACTGTTTCGACAACCGATAGCGGCGGGTCGGAGGCTGTTCACGTCAACGGTGGAACGGCGGGATCAGTAACGATCACTAACTCTACTATTACAGGTTCGGGTTCTGATTTTGCCAAAGCTCTAAGAATTGGCAGGGCTCTTACGGCAACGATCACAGGTTCTACGTTAACATCATCGGGTTACGAAACAATTTATGGTTATAACGATAGCGGAAGTGCGGCGACTTACACGATTACAAATAGCACAATCTACGGAACTGGCCCCCATGGCGATGGGGTAATCACTATCGAAGCTGATACAACTGTTAATCTAACAAGTACTACTTTGAAACGAGGTGGTACGGTCACAGGAAACTGGTACCAGGTGCGAATTCTAAACTCTGGTGCAAATGATGTTTTTACAAATAGTGGTGGCAATACTACTTGCGTCACTGCTTCTGGAAATCTTGTCACCTTCGCAATCTACTCTCTCGGAGGCACGCCGGGGGGAACTTATAGTTTTCCAAGTCCTATTACTATTTGTCCCTAAACTGGGTAAATCAGATCTTGTCATTTTGGTTCAAAATCTTAATCAACTTTTCTAGAAAATCGCGAAGACAACCTGCGGTACAAAGCGCATTGATGGACAAATTGACCCAATTTCATTCAAGTCAAATTAGAAACTCTTGACCGCTACACGGTCCTTAAATACTTTGTCTCATGACTTCATCATGTTTGGTACAAGTTGGTGGCTTCTTGTCGGCGGGTCTAGCCATATTCCATAGTTTATTCGACAGAGTTTTCGAATGGAAAAACGATATTCAAAAGTTGAATCCGATTAACGGAAAGGTGTTGTACACCATTCATATTTTTATGATTCCCTTTTTTGTACTCTATTCGATCATTTCACTTTGCTTTTCAGATACTTTAGTTAATGGCACTCCGCTTTCTAAGGCATTACTTATATTTTATGTTTTGTTTTGGCTCGCCCGAGGCCTTTGGCAATGGTATTTTTTCGATCCCTCGAAACTCAATGCGCCAAGACGGCAACTAGCGTTGCATTATGGCCTTATGTTAGTTTCAGGTCTCTTCGTTCTTTGTTACGGCTTACCATTGTTCCTTTAAATTCATTCAGCTTAACCCCAAGGAAGACTCATGTAGTAATTCTGGAAATCGGATTTTCTGGAGGCTTCGGGTCAAATATAGAATTTAAGCCATGCCTTCCCGGGCGGTACTTCACCCTTCGTCATGAAGTACTGGGCACCAGTACTCA
>JAHFAE010000125.1 GCA_023250675.1 Oligoflexia bacterium | reverse complement strand
AATATCACTAAAAGAGCAGACAGAATAGTTGTCGCATTGACTATCTTTTGAACACCCATGATTCCTCCCGGAATAAATTTTGAACTCGAGTTGATTAAATTAGCAACGATTGTGCCAGCGCCCAGCACCTTCAATTTAGTTTTAAGAGATCTTACGAGAAACCAACTGGCCACCAGTTTGATAGAGCGATGCCAATTATTGGTACATCGGCGACAGTTTTCTGGGATTTAAGGAGAAAAACTTTCAATTTATTCTACTAATAAACCTGAAGTGATCACCGAGCCATCTGAGCTACTGTGACACTTTGATTTTGAAGAATACGCAAAAAAAGTTCTTCAAGTTCAAGAACTTCATTGCTAATTTTTCTAGTGAGGGACAAAAGTTTGTGAAACATCTGCCCTTTATATGACAACTCTCTTTTCATCACTTTGACACATTTGTGTCAATGTTCAGATAAGGGTCTCTGTCACTCGATAGGCTGCGATAATGAGTTCAGAGTCATCAAGGTTTTAACCCTTCTATGTCTTACTTTTGTGAGCCGCGATTAAGCTCAAAGGCGTATTCTGTGTAACTACCTGGCGAAGAAAAGCTTTTCAAATATTGAAAGAAACGGTCCTGGACTGAAAGCCTTTGAACTCGCCCCTCGCGATAGGCTATGCTCGTAGCTAAAGAAAGATCAACTGCTTTGTAAAATGCAATTTCAAGGCGGGCCAATAGGTCAATTGCAGCTTTTTCAACTCTTTGATGAGCTTCGCCGCTTACATCATTTATTATTATTGAGGAATAAGTTCTTGAAGCATCTTTAGCATAAGCATACTCCAACTCTTTTTTCTGAAGCAGAAAGTCACGAAATTCGCCAGCAGTTGCGAATAAAAAATTACCCATATATTCCAGCGTATCAACCATCTTCGGCAAAGATTCAGCTAAAGCGAGTTCGTTGGCTTCATTGGCAAAATCTAATGACTTAGAACTTGCCTGATCAATTACTTTTGCAAGTCTCTTTAAATTGCCCGCACCATATGAATCAAAAACATAGTAACTTCGAACGTCCTTAATCCCGCCGCCAAACCGAAGAATCAGTTCATGAGCGGACCGAACGAATTTTTCAATACGGGCTTTCTTTTGTGCACCTGAGAGACTTGATAGGTACCGAACCGATGCTTCTAGATTTTTTGGGCCACCCGGCACAAAGTATTCTGGAATTAAGGTCCTAATTTGTGCAGCCTTACTAGTATCCGGAATTGAAAACCATTCTCCATAAACAACGCTTCGGTACTCAGATCTAAGAGCCTTAGCATCACTGTGTATCGAAAATGCAGTCCCAGAATCGTCTAATTTTTCGCCGTGTTTTTTTATAGAAGCAGCTACTGATTTACCGTAAAAATAGTATTGGCGCATTATGTCAGGATTCTGATAAAGATCAGAAAGATGTGAAAGATCGTGATTTAAAAATATTTCATTTACAAATGGTACGCGACCAGAACTTACGTAGTTGTAATATGACTTGTGACTAAACTGTTGCACTTTTGTTGCTAAAGTCCACTCGGCACCTGGCCACGACTCAATAGCCGGAGAAAATAATCCATACTCTTTGATACCGTCGACCACTCGCTCGAGTACGAATGCCGGGCGAAGGACTTCGTGTTCTTTAATTATTCCACTTTGAATCCATTCTTTAACTCGAAGTTCATACTTATTAAAAATCTCAAAGACCGACGATGGGAACTCCATCATAATTTTACCATCTAGACCCTTAATGAAATTAAATCCAAGTTTTTCTAGAACCAGAGAATGCGGAACTCCAAGATAATAATTCTCACCATGAATATTAGAAACATTAATTTTAGGATTAATAAACATTTGTGCTCCTACCGCACCAAACGACACTTTTTTGCCATAATTGAAAGAGGCTTCGATAGCAGACATTTGTTGTGATGGAATTGTGGCTAAACCTGGTAGATTAGCTCTAAGACCTCTGGCAGGTCTTTCGAGTAATCCTTTACAAAGCTCCTGAGCTTGAGAAGTGCTCACTCCCAAGCAAATCAAAGCTGCCAACAATAATCTCCCGAGAAAAACCATACTTCTCCTAAATAGGGCACCCTACTGTCAAAGTACTAGACAGCAAGATACAATATAATGAATGCCCACATACTTAAAAGCTATACTAGCAAAGACCTGTCCAGGAAGACCTTCGCCCAGTGAACAAAAGAAACTTAGGCGTAAAACTGCGAGTTAGAACTTCCATATTCGTAAACTCATCATAAGTTCTAAAGTATTTAACCCTCGATGAATTTTACAATATTATCAATCGCGCCGTCGAAATATTTTGGTAGAATTCGCCATTTATTTCTGCTGTTTCCATTCATAAAAGCTTCGAATTCCGGAGCGAACCGGCTCGGGCGAATTTAGCCGGTTCATAGAACGACATAACTGGCGTTATTAGACCTTATGGTTCGGCGATCAGCACAAGCGCAACTTGTTGAAATCTCTCACTTGTGATTTTCGACAGTTAGACTAAAAAATGGGAAAATTAAGATCGTTAAATGGAGGTGCCTAACAGAGTCGAACTGTTCTAAACGCTTTTGCAGAGCGCTGCCTAACCGCTTGGCTAAGGCACCCTAAATGGTTTGAAAACCTCTTTGATTAATCAAATTAATCCTAGTTTGAATAGACAGTCAACGGCCATTTTGCTCAATCCCACCATTAGCAATGGTGTTCGATTTCCTTGATTCTTTGATACGTGAAAGCCTCTGCCAGGTGCGCTTCAGATATTTCTTTTTGACTTTCAGTTAAAGCAATTATCGAGGCCACTTTTTTTACCTGGTTTATTGTTCTAAAGTTGACTATGCGTTTTGACCGCTCAGAAAGCAAATACTGCTCAGCTGCAATTGTAATTCTGGGTTCACCCCATCGACGTTTAAATTTTAGCGCCACATTGATAGACCTTAAAATTTCACGACCTGATATCAAAACATCATTAACAAGAGTCAACGGACAAAAAATTCTCATTTCAAATCTTTCAAAAAAAGGCCCGCTCATGCGATTAAGATAAATTCGCCGTTGCACAGGTGAACACCGACAATTTCTCGCCGGAACTCCATAGTACCCGCAACGACATGGGTTCGTCGCTGCTACCAATTGAACTCGACCGGGGAAAGTAACATGGTTGCCCGCCCTATAGATTTCTACATAACCCTTCTCTAGAGGCTCTCGTAGAGAATCTAATACCGAGGGAGCAAATTCTAAAAGTTCGTCTAAAAATAAGATTCCGCCATGTGCTTTGGTCAGAGCACCTGGTCTGGGAATTGCCCCTCCCCCCAATAGCCCCACCTCAGTTACGGAGTGATGGGGATTAGCCCATGGGCGGACCCCTGGCTCACGACCAAAAATTGCATCTAAAACCTTTCTCTCTATATTTTGGTCATTGGCACCATCATATTGGTTTGCCATTTTTAAGACCTTCAACGTCTCTGAAAAATACGTCTTACCGCAGCCAGGAGGGCCACAGAGCAAATAATTGAGATGCCCCACTGTCGCCATCACCAAATGCTTGGCCCAAAATTTTGAAAATTTAGAGATGAGAAATTCTTCTGATTCACGAGAATGATTTGCTCGCTGAAATATTCTAGAACGACTTTTTGAAACCGTCTTCTCCCACCAATTCTGGCCACGTAAATCTCCCAAATGGGACACTGGAATTACCGGAACATTAAGCGCCTCCGAAATTTCTTCTGAGTTTTCACTAGGTACAACTAATAAACCCGAAAAACCTCTAAGTTTTGTACCATAGGCCAAAGCATGTATTTCGGGAATAGACTTAACCTTTCCGTCCAAAGCCAATTCACCCAAAAACATAACGTCATGGCCAGGTTGGGGTACATAACCGCAAGAGGCGAGTATTCTTGCGGCCAAACCCAACTCAAATCCGCTGCCCTCTTTTTTTATTTTTGAAGGGGCGAGATTCAGCACCACTCTTTTTTCGTATGGAAAATCAAATCCCGACTGCATGATGGCACTCTTTACTCTTGTCTTACTCTCTTTTAAGACCGCATCGGGTAATCCCACAATTTGAAAAAAAGGGAGCCCATCTGAAACATCGATTTCAATTTCAACGGGCATGGGTTTTACCCCAACTAAAGTGCTTGAGAAAAATGCCATGGGACAACACATTGCAATCACGCGGCCAACGCCAAAAGAAAATAGCTAGTGAATCGCACAATCAAATGTTCGAAATTCGGATTATCGTTCGGCCAACGGATGGAATTTTTGGACAGCTTCTTCTAAATCAGAATTCTCAACCTTGGTATAAATCTCAGTAGTGGCAATACTTGAATGCCCAAGCAACGTTTGTATAGATCGAAGATCAACTCCCTCGCGCAAAAGCTGCGTGGCACAAGCATGTCGAAGCTTATGGGGTGAAACATTTTTCTTAAAGCCAGCTTCTACTGACCAGCGTTTTAGCCAGCGAAAAATATCAATACGACTTGGCCGATGACCTCGATCATTGACAATCAATGATTTTTCGATGGGTTCGGCCAGAAATTGGCGAATCTTAAGATACTCGCCCAAAGCCTCCATCACCTCAGTCACGACGGGCACCACCCGTTCTTTTGAACCTTTGCCAGAAATTCTTAAATTTCTCAAATCAAGTTGAAGATCAGCTAAGTCTATAGAACAAAGCTCAGTGACTCTGCAACCTGTTCCATACAAAAGCATAAGGGCGACTTTATTTCGTAATGATCGATACTCATTTTTTTCACTTGATTGGGAGGCTTTGAGAAGAATCTGAATTTGAGCATCACTTAGAGTTTCGGGTAAAGTACGCACGTGCTGAATAATTTCAAGTTTCGGAATTACTTTTATTCGCCCTTGCCTTTGAAGATACTTGAAGTAACTTCTCAGCGTTGAAATCACACGAGCCTGAGATCGACGACCTAGATGCTTTGAATTACAAAAAGCATGAAGTTTTGTTTGGGAAAATTCAAAGGTTCTAGAATTTGTGAGTTTTAAAAACTCAGCGAAAAGTTCTAAGTCGTGGGCGTAGCTATTTTGGGTGTGCTTTGAGCCGGATTTTTCAACTAAGACACTGGTTAAAAATTCATTAAGAAAAGGAAGGTCCATAAAACTAAGGCTAGCTGAATTTCGCCCCAATACCAGAATAAAATGGCCTTTCTAATTTAAGACGGCGTCCAATATCGGGGCTCAAGCTAAATTACGTTTTGACTTGGTGCAAAGTGATTTATTAAATAGAAGGCACTTGAACTAAATTTACTTTTCCAATTGGCGTTTCGTAACCGTCAACCATTTTACCCAATTCAATTTGAATGACGTCGGTCAGGTCTTCGCCACCGTCTGTGTCTGTCGTGCGCACAACAAGCTGCGCCCGGTCATGAAGATTCAATTCAATAGCGAAATTCTCATCTTGAATAAGGCCTGGCAATAATATGTCAGCTGTAGAAAGTGCGCCAGGTACAAGTGTTTGACCATCATTATCACCGATAAATACAAAAGGGTCTTCTTGTGAAGGTGACGCTTGGGTAGATGTGTTTACAATGGGCGTATTATTTTGAGTTCCTGTCGCTGAAGTTTGAGTTACAGAACCTGATGTGTTTGTAATGATGAGTGAACCTCGCCAACCATCGGGTCTTTGTACCACAACAAAGTAGGCATATGCTTTTTGAGGATTTGAGATCACCGCGCTTTGAGAATTCTCTTGATACAGTTGAGCAAAATCCACCGGTATAACGTTTGTCACTTTTGTACCCATGGAACTTGGTGCTTCTGAATAATAAAGTGTCGAACCTTGCTCTTCATGCATGGCTTTAAAATCATTAAATGCCTTTTGAGATGGCACATCACCTTTGTCCATTAACAAAGCACCTATTTGGGTTAGTTGACTCTCAATCGTTGAAGATGAAATATCAAGGCTAGCTGAACGTTTTCTTGAAGCACAGCTAGGCATGAACAAACTCATGAGTGTCAAAAATGCAATTGTAACCAGGATTAAGTTGATTCTCATAGAGCTACGAAAGTCCTTCCGCAAAATCCTACGGTAACAAAACCTTCAAGGTAATTTACAAAACCTGCCAAGGTTGGATTATTGGGATCTTGTCCTGAGTGAATGAGTCCACCAGAGATTACTAAGGATTGACCACCGGGAACTCCGTTTTGAATTCCACCACCATCAATTGTAAGTTGGCCATCGAGCCGACCAACGCTACCTGCGTAACCACTCATCCAGTTGCCTTGACCTCGAAAGTGAAAGTCTGAAACGGGATTACCCATGCATGCTCCGGCTGCCAAATGAATGGTTCCGTCGACAATGACGTTGCCGTTGTACAACGACCCTTGAGCGGGCCCTTGTGCTGCAATAGTTAGTGTCATTCCACTGCCCTGATTATCGAGCTGTGAAACCGCTGGGCCATTTAAGAGAGCCACACCACCGAGTGCCCCACCAGGTAAAGTACATGCTTGACCAGGGTTACAAACCTGGCCAGGCTGGGGATTATAAGGTGTTGCTGCCGGGTTGTTGTTATTCTCTCGGTTTCCGCAAGCTATAATGTTCATCGCTGCCAGAGCCAAGATTGCCATTTTGAGTTTTTTCATAAATATTTTCTCCATAAACTAAAGTCCTAAAGCTTTTGATTTATCTATACCTGTCATTGATCCAAGGAGCGTGTAACCTGCTCCACTTCCTGTATCTGGCATTACATTATAATTTCTGCAGTCATAGGGGCCCGTGGTGATAACTCCTGACCAGCAAAATGCAAATGGATTAGAAGGCCAGAAACTTCCAAACCCATCGTAGTAACCTGAAAAAAGTGGATTGGGCGCTGCCGTGTTGAAATTTCTAAACCAAACTTGCCCCTTTAATGTAGTGGCCGTAGTTATGTCGCCTTCAGGCTGTAATAAAATGATGAGTGAACCGGCTCGGTCTTCAACAAAAAAACGATAGGTTGGCGTGTTTGTTGAAGTTTCAACTGTGAG
>JAHFAE010000124.1 GCA_023250675.1 Oligoflexia bacterium | reverse complement strand
GAGACTACAATAAATCTTCTTCTTAATATACCTTTTGAACTGATGGACGTTCGAACACCCGACCAAGATAACTCTGAACATTTTTGTAAGGGTCAAGGGGTAGATCCACCCACTTTGCCCAATTGGTCACTACAAAACAGTAGGCATCAGCAACTGTAAAAGTCTTGCCCAACAAATAATCTTTGCCTTTAAGACGATCATCTAAGAAAGCAAGATAGTCCTTTGTTTTTTGAACTGCGTACTTTTTTACTTGATCTTTAACGGCTTGATCGCTTGAAACTGAATCCGCAGCAAACAACATTCCAAAACTCTTGTGAAGATCTGAGTTAATAAAACCGAGCCAAGTATAGGCCTCTGCTCGTTCATCAGTACCCACAGGCGGTAAAAGATTTTTATCTCTTGCCTTATCAGCAATGTAAGTATGAATACCCACATTTTGATTCAAGACTTTGCCTTCATCTGTGATAAATACGGGCAGAGTACCCAAGGGATTGAGTTTTTTGACTAACCCAACGTTTGGATCTTTGTCATTGTCCCAATCTATCCCGATGGCTTCATATTTAAGACCTGATTCCTCAAGTGCAATATGGCAAGAGGTTGAACAAGAACCCGCTGAATAATAGAGTTTCATTTTAATTCCTTTCGTTTAGTTTTCATTCATAATTCAATAATACTTTTTTGACCGTCAAGAATGACTATTCTTCTTGGTCAAACAAATCCTAATGCAAATGGCCCATTTTCCCGGTTTGGTAATCTTCAATTGCTTGAGAAATTTCAGCCTTTGTGTTCATGACAAAAGGGCCATACCCAACAACAGGTTCGTCTATGGCCTGGCCACTCATCAAAAGAACTTTCGCGTCTGATGATGATGCAAACTCTAGGCTATCACCTTCTTTTTCAAAAATAGCCATGTAGGCATCGTCGACTTTTTCGCCTGATGGCAAATTGATTGTTCCACTTAATACAAAAAGGGCAGCCGTATGACCTTCCGGTATTTCTAAACTTGTTTTAGTTCCCGCAACCAATCGCATATCCCATAAATTCATTGGGCTAAAAGTCTGAGCAGGACCCCTTTTTGAACCGTACTGGCCGGCAAATAATCTTACGGCTCCAGCACCGTTGGGAAGTGAAATTTCGGGAATCAAATCGTTTGTCAACGCTTGATACCGAGGTTTGGTCATTTTATCTTTTTGGGGAAGATTGACCCAGAGTTGAACCATTTCAAATGGGCCACCGGTTTTTGAATATTGATGGCCATGATATTCTTCGTGCACTACTCCTGAGCCCGCAGTCATCCATTGCACTTCGCCTTTGCGAATTAGCCCTCCACCCCCGCCAGAGTCTCTATGTTCAACTTCTCCATCATAGATTATTGTTACAGTTTCAAACCCTCGGTGGGGATGTTCACCAACACCTAACTTCTTTTCTGTTGCCGAAAACCGAGTTGGGCCCGCGTAGTCCATCATTAAAAATGGTGAGAGTTCTTTTGAGAATTCATTGTAAGAAAAAATATTTCTAACCGGAAATCCATCACCAACCCAATGGAGTTCTTTATTTGTGTGAATCTGTTTTAACTTTTTCATGGGTCTACTTTCTCTGCCTAAAAACTTGAGTACTAACTTTGAAGAGTCAAGGTCCTAAAAAATAATTAAGCTGTTCTGAATATCCGTTATGAAGTAATACCTGTCCATCCTCTTGTTCAAATAGAGGCCAAAACTTTATGGATATGACGAGTAGCGCTACCGCTATCAAGTACTTGGTATTCTTAGGAAGCCACGCCAGGTAGATTGCGATAATAAGTACAATAATTCCAACGATCATAAGTAGTTTAGAATATTCAAAAAGTTGTGAATGATAGGCAATATGAATCTTATTTTTGCCCGGTTGAGCGATCACGCCGACTAAACCACCCGAAATCCTTATTGGACTTGCAGGTTGGTCGTTGATGGTAACCCTCCAAGTATCTTTGGAGAAAGGGTAAGGTGTTACAAAAACCGATTCCCGATCGATTTCTCCTTCCAGCTCAACGCTGCCTGGCCCCAGCTTGGTTAGTCGATTATTCTTGTTTAAAACTGTAAGATCGGCTCGGTTAGGATTACTAATGCATTGGGATTTTTCTTCTACGATCACTTTTCCCATCATTTCAGCTGTGCATCGATACCGTGACAACTCATTCTGACGAAAATCACAAATCCACGAGTCGGTAAAATAAAAAGGCAGCGGAATAGTCCAAGGAACACTTCGGTAAATTGGCAAAACGCAATCGGCATTTTTTTTTAAAGTGTTGAGAAAATTAAAATACTCAAGGCTCGCCAATCCCCAAGTGCCTTCAGCCAAATCTTTTTCAGCAATAAGGGGTTGGGACGTCAAAAGAGGAAGATGGTAGGCTCTTTGAAAATCCGTTAGAGCGGACTTACTGGGTAATTCATTTTTAGGAAAGTACCAGGTGCCAAACCAAATTGTTGACGTCATTTGAAGTGCCGTTGTCACAACGATGGTTGTTAGGCTCAATCTACGAAATTTTTTCGAATGTAAAAAATAACTGGCAGCTGCTGTAAAAGCCAACCCCGCCCCAATCCATACTAACGCTAAACCATTTTGCCAAATAGGTCTTAAATTTTGCGGCTGATTTTCACCGTCGGCGAAAATTGAATGATTAAATAAGACATAGATTAAAATAACGAGATTAATGCTTAAGACAATCGAAGAACACCGTCTTAGTTTTATTAAGAACTGTGGATCATTTTTGTATTTAATCCAAATCATTCCACAAAATATCGTAATCATTGTTAAACCAACATTTAAGAAACGGCCCGGAACTCTGATCCATTGAAAAGCTGGAATAAATTTATAGAACAGCGTGAATAGTCCGCCCGCTTCTCCAAAGGCGTAAAGAAAAAAACATGCTCCTATTGCTGAAAATATCCAAATTCTAAATTTACGATAAAAAAATCCCTGTGCGAAAAACACGAGCAATAAAACGCTCAAGGCGCTGGACCCACCGAAGCCTGATTGAACATCGGCGACCCACGGAGAAAAAAGACCGGCCAGCAAGTTTTTGTAAGTCATAGCACTTTGGTTTGACCATTCCAAATTTGGCGATGCGATGCGCGCGTGGTTAGTCTTTGCCGCTTCGATAGTGAGGGCAATCACGGGACTCGAAATGGTTAGGCCCAATAAACTTGCGCCTACAGCTTTTAAAAGATTTAAATGGTTTGCATTTTTGTACAAAAGAATCACTGTTAATAAAAGGGCTCCGGTAAATCCGTAAATTACCATAGGAGAGTATCCGCTAGAGATAAATAAATACAAAGAAACTACTAAGAATATAGTTCCACGCCCGTGGATCAAAACGCGATAAAGAAAAATCAAGAAAATTGAAAAATAAATCCATGAATCCAAGTAACTTGCAAATCGAGCTGAATCCAGACTTCTCAAATTGTAAATGACCAAAGCAGATATTAAAAATGCTGGCCATCTTGGCATTTGAAATTCTTTATTTAAGAAAAAATAAAAGGCTAAGTGTCCTATCCAAAATATAAACGCAGTTTTGGCAATGAATAGTGTAAGGGGATTGCCCGTCCAATAACCAGGCATCAGTGAAAGCAACCAGGCGGGCAAATGATAAATTTGAGCTCCACTTAGTCCTGAGAATGGAGCTCCGCCTGAAACATGAGGATACCATAAAGGTTCAATACCCATATTTGTGTAAAATCGGTAGATGACTGCTTCGTAGACTAAATAGGGATAGTCATTACCGATAACGTCTGCGCCCCAAATTCGAGGCCCAAAATTAATTAGCATCAGGCCTAGAGATGCGCATAGGGTATAGAACTCAACTCTTAACCAAAGTTTGAGATTTCTAATCATCAGGCCATTATTGCTATTTAATTGGGACATTTCATAGAAATTCGTGATGAAAAGAGCGATTCTCTTTTGGGGCCGATCATCGCTAAAAATTTTGCCGCCGAAGCACAGACTGTGGAGCCTCTTCATTTCTTGCCAATATGATCAAAGAAACTTTTCACGCCCCAGTTCATGAATAAAGCGAAGCTGGCTTAATTACGGACTTTGGTCTCGATAGAAGTATGGTTCTAAATCCGATAGTAATATATGGAACGGATTCCAGCCCAGGTTCATAGGACGTATTTGGTTATCTTATCTCTAGCCGCGTTCATTTTTCTAATCTATTTTCCAACTCTCCATTTTGGATTTGTCAGTTACGACGACCCTGAAATCTTACTTAATAATAATTTTGTACAAAACTTTCAAATCAAAACTTTATTAACCTCTGTGGTGGCGAGAGATTACATTCCCGTTACCCTTTTAAGTTTTTCGTTAGAAAATTTTTTCTTTGGCCTTAGTCCATTTGTGTTTCATTTAAATAATGTAATCCTCCATATATTAAACTCGTTTTTGGTTTACATTTTGCTTAGAAAACTTTTTGACCTTGAAAAGAACTGGTTAATTGCCTTTCTTATGTCTGCGGTTTTTGCAGCTCACCCTTTAAGAGTCGAGTCCGTCGCTTGGGTTACTGAGAGAAAAGACGTTCTTTTTACATTTTTCTATCTTCTCGCCATAATATTCTATCTCAAAAGCGAAACTAAAAAGTATTGGCTCAGGCTATCTGTATTAGCTTTTTTGTTGGCTCTTTTTTCCAAATTTATGGCTGTATCGTTGCCTTTTGTACTTCTGGCGACAGACTGGTTGAGAAGTGGGAAAATCACTTCAAAAATTATTAAAAATAAAAGGCCCTATTTGGGATTGTCTGCTCTGGCCGCCGCAATTCAAATCACACTTCATGAATCTGTCACAATAGAATCTGGATCATGGTTAAATCCGATTTGGTCTCTTGTTTTTTATTTGTCCAACTCCGTTTATCCTTCTAAATTAAGCATTACCTATGACGCAATTATGGGGCCACCGGCCTGGCCTCTTATCGCATCGGCAGTTTTTATTGTCGTATGCACAATTTGGATTGCATCGCATTCTTTGTATAAAAGAGAAATATTCTTTGGTCTCATTTTCTTTTTAATCACCCTAGTTCCCGTCTTACAAATCGTCCCCTTTGACAATTCAAGCCCTTTCAGTGATCGATATTTTTATGTACCCGGAATCGGACTCTTTGTAGCCATTGCATTTTGTGTTTTAAGTGTATTCAAGAAATCTGCCACACAACTCATAATGGTTACATTTGCCGTAGCACTGGGGTTTGTAGCCCACGAGAGAACTTTTGTATGGGCAAGTGATGATAGTCTTTGGGGAGACGTGGTAAACAAATATCCCCTTTCACATTCTGGTCTTTTGAACAAAGGAATATTGTTAGCTAATGCTGGCAACGGTGCCGCAGGTGAGAAGTTTATGCTTCAAGCACTTCAAATCAAACCAAATTACGATGCTGCCTATGGTGAATTGGGAAATTATTATGGCTCGATAAAAAAATATCCAGAGGCCTTTGACAATTGTAAGCGTGCGTACGAGCTTAATCCCAGAAATTTTGTTTCACTTTTTTGTATGGGCCAAATAAGTCGAATGATGGGTCATTACCAAGCTTCTATTGAAATATTTAATAGAATGATTCAAAAGATTCCAAATAACTATTTAGCTTACTACAATCTTGGTGTGACTTACTTTGAAATGAATATGTGGCGGGAAGGCACTGAGGAATTTAAGAAAGTAGTAGAACTCAATGACTCCTATGCTGATGGCCACAATAACCTTGGCGTTGGGTACTATCACCTCAGAGCTTACGACAAAGCATTGACCGAATTTAATAGAGCCGTGCAATTGGATCCAAAACTTGAATCAGCAAGATTGAATTTGGCCAGCATTCGCGCCCGTAGCGAGAATTAACAAATTCACTCGGAGGGGGTCACCCAACACAGCAAATCGAGGTTTCTTAATATTTTTAAGGATTAATGTTTGTAAGCAAAAATCTCTATAATCAGAAAACAATACCCCGAGTTCACTGGAAAAGTGCCTCAATTTAAACTAACGAGAAGCAAAATATGTGCCCACGATTCAATATGTCCAAAGAATCGACAGTTGCAATGAAACTTTGGGTTGTTCGCTAACTATAGCTTACAAGTTGTATTAAATTTGCAATTTGGTAGAATACAAATTCGATAAAGGTATCACGGAGGTATTTATGAATTGGTTAAAAAGAATCGGCTTATTACTTGCGGTGAACATTTTGGTTATGGTCACCATCTCATTTATTTTAAATGTGCTTGGTGTGGGCCCCTACATCAACCAGTATGGAATCGACTATAACTCCCTCATGATATTTTGCCTTGTGTGGGGTATGGGCGGCGCATTCATTTCTCTTGCACTTTCGCGGGTCATGGCAAAGTGGATGATGGGTGTTCAAGTTATTTCACCCCAAGACCCTAATCCAAGTTACAGAGAACTTGTTGTAACCGTACATAGTTTAGCCCGCGCAGCAAATTTGCCCGCAATGCCAGAAGTTGGAGTTTATGAATCACCTGAGGTTAATGCTTTTGCCACCGGTCCGACGAAGTCGCGCTCACTTGTTGCTGTCTCCACTGGTCTTTTAAGTCGAATGCAGAGAGACGAGCTGAGAGGTGTCTTAGGTCACGAAATCACACATATTTCAAATGGTGATATGGTCACCATGACCCTTGTGCAGGGTGTTGTGAACGCGTTTGTTATGTTCCTTGCCCGAGCAATTGCATTTGCTCTCGCTTCGGCCGGTCGTCGCGACAATGAAAATCGAAGTAGCTCTTCGTTTTCTTTTTATGCGATTCAATGGGTTCTGGAAATTATTTTCATGATTTTAGGATCAATGGTTGTAGCTTGGTTTTCTCGCTATAGAGAATTTCGAGCAGATAAAGGCGGCGCAAAGTTGGCAGGACGGGACAATATGATCGCGGCTTTAAGATCGTTGAAAAGTACTTTTGACAGTGTAGACACAGGCGCACAGCCACCGGTACGAGCACTTAAGATTTCAAGTCCGCCTGGAGGGGTTTTGAAATTATTT
>JAHFAE010000029.1:19862-29773 GCA_023250675.1 Oligoflexia bacterium | reverse complement strand
CCGGTGGTGGCGGGTTTTCAAGGGGTCGATGAATTTGATAATATTACTACCCTAGGGCGCGGAGGATCTGACACGACCGGTGTGGCTATAGCTGTGGCCTTAGGCTTAACAGAATGTGAGATTTTTACGGACGTTCCTGCTATTTGTACAGCTGATCCTCGTCTTGTCCCCAAGGCTCGCGAAATTTCGCGGCTCTCGTTTGAAGAGATGATTGAAATGGCTTCCATGGGATCAAAGGTTCTCCATATCCGAAGTGTGGAGATGGCAGCAAAATATAATCTTCGCGTTCACGTGCGAACGACATTTGAAGATCGCGAGGGAACTTGGGTAGTACCTGAAGGAGAAATTATGGAAAATCCATTGGTTTCAAGTCTAACTCACGATGTTTCAACATCGGTAATCAAATTATTCCCATTACCTGAGGGGACAGGAGCTTTGGCTCAACTCTTTGAAGCATTGGCCCAAAGCAATATCGTCGTTGACATCATTACGCAAAGTAGAAGTTCTGAAGGTCAAAGACTTGCATTTTCAATTTCAAAAGACGATGTGAAAGATTCTTTAGCGATTATTTCAAAAATCTTCGGTTCAAAAATCAAGTCAGAAGTGATGGATGATCTCTCTAAGATTAGTATTGTTGGTGTCGGGATGCGAAATCATCCAGGTGTTGCGGCTACATTTTTTAGAACGCTGGCTCGGTCAGAAATACCAATTCATCTTGTTACAACCTCAGAAATTAAAGTCAGTGCCGTAATAGATTCGAGGAACTTGGCAACGGCAGCTCAAGAATTGCATACTGCCTTCAAACTGGATAGGAGTGAGATCACCCCTTAGAGTTGCCATTTGTGGTCTCGCAAAAATTCAAAAAAACGACATTCTACGTCACCATCGTATAAGTTCTTCATTATCACTGATACCCAAAACCAAGGGCGAGGTAGACTGAATCGGCATTGAAATTGCCTCCTAGAATCTTGGATCAAACTAATAAAAAGAGGGTAGGAAAATGAAGAATCTAATAGTGATAATAATAATGTTGCTGGGCTTTTCAAGCTTAAGTGTATGGGCGCAATCGCCAGAAGAAATAACGGAGGCGACTTTAGACAACCATTTTGCCAACCAAGACTATCAACAAAAAATGATAGATGAAAAGTTTACGCAAAATCAAATTAAGAAAAGCGAAAAAGAATATAAACAAGCGGTGAAGGCTAACCAAAAAGTTCAGGCGAAACTCAATCGATTAAACAAGGCTATTAAGAGTGAATCAACTAAACTGAATGCCGAAAGAAAACGAGCGAGTGCTGCCGCCAGGGCCCTTTCTAAGTCTCAGGATCTATCTACCAAACAGACAAAGAAAATGGCTAAGTTGAGAGAGAAGGTAAGTCAGTTGCAAGCTAAGAGAGAAGACTTGCATCGAAAACAAGAAGACACGAGGGTTAGAATTGTCGTTGTGAATTCTGAAATCAAGTCCTTGAGCCGAAAAGCCCTAAGCGTACAAAAGCAAATCGTGGCCCAAAACAAGAAAGTGCAAAATGAAAAGGCACATCTTAAGAAAGTCGTAGCGGCCCGATCTAAACTGAAGTCAGAACTTCATAGCAAGCAAGCTAAGCTTCAGGTTCCTAAGCCAAGTATGGCCCGTAATTAAAAAACTAAGGCAAATCATATGAAAGCTAAACATGGGTTGATTGTGATGGTGTCCGCGGTCGTCTTGCTTGGTACAGCCATGACGGGTCTTGCCATTGAAAGAATGAAAACAGTAATGGATTGCAAGGACGCGAGAATCTATATGGATGGATCATTTAGAGTCTTCGTTCAAGCCGGCGGACTAAAACATCACGTGGCTCTTAAAATTTTGAAGCGAAACGGCATCAATTGGGGCGATGTGGGAACGACTGAAGTCGCAACCGAATCAAACATTGATTCTGGGATTCGAAGGGATATCTACATTAATCCATTTGTGAAATTGGTCATTTCAGAAAGGCCACGTCCTCCGCTCAAAGGCTTACCTGCTCAAATCGATGGAGTTTTAGGTTCAGAGCTCATCAGTGCTCCCTTGAACTGTTTTTTTTCGAATTGATTCCGAATTGACTTGGCTTGGTCGCGATGTTAAAACGCGCCGTAATCTAAGTCTTACTGGAGGAATCAAATGTTTAAGCTTTTGCTGGTGACAGTGTTTGTGGTGACTTGTTCCCTTTTCTCTTTTGCTTCAGGACCTGCTGCTGACGAAAGAGGAAATGTTTGGATTGAGTTTAGTTTTCCTTGGGTAAGCGAGGGACCATACAAAAATCCAATAGACCAGCAGCAATTAAATACCCTAGGGCATTTTGGAGCTTTAGGTTTGGGCTGGGAACCTTTTGCGAAAAAGCAAACCCAGAATTTTTTAGCGAATATTTTTAAAAACGTCGGCGTTGCCGTAGATGGAACTTTTCTAAAAGGTCCTGTGTTTCCAAATTTTGTTTCTGAGTTCACTTACTATCAAGAATATTCCACTCGAAACCAAGCGGTGAATCCTTGTTACTATTTAGGGCAAACTTTTACAGATGGTTCAATGTGCAACCAATGTAGTTATTCGCCCTATGAAGTTTGCTATGTAGTCCCCATGAAGGGAACCGTTTATTCCAGAGACACGTACATTAAGTATTCTTCGGGAAGCGTCGCTATAGGGGCTTATGTTCCTGTGACGATCGCGGAAAAATTGGCGATTTCTACGGGAGTTAATTGGCGCTTTCATTCGATCTTAGAAGGCATTCAAACTGATTCTCTAACTAAAACGACTGAGCGGTCGGTAGATGGGGTTCTAAAAATCGGCTATGTTAGGGGTTCAATGACCTTTGGATATGCCATGGAAAAATCATTTAGTGGGATGAAATATAGTTCAAAGGCAGCCACTGTATCAATACGGTTTTGAAATCAGGTTCCCGAATTTATAGATTTTAGAAAATCTAAGTTTCCCAAAAAACCTGTTTTGTCTGAGAAAACTCATTGTTAATGGTTATGGTGTAGCCGCTTTAGTTTAAGTGTGTCGAAATCTTCGAAGATTGTCGCACTTGTGTACACCCTTAAAAATATAGTTATTTTTAGTGCTCTCCGAAATCATTCCTTAATTCAACTAATTGGGAATTCGCCATTTAGACGACATAAATAAGTTATGTAAATTCAGCCAGTTACGTTGATTTGCGCCGTTCCAAAAAAACCATTATTCTATTAGAAGGACACCTAGATGAAAGACTGGATCACATGACGAAAAACAATTGGTTTATTTTTGTTTTGATCGCTCTGATCATGGCAAGCACTGTTGCGGCTATGGTCGCTAATCGACGACAGGTAACGGCAGTCTGCAAAGATCGTCGCATCGGTATGGATGGAGCCATTGATGTCACCGTTGAGTCAGGGGGGTTATCCCATGAGTTTTCGTTGACACTCTTTCGCCATCGCAACGCAGGTAAGATTCGAAAAGAAATCATCGGAGAGCCAAAGCAAGTCAAACTCAGTGAGTCCAAAGCGAGTGGTGATGTATACAAAGACAATAACCTGACACTCACTATAAATAAAAAGCAAAGCCTTCAAAACGGTCGAATGCCGGCAAGTCTCGTAGCCTATGTGGATGGACAAACTGTGTCTGTTCCTCTGGGTTGCATTCAATAATGCGTAGTATCAAAACTCGCGGTTGCTAAAACCACCCCAGATCAATTAAGCTTAGAAAAAATAAAAGGCAACTGAATGGCAACACGCGCAATAACTTCGAGTAGTACGGCAGAATATTTTGCTAAAAATCTTCAACAAGTCGGTTTTTCTTCGCAGACAAAAGCAATTCTCACAACATTAAAAGAGTCCGTAGATAATTCTTTAGATGCTTGCGAAGAGGACAGTATTTTGCCCGAGATTCGAGTTACCGTCGAAAAGGTGGGTGCCGGAGGGCTTAAAAATTCAGATCAAATAAAAGTAATAGTTGAAGACAACGGGCCTGGTTTAGAGGCGGAGGATCTAGTCAAAGTTTTTGGCGAATATTTAGCTTCTTCGAAATTTGGCCGGGGTCGCTGCTCCCGCGGTCAACAAGGGATCGGTATTTCTGCGGCTACAACTTGGGCCCAAATGACCAGCGCCAAGGGCGTTAAGGTCATTAGTAAAACAAAGAAAATGAGAATGGCCATTACAGCCACGGTTGAAGTGGATATTAAACATAATAAAGGGGTCATGAAAAATAAGCAGACCATCAAGTGGGATAAACCCCACGGTGTATCTGTCGAGTTTCTCGTTGACGGTCGAGCCCAAGTAGGTGGTGAAGGGGGACTTCAAACTTATCTTACCGGTACTACGCTCGTTAATCCTCACCTCACTTTGCACTACAAACTTTTGGACCAAGAGTGGGTCACCATTGAAAGAGTATCAAAAGAAGTCCCCGAGATTCCTGAGGCCACCTCTCCTCATCCCCATACTATGAAGTTGGGTGAATTCATCGCTCACTCCCATTTGTTCGGACGGGTGAGCGTTGGGGAATGGATGAAAAAAGGATTCTCTCGAGTACACGAAGGCACATTAAAAGAACTGGTAAAGGCAGGAGTGAAAAAGTCCGTCTTATCAGCTTCGGTGGACAAGCTTCCTGAGACAGGATTTAAAGATCTTTACCAAACCATACAAAAAGTTCAATTGATGGCCCCGAGTACAAAATCTGTACTAACAATTGGTGAAGAAGCTCTTTCAAAAAGTATTTTGCGATTAGGAGCCGTGGATTTTTTCAGTGTGGTTACGAGAAAACCAACCATTTGTGACTTCAAACCCGTCTCTGTTGAAGTAGCCGTGGCTCGTCTTCAACAGAGAAAAGTAGAAGAATCAGAATCGTCTGTTTCAGTATTGCGTTTTGCCAATCGAGTCCCATTACAATTCGATAAATCTGCTTGCGCTATAGTTAAAGCCATTGAATCGGTAAATTGGAGAACATACGGGCTCGTGCAACCAAAGGACAGTATCCCCCTAGGGCCCTATGTCATCGCTGTAAGTTTAGTCTCACCTTTCATCAAGTTTAAAAATGCTTCCAAAGAAACAGTTGATGCTTCTGATGAGTTAGTAGATGAGCTTAGATTGGCATTAATTCAAGCAGGCCAGAAACTTTCTCGACATATAAAGGCCGAAAACCGAGCCAATGATCTTGAAGAAAAACTTCGTCACATCGAGCAGTTCGGCCCCATTTTAGTGGATGGCCTATGCAGAATCCTTGAGGCGCCGGCTGCAAGGAAGAAAAAGGCCGAAGACGGCCTTATGAAACTTTTGGGTCGCGATAGCCGAGCAGCCGAAAAACAATTGGCCGAAGCAGTTGAGGGCAAACAAGTACTTGCTGCAAAACAAAATCAAATTCTAGGATTAATTCCTGGTCCTGAAAGTGAACCAGGCGAAGAGGGTGGGGAAACTGCAGAAAAATCTAGCCCAAAGCAAGCAGAAGGCGTCGAAGCTGCGACTTCAGATGGCGATGCAAAATCCGAAAAGAAAGGAAAGGTAAAAGGTAAGGGCAAAGGTAAAGCGGCAAAGGGAACTAACGCAGCGAAGGCCGAGAAAGCCGATGAACTTCTTCCACCAGATGAAAAGGCCAAACCTGATGACGCTTCGAAATCTGAAGAAAAAACTGATTCTAGAAACAAAACAAAAGCTGACGAAGGCGCTAATAAAGGTGGCAAAACCAAGGCTGGCAAAGGAGCTCATGGGGCTAGCGGAACCAAGACTGACAAGAAGGCTAATAAAAGAAACAAAAAAGCAGTTGAGGAAGAAGTTAATGAAAATAGTGCAGACAGTTCTGAAGGATTAGAATCTGAAAAAGCTCAACAAGAAAATATTGAAACAGTAAAATTTGTAAAATCAAAAGATAAGAAAAAAGCAAAAAAAGGCAAAACAACAAATGTCGCAGAAGAAGCTGCACCAACTAAAGTTGAAGAAGATCCTGCCCCTAAAACAAAAGAAAGCAAGAAGACTAAGGGTGAAGCTCTCCCGAATATAGCAGACGAGAGTTCTTCTGAAACCGAAACTCCAAAAGATAAGGCTATTGAAAAAGGGAAAACTAAAGAATCCAAAATGAAGGAACCCAAGGCTGCTAAGGAGTTAAACGAGGGGGCAGCCAAAGGGAAGAAAACCAAAGCTAGGATCACCAAAGAGAAAGCACCCAAGGAGAAATCCAAGAAAAAAGCCGCCATAGGCAAATCCAAAGGAAAATAAAAATGGCTCTGTCTAAAGATGAAGAAATTCCGAAACTCTCTAAAGAACTCTGCAATAAACTTCTCAAAGACTTAGAAAATGCACGCAGGCCTATTTTAGAGGCCACTAAGTGCTCTCTCGATAATAGTAAATACGACTTTAAAGTTGGATTTTTAACTCCTGGCTCAAAAAAGGTTCGTACGGAACTCAATGTGTCTTCGGTTCAAAAGATGTCCCGCGCCATTTTCATGTTAGAAATTCTGTTAAGAAACATAGAGACAGGCGCAGTTAATACGAAGAGAGAATTGTATTACATTAGCAAGGGCGAAATAAAACATAATCCCCATCTTAGACCCTTAGATTTTGCCAGCCAAGATGAGAGTGACTCTATCATCGATTTCATTTGCGAAATTTTAGAGTGCTACCGCGAAGAATTAAATTGTTATGCTAACGATCGAGGGGGCCAAACCTATTCTCAGCAACTCGTCGTAACAGAAACATTGACTGATGGTGAAAAAGCGGTTGTTGACCTCAGCACTTTAGGAACTAGCCCCTTTCAACCCAAGAACAGACCTCAGAGCTTAAGACTTAAGGCAAAAAAGAAAATCGATTACTGCCTCGTCGTTGAATCAGAGGGTACGGCCAATACATTGGTCGCCAATGGATTTTGCAAACGGAATAACGCTATACTTATGGGCGCTCAAGGTGTGCCCAGCAATGCTGTCAGAGGTTGGTGTCGACTTATTTCAGACGAGTTGAAAGTTCCCATTTATTTTTTTGGAGATTTGGATGCCTACACCATGCAAAATATTTTTCGAACTCTTAAAGCCGGGTCTGCGGCTAGCCTAATTAGAAATTCTGACTTTTCGGCACCCGAGGTGAGGTTTCTAGGCGTGTTGCCTGAAGATATTAAAAAATATGAACTCAATGATTATCCGGTAAAAGAAAATGATATTCAAGAAGTGCGTGCCTTAAAAAAGGCCGACGACGCACTAAAAAATGATCCCTTTTTTAGAGACAAACGAAATAAAGATTTATCTGAGATTTTGAAATGGCTCTTGAAATTTAAGAGACGTTGTGAACAACAAGCCTATTTTACCGTTAATCCTCGAGACCCCATAATGCCCGAAAAAATTCTGGTAGAAAAGATAAAGAAGGGCGATTACGTCTAGAATTTAGAATGCTCGTTTGCACCATTAGAGCTGTTTAGTGAGGCGATTTCTAAGCCCAAATTGACCCAAATTGGTCCTTGAATTAATACTCTAACCATAATATCTACACGTCGTGACAAAGCTTCTGCATTTTTACTCGGTTATTTCGTTGTTCATTTTCATGGCTATTCCGGGACATGGGGTAGAAAAGAAGATACGCATTGGCCTTTCCCTGGACACCCTTAAAGAAGAGCGCTGGCAAAGAGACCGGGATATGTTCGTAGCTCGTGCTAAGGAGTTGGGGGCCGAAGTTCTAGTTCAGGCGGCAAATAACAATGATGCTATCCAGTACAATCAAGCTGAAAATCTATTAAGTCAAAATATCGATGTTTTGGTCGTAGTACCCCATAACGGAGTAAGTGCAGGCTCAATTGTTGAAGCAGCTCACAAGGCCGGTAAGAAAGTTATTGCCTATGACAGGCTCATTGAAAATTCCGATGTAGATCTCTATATGTCTTTTGATAATTTTGAGATTGGAAGAATGCAGGCCGGGTATCTTCTTAATCGAGCGAAGTCGGGAAACTATTTATTAATTGGTGGAGCGCCCACTGACCATAACGCAAAACTTTATCGTGATGGGCAAATGGCGGTTTTAAAGCCCGCTGTGGAAAAAGGGATAATCAAGATTGTTGCTGACCCTTGGGCACGAGATTGGCAACCCACCGAAGCACTTAAACACACTGAAAATGCTCTAAGTCGCACCGGAAATAATATTCAAGCTATTGTGGCGTCTAATGACGGAACAGCAGGAGGAGCTATTTCAGCGCTAAAACAGCAAAATCTGGAAGGTAAAGTTTTAGTTTCAGGGCAAGACGCAGATTTGGCCGCCTGTCAGAGAATTGTAGAAGGCTCTCAGACCATGACCATCTACAAACCAATAAAACTTCTGGCGCAAAGAGCTGCAGAAGTGGCAGTGGCTCTTGCTAAAGGCGAAAAAATAATCTCTACTCAATCTGTCAATAATGGGAAATCTCAAATTCCTTCCGTATTGATAAAAGCCATTGCAGTTGACAAGTCGAATTTAGATGAGACTGTCATCAGAGATGGTTATCAAATCAAAGATGCCGTCTATAAGAATTTGGCATCCCAAATAAAATAGATGTCCCAAGTTTCATTGCTCATGCACAAAATCTCCAAAGAGTTTCCCGGCGTAAAAGCTCTTGACCAAGTAAGTTTTTCTGTAGAACCCGGCGAAATACATTCTATCTGCGGAGAAAATGGTGCCGGCAAGTCAACTCTCATGAAGATTATGTCAGGGGCATTGGCGAAAGACCAATTTTCGGGCCAAATTTTTATCAATGATGTAATTCAAAATTTCAATAATATTCGGGAGAGTGAACGCGCAGGTATAGCGATAGTTCATCAGGAATTGTCTCTCATTCCCGACCTCTCCATTGGTGAAAATATTTTCATTGGCAGGGAGCCATCACGACTAGGAGTCATAAAGTGGGATGAGCTCTATTCGAAAGCCTTGAAATTGATGAGCACAGTGGGACTTGAAGTTGACCCTCGAACACAGGTTAAGAGTCTCGGTATTGGTCAACAACAGCAAGTTGAAATTGCTAAAGCGCTAAGTCATCATCCTCGTTTTCTCATTTTAGATGAGCCGACTTCAGCACTTACTTCCTGTGAAGTGGAATTGTTAAAAAAAATTCTATTAAGTTTACGAAAGCAAGGTGTGGGGTGTGTTTTGATTTCTCATAAACTAGATGAAGTCATGGACATATCAGATCGCATAACCGTCTTAAGAGATGGAAAAATCATTTCAACATCTCGTAAAAGCGATACAAATCAAAAAAAAATTATTTCAGAAATGGTTGGTAGAGAGTTGGGGGATTTTTACCCATTAAAAAATCAATGTTTTGCCGAAACAGTGATGACCGTGAGAAATCTCTGCGTGCCGGGCAAGTTAGAAAATATTTCATTTGACTTACATCGGGGCGAAATTCTTGGATTTTCAGGACTGGTAGGGGCGGGACGCACCGAGCTTCTTATGACACTCTTTGGTGCCATGGAAAATTTCAAAGTGAGTGGAAGTATTAGTATTGATGGAAAACGCTATCTTATGAAATCACCCCAGGATGCGCTCAATGCCGGTTTGGCTCTTCTCACAGAAGATAGAAAGAGATTTGGCGTGATTCTTGACCAAGATATTTTTGAAAATATGACATTGGCGTCTTTAAATCAGTTTACAAAATACGGTCTTATTCAACCCCATTGCATTGTCAAAACTGTGAACCAGGAGAGCAAGATTTTATCCATTAAATCAAAAAGTATAGATTCGAAAGTCAAACAACTCAGTGGAGGCAATCAACAAAAGGTAGTATTGGCAAAATGGCTATTGACCAATCCCAAAATTCTACTTCTAGATGAACCTACCCGAGGAATTGATATGGGGGCTAAAAAAGAAATTTACCAGATATTGAATGATCTTGCGGTAAAAGGGATGTCCATTGTTTTGGTATCATCCGAACTTCCCGAAATTTTAGGCTTGTCCCACAGAGTTTTAGTTATGAGTAAGGGCAA
>JAHFAE010000029.1:11637-19852 GCA_023250675.1 Oligoflexia bacterium | reverse complement strand
AATTACTGGTGAATTTAAAAATAATGAAGCCACACAAGAAAAAATATTAGCATCAGCCCTTGGAGAGGTTTTTGTTTGAAGGCACTTAGAACCTATAGCATGGTGGGTGCGCTCTTGGCCATTGTGAGTATTTTTCAGTATTTGACCTCGGGTGCCTATTTAGAACCCAGAAACGTTTCTAATTTATTACGTCAAATGTCGGTGACAGGAATTTTGTCTGTTGGAATGGTGATTATTATCGTTTCGGGCCAAATTGATTTATCTGTTGGATCAGTTGTTTGTTTTTTAGGGGCCCTCATTACTGTGTTAAATACCAATTTAGGTTTTGATCCAAGTTTAGCTTTTCTTATTGCCCTTGGAGTTGGAGTTTTTATTGGAGCGATACAGGGTTATCTGGTGAGTTACCAAAGTGTTCCTGCCTTTATAGTGACGTTGGGAGGAATGTTGGTATTTCGTGGAGCATCTATGTGGATTACAGGCAATTCCACTATTTCGATTCAAAATAATTGGCTACTTTTGGTTGGAACAAGTTATCTAGGAAAAGTGCCAGGGTGGATTTTCTGCGTTGTCGTACTTTCAATAATTTTGATGACCCAAACAAGAAATCATTTCAAACAAAAGGGACAATTCGAAAGTCTACCAACCCTGGCTTTTTGTTTTCAAATGATGGGTCTTATTGCTTTCGTCGTTGGATTGATGACTGTACTTTCTCGGTATGAAGGTATTCCATTTCCAGTTCTCATTTTGTTTATTTCCATGGGGATGATGCATTTTATTTCAAGGAACACTGTGTGGGGCCGGCATATTTACGCCGTAGGAGGAAATCGGGAAGCGGCATTTTTGTCAGGAATCAACGATCGACTTCGGATTACAACCGTCTTTATACTTATGGGTTTTTTTGCCAGCATCGGAGGGCTCATATTAACGGCTAGAGTAGGCAGCGCATCCCCAGATGCGGGTCAACTTCTTGAGTTAGACGCCATAGCTTCATGTGTCATTGGGGGGACAAGTCTTTCTGGTGGTATAGGAACAATTCCGGGAGCCATATTGGGTGCCTTGGTCATGGAAAGTTTAAACAATGGCATGAGTATGGCCAATATCGAACCATTTTGGCAATATATCGTGAAGGGATTGGTGCTCGTTATTGCAGTTTGGGCCGATTCAGCTTCGAGGAAAAAAGCCTACTGCTGATCGCTCTTGCGTTTGATTTTCTTACCTGTGAATACGGCGGCTACAAGGACGGCGGCTGCCGCTGCAATACCTGTTACAGTTTTCCAGCCAAATTTGAACTTTTTTCCTTTTGAATTAGATTTAGTCATATCATGGTTCTCCTAAGGTATATCGTCGGAGTTTTTTTCTTTTTTCTTAAATCTGAATTTGTGTATAATGCATACCAATGGAAAATCCACAACCTACGCAGAATTGGCTTAGACTCATCGTCGTTATGGTGGCTATCGCTGGCGCCGGTCTTTGGTTCAGTTTGCATCTATCAGTGAGGTCTCAAACTGGAATCACCCAAGCCGATCTTGACGAACTTCGAGAAGAATTCCCTAAATTCATTCAAGAAAGAATGGTGGCCGAAAATCAAACGGGAAATCTCAGAAAAATTAACGTAAAAACAATTGATACCCAAGAAGATGGAATTGTGGTTCTTACCTACCAACTTCTCTTCGACAATGTCATTGATGGAGAAAATGCGACGACTTCCTATGAAGCCATTGCCCTTATTAATAAAGAAAATGCGTCAGAATGGAAGGTATTAAAGATTCTTTCCCAAAAAGAAATCCTCAATTTCTTAGACGGCACGAAAATCACTCCAGATTTTGATTAGTAGAATTTGTGATTTGGTCTTCCCTTGTCTTTCTCTTCTTTTTATTAATAATTTCTCCTCTGTCCTTGGCCATAGAAGACCGGAAACTTGAATCCCTTGCCCAATCCCCCACGTGGTGGCGGCTCTTGCACTATCGTCATTCTTTATTATTTGGAAAAGTACGCAGCGACCTGGACGGCTCGGGATTCTTTTTATCTCCCAATGGGAAAACTGATCCCATTGCAGAACTCAAAGTCGATTTGGTAGCTTTTGGAAAAAATAATCTCTACGGTAAACAAAACCTAACGGCCCAGTGTGCATTTCCAGAAAGATATAGGTTCATCAAGACTGAATTGGGACTTGATATTTTAGATCAACTTTGCCCCAAACTCGATGAGTTCTTAAATCAATTTGATGCTCAGTCAGCCACGTTGGTTTTTTCGTCGGCATATCCCCACAACCCCGGTTCAATGTTTGGTCATACATTTTTGAGAATTAATAAAAAGTCAAAAGTAAAAAACCAAAAGCAAGATATTTTAGATTTTGGAATCAGTTTCGCCGCCGTTGTCGGTGACAATGATAATGGGTTTTATTTTGCTTGGGCAGGAACCACGGGGGGATATCCCGGAAAGTTTTCTGTTTTACCCTACTATGTGAAAGTTAATGAATACAGTAACTCTGAGAGCAGAGATATTTGGGAATATGATCTCAACTTAAATTCTGAAGAGACCAATCGACTTTTGCGGCATATTTGGGAACTAGATAATAACAGCTACTTTGACTATTTTTTTCTAGATGAAAACTGCTCATTTCAAATCTTGGCACTTCTTGAAGTTGCAAAGCCTCAATGGAACCTCACTTCTGGATTTTTTCACGTGATCCCGGCGGAAACTGTCAAGCGAGTTGTGCAGTCCCAAGGTGCGGTTTTAAATATTAAATTTAGGCCTTCGTTAAGAAAAAAAATGTTTCAACTTTATGACTCTTTAACAGACGACGAAAAGGGACGATTCAAGGACATTTCCCAGGGTATGCGTGAACCTACAGCGCAAGATTCAGCCAGTGTGCTCGATTCGGTTGTGACTTTTGAAACCTACGAAAAGCAAAAAAACGAGGGCCACCTCAGCGAAGAAGGTAAATCGATTTTGGGTTCAAGTCTTCTCAGGCGCAGCCTGATTTCTAATCAAGAATCAAGACGATTAGTGCCTATTTCAGAAATGACAAGGCCTGACTTGAGCCATCATTCTAATAGATTAGCGTTAGGTGCTGGATTCAATGAATTTCACGGTGGCCAGGGCCAAAGCAACCGGTTTGAAGAACTGGGATTTAGATTTGCTTATCATGATATTCTAAATAGTGATTTGGGATTCACCCCGTTCACGGCTATTGAATTTCCCGGTTTGGTTCTCAGATATTATTCCCAAGAGAAGTCGTTGGAGCTAGAACGGTTACAACTTTTATCAATCACGAATCTATCTCCATTGAGTCTTCTTGAAAAGCATTTTTCTTGGAAGGCTGATCTAAAGTTAGAAAATCCAAAGGATTATTCTTGTTTAAATTGCCATGTGGCCCATGGCGACGGGGCTTTGGGTTTGGCGACTAATTTAGTTTCTGAGGCTAATATTGCTTATATTCTTTTCGGGGGGCAACTAGAGGTAAGTGAAAGTTTTAAAAATGGGTATAGATTGGGTCCTCAAGCCGAAATTGCAATGATTTTAAGTCCATGGATAAAGTATAAATTACGAATGTCTTCAAACGTCGTTTGGGATCTTTTTCAATCAGATAGACAAGAAAAATTTTATGCTTTTCGTGTTGATCAAAGCTATTCTTTCAATCAAGAATGGGAACTCAGGCTCGAGAGTTTTTATTTGCTTCATTCGAGTGTTCCAAGTCGTGACGATTCAGAATTTAAAATCATTTTGAATAAATACTTTTAAAAAGACTCAACTCAGATTTATTTTCCCCGCCATGACACACGTAAGCATAAATTTTTTTACCAGGAATCCTCGTCGGTGCGTTAGGACCACGACGCCTTCTGAAGGGTTTTTGCAACACGGGTGAATGTCTAGTTTCCTGAAATTTTGTAATTTGCATTTTCAAAATAATGAGAGCCCAGAAAACTACTAATCGCGTTAGGTCATGAAAGTCTAGATGGTATTGCCGCATTGAGTAGTCCGCGTTGTCAATTTTGGTTCAATCACTTGATTTTACTAAATTTAAATAAAAGCAGGTCTCGTAAAGTTCACCGAAGTTTTACCCGAAGGATCATCTAGGGGCACTGGCTTGTGCCCGGAAAATAGTAACGAGAGGAAAATTGTTATAACTACAATTTGCTTCAGCAATTTCAACTTTGTCAGTTGGGCACAGAGGTTTTTTTCGTGCATGTGTGAAAGTGCGCCATGCTAAAAAATCTCTGTAAGTTTTTTCTCACACTGATTTTTGTATTGACCGCGATCTCTAAAGCCCGCGCGTCTAATAGCGTGCCATTTCTATTGCCTTTCAGTGGTCATGTTACAAATACTGCTATCCCCTCTACGGATTTGAATGCAGTACCCCTCACAATAAATTTTAGAATTTATTCACCGGCAGGGCTCTGCTATATCTACGAGGACACGCAAGTTGTCACCACTGACAAGTACGGATTGTTTTCAGTACTCCTTGGTACTTCTGCCAATTCAACGGGACCCATTAATAATTTCGAGGACGTTTTCAATAACGACATCGCCGTTCCGCTCAGCGATTCTTGCGCCGGAACTTACACGCCGGCATTAAACGACGGCAGACTGGTGGAATTTGTGGTGGACGGTGTCACCATGATTCAGCGCCAGTATTTGGCCGCCGCACCCTTTGCCATTTTCTCAAAATTCTTAGAAGGCAAAGTCACCACAGACTTTGTTTTAAACATCAACAGTGTCAGTCAAGCCAATGCAGAAATTTTGGTGGGCGGCGGAGACGCAAGTACCCTCCATACTCACAACACAACTTACTTGAGACGAGACGGCACGAACACCTCTACAGGGGATATCGTTACTCCTCTAAATATTTATGCGTACAGCACTTCGAGTGCCGTCGGAATCGGCACGGCAACTCCGTTGGCGAGTTTTGACATCGAAAAAGTTTCACCAACGATTCGTTTGAGTGCTGCCGCAGCTGGCGCAGGGACAAACAAAATTGAGTTTTACAGTGGCATCACCACCCCCAGAGGAAGTATTCAAGTCTCTGAAGGGACCGACGGGATAAATTTTTATTCCGGCACCACTCTTGCCTTGTCGTTGGATGCTTCTCAAAATGCGACCTTCTCAAATTCTTTTGCAACCTCAGGTACATTTGGGCTTGGTAAATATACCGACGCTCAAGAAGGTGATGCGGTTACGGCCGGCACACTTGTTTTTGCACTGAACGTTTTGGGCGCAACAGCAAAAGGTGTGATTTGGGTTAATACAACTTCTAACTCGATCAAATTCTGGGACGGCGCAAACGCAGTTACTGTGGCAAACATGGCCCTCTATGTCGCTAAAGCCGGCGATACCATGTCGGGGACTCTCAATCTTCGAGCCAGTACAACTGCCGCTGGGACTTCTCCTCTTAAAATAGCTTCAGGGGTTTTGATGACTACACCTGAAGCCGGTGCCTTCGAGTACGACGGGGCCACACTGTACTTCACAAACTCAAGTGCCTTGCGATTTGGAATGGCTGTCGCGATCCCCGGAGGGTTCATTTTAAAAAATGGTGACACAATGAATGGCAATCTCTTATTGGCCAATCATAATATCACGAACGCGGGGGCTACAACAGCCACCGATGTAACAATGACCGGCGGGGCCATTGCCGGTTCTGTAGCAGACGGCGGAGCAGCTATTGCCGTCAAGCTTAACACCACCAATGCTTTTGCCAATGCTGCAGCTAAACTTTTATCAGCGCAAAACAATGGAACTGAGAAATTTGTCGTCAATAAAGATGGAGTCATTTCAGTTCAAGGTACGGCCATGATCGACACTACAGGTTGGATCGGCCCGCTTATTCCGCTCAGTCAGATAACGGCAGTTACCCCAAATAAAGTTCTGGTATCAAATGGAACAGGTGTTTTGACGGCATCGTCTGCTACAAGCACGGAGCTAACCTACATTTCAGGACTATCACCCGTTGCAGGTGCTATCATATATGGCAACGGAACTGGAATTATTGGAAACACGCCGGGAGCTTCTGGTCAGATTCTCATTTCAACAGGCGCGGGTGCTCCAGGTTGGACAACTCCTGATTCGAACAATACTGCAAGCGCTATCATTCAACGTGACGCCAATGGAAACTTTGTTGCTTCTAATATCACAGGTAATTTTGTCGGAGCAGCGAGCTTAAATCTTTTAAAAGCCGGCGATACAATGACCGGGCCGTTAAATCTTCCCGCTTCCACCTCAATCTCCGGAACAGCGCCGATTAAGATAGCAAAAGGTGTTCTTATGGCAACACCTGAATCACGTGCCTTTGAATACGACGGAACCAATGTCTACTTTACCGATGAATCCAATTCTCGCCATTTAATGATTACTTCAGACAATCTTGTAGTGACTCCAAGTCGAGTCGTGGTTACAGACGCGGCAGGCAGCTACACCGCAAGTTCAGCCTCTTCTACAGTAGTAGGTTATTTGACTGGAACTCCCTTGACTTCGGGCGGTGTGATCTTCGGTGACGGTGCTAACTTTAAGAATTCTGGAAGTGGAACAACAGGACAAATTTATACTTCTGGTGGAGTTGGAGCCCCGTCTTGGACGACCCCAACTGATTCCAACCAAGCAAGTACCATTGTTATGCGTGATGGATTTGGAAATTTTAGCATTGGAACTATTTTGGGTTCCGTCAATGGAGCCGCTAGCCTTAACGTTCTAAAAGTCGGCGATACGATGACGGGCACTCTTAGATTAGCAGCGGGCACAACATTATCTGGTTCAGCACCACTCAATATTTCTACTGGTATATTGATGGCAACGGCCGAAGTTGGTGCCATCGAATTTGATGGCACAACATTATTTTTTACCAATGATAATAATTCTCGTAGAATTATTGCCCTCACAGCACCGGGAGCCTTAACTTCTAGTCGTGCTCTTTATAGTGATGCCAATGGCGTTATAAATAGTTCGACCACAACCACCACCGAACTGAGCTATGTGACAGGTCTTGGAGTTATTGCGGGCAGTATCATATATGGAGATGGAACAGGAATACGAAATACTTCTGCTGGAGCCACGGGGCAAATACTTACGTCAGGTTCTGTGGGAGCTCCTGGTTGGACAACGGCGACTGATGCAAATATCGCAGGAGCCATTGCGCAAAGAGACGCCTCAGGCAATTTCGCAGCAGGAACTATCACGGGATATTTAGTCGGGCACGGTAGCCCCAACGTAAGAAAAGCTGGCGACACGATGTTGGGTACCCTGACCATGCGAACGTCAACAACCGTCGCAGGTACTGCACCAATTGTCCTTCCCTCCGGCGTTCTTATGGCAACTCCTGAAGTTGGAGCCATGGAGTATGATGGAACCTTCCTCTATTACACTTCCACCGGAAATACTCGTAATATTATATTAGTCGCAATCCCCGGTGGTTACCTCGATCGCGGTGGTGACTCTATGGCGGGTACCCTTAATATGGGTACCCACGATATTACCGGTATCACCTCATTAACTACTTCAACAATAACTACGACCGGTGGCAACTTTGCTTCAAGCAGAGCTGACGGCGCGGGCGTTAAGGCATTCAATTTAAATACTTCAAACGCAATGACTGGTGCCAACGCTAAATTACTCTCGGTGAAAAACAACAGCGTAGAAAAATTCGTAGTCAATAAAGCAGGAACCATCAGTGTTCAAGGTACCAGTATGATCGATACGACGGGCTGGATTGGTCCTACGATTCCAATCAATAGTGTTGCCACTGTTACGGCAAATAGAGGAATTGTCTCAGACGGCAGTGGCTTTATTACTTCGACAGCGGCCACGTCGGCAACCCAAGTTGGGTATTTATCAGGTGTAGCGGTTACTAATGGCGGAATGATCTATGGCAACGGAACAGGATTAACAAATGCAGGAACAGGAACCACCGGGCGAATCCTGACTTCGGGCGGTGTGGGCGCACCCACTTGGACTACGTCTACAGATTCTAATATTGCAAGCAGCATTGTACAAAGAGATGGGTCAGGAAATTTTACGGCTAGCACCATTGTATCAACCATAACCGGTCATTCAAGTCTTGATTTGGCATTAGCAGGCGGAGTGATCACAGGAAGAATAAATTTGCCTGGTGCTACAACTTTAGCAAGCTCAGCTCCATTGAAATTTGCTACGGGTGTCTTGATGGCTACTCCAGAAGCTGGGGCCATGGAGTTTGATGGTTCCAATTTATATTTTACTAACT
>JAHFAE010000029.1:6036-11525 GCA_023250675.1 Oligoflexia bacterium | reverse complement strand
AGTTTCAAATGCCATTGGCAATTTTGCTGCAGGTACAGCAACGGCTACTGAAATTGGATATCTCACTGGTGTTACCGCTACTAACGGTGGAGTAATTTATGGCAACGGGAGTACGCTACTCAATTTGGGCGCGGGAACAAACGGCCAAATATTTATGTCTGGTGGCGAAGGCGCACCTACATGGAGAACAGCGACTAATGCCAATGTTGTAAGTTCAATTGTACAAAGAGATGGTTTTGGAAATTTCTCAACATCTACTATTTCAGGAAGCTTAATAGGATCTGCTAGCTTAGACGTCTTAAGAACAGGTGATACAATGACGGGAACATTGAATGTTTCCGCCAGTACAACCATCGCAGGCACTGCCCCAGTCAAGATTGCAACGGGTGTTTTGCTGGCCACACCTGAAGCGGGAGTTGTAGAATTCGATGGAACATATCTCTATTTTACAACGGGTCCAGGAACTCGCCTTGTTTTAACTAATTTTGTCTCACCGAATTTGGCTGCCAATCGCGGGCTATATAGTGACGGAACTCGGCACATTGCCGCTTCACCAAGTACCGCCACAGAAGTAGGTTACCTTTCAGGTGTCTCAGTAACTAATGGCGGAATGATTTACGGAAACGGAACGAGACTCACCACATCAATTACTGGAACTTCTGGTCAAATCTTGACATCAGGTGGTGTGGGAGCACCGTCTTGGACAACGCCTACAAATGCAAATGTTGGTGGCACTATTGTCATGCGCGATGGTTTTGGCAACTTCAGTACGGGCACCATTGCGGGTTCAATCAGGGGAGCTGCAAGTTTAAACGTCTTAAAAACTGGCGACACCATGGCGGGAACTCTCGTCAGTCGGGCTTCTACAACAATTGCCGGAACAGCACCCATTAAAATTGCAGTGGGTGTTTTGATGGCCACACCTGAGACCGGGGCAATTGAGTTTGATGGGACAAGTATCTATTATACAAAAGAAACCGGAGTTCGAATGACCGTAACTCCTCAAGTTCCCCAAGGATATTTGGCAAGAAATGGGGATAGCATGGTGGGTAACTTAGCTCTGGGTGCCAATAATATTTCTGGAGTTTCAAGTTTCTCTAGTTCTAGTTACACAACGACAGGTGGCACGGTTACTTCTTCGGTGGCTAACGGAGCTGGCGCGGTGGGTTTTAATTTTAATACTTCCAATGCCTTTACAGGTGCAAGTGCAAAGCTTGTGACGATTTCAAACAACGGCACTGAAGAATTCGCGATCAATAAAGCCGGCACAGTTTCGGTTCAAGGAACTGCCATGATGGATACGACGGGCTATATCGGGCCACCCGTTATTATAGGTCACGGTGGTACAGGCAAAGCCACTCAAACAACAGGTTTTAATGCTCTGGCACCTACGACAACTAAAGGTGATTTGATCGCTTCTACGGGAGCATCCAATGTTCGCTTCGGTGTGAGTGCAAACCGCCAAATGATTATTGCCGATTCTAGTCAAGCCACGGGCTTGAGTTGGGTTACTGAAACAAGCTCCAATTCAGCAAGTGCTGTAGTTCAACGTGACGCCCAGGGGAATTTCACTGCTGGAACAATTACAGGTTATTTAGTCGGAGCTGGATCCCTTAACGTTTTAAGATCTGGCGATACCATGACAGGTACTTTGTTGACGAGATCAGGAACAACATTAGCGGGAACGGCACCATTGAAAATTGCTGTTGGCCAGTTTCTCGATACAGCTGAAATTGGTGCTATAGAATTTGACGGGACGGCCCTTTATTTCACAGACCTAAGTGGCACCCGTCGAGAAGCCTTGAGTATGGCTTATGCTGGCTTCTTGGCGGCAAGTAGAGCTTTGATTTCAGATGGCATTGGAACAGTCGCTGTTTCGCCAACTACAAAAACAGAATTAGAATATTTGGTAGGACTAACAAACACCAACGGAGGAATTGTCTACGGTAATGGGTCGACTTTAGTTACTTCTGCAGCGGGAACTTCTGGTCAAGCTCTCACTTCAGGGGCCGTAAGTACTCCAACCTGGACGACAACGACAAACACAAATTTAGCTAATACCATTGTTCGAAGAGACAGTTCGGGGAACTTTACTGCAGGTACCATTACCGGAATGTTAACGGGAGCCGCATCCCTTAACGTACTTAAGACAGGCGATACCATGTCGGGCACTTTAAATGTACGTGCCAGCACTACAATAGCTGGGACCACACCCGTCAAAATTGCCACGGGCGTCTTGATGGCAACGCCAGAAGCTGGTGCCGTAGAATATGACGGTACCTATTTGTATTATACTGATGTTGCCAATGTTCGAAGATTCCTCTCGACAGCTCAAAATTTAACTGTGACAGCCAATCGTGTGGTCGTGTCCAATGCTTCTGGTAATTTCATCGGTAGCACAACGACAAGTACTGAAATCGCTTACATTTCAGGTCTAACGCCTACAAATGGCGGTGTTGTTTACGGCAATGGCGCAAATATTTTAGAAAACGCAGCGGGTACCTCTGGTCAAGTTCTAACGTCAGCCAGCGAAGGGCCTCCCACTTGGACAACATCCACAAATGCCAATGTGGCTGGTTCAGTTGTACAAAGAGATGGTTCGGGTAATTTTATCGCTTCAACAATTACGGCTTCGTTGACAGGCCATTCAAGTTTAGACTTAGCATTAACCGGTGGTACGATGAGTGGTACTATCACCGGTCGAGCTTCGACGACAATTGCAGGAACAGCTCCGATAAAAATACAAGCAGGTTCGATCATGGCAACGGCCGAAGCGGGTGCCATGGAATTTGATGGAACAAGTCTCTTCTACACCACTGCGAATAATGTGAGACGAGTTCTGGCCGTTGCAAGTTCTGTAGCTCTTACGCCAAATCGAGAACTGGTCAGTGACGTTAACGGAAATATTTCTCCCTCGACCACCACCACGACTCAACTTGGATATATCACAGGTTTAACTAATACAAATGGCGGTATCATTTATGGCGATGGAACGGGAATCAAAAACGCCGGTACCGGTACTGCAGGTCAAATTCTAACTTCTAATTCTGAAGGAATTCCAACTTGGACTACTTCAACCGAAGCCAACATGGCCGGTGCCGTTGTTCGTCGCGACGCTTTTGGAAACTTCTCAGGAGGGACTGTCACCGCAATGTTAACGGGCGCCGCTTCCCTTAACGTTTTAAAATCTGGCGATACCATGTCAGGAAGTCTCAATGTAAGAGCCTCTACGACCATCGCAGGTACTGCGCCGATCAAAATTGCAACGGGTGTTTTGATGGCAACGGCTGAGGGCGGGACGGTTGAATATGACGGCACATACTTATATTTCACTAATTCAGCAAACTTGCGTAAAGCTCTAACTATTGCTGTGCCGAGCGGGTATGTGGCAAAGTCTGGTGACTCTATGTCGGGCAATTTAACCATGGGTGGCAACAATATCACTGGCATTGGCAATATGAGTGCAACGACGTTTTTAACGTCGGCAGGTACTTTCTCATCTACCGTATCCAATGGTGCCGCGGCGAAAGCTTACAATTTAAATACTTTAAATACTATAGCTGGAGCCGGAGCTAAACTCTTATCTTTGACAAATAATGGTACAGAAAAATTCAGTGTAGATAAAGCCGGAGTGGTCGCTGTCCAGGGAACCTCCATGATGGATACTACTGGCTACATCGGACCTGTCATTCCTACAACAAGTATAGCCACAGTAACGGCAACGCGGGCATTGATTTCTGACAGTAGCGGAAATATCGCTGCTTCTACTATCACTCCAACTCAAGTGAGTTATTTATCGGGAGTAGCAAATACCAACGGTGGAATCGTTTTTGGCAATGGTGCCACGGTCAAAACATTGGGGACGGGTACGGCAGGGCAGATTCTGACCTCAGGGGGAGTTGGAACGCCATCGTGGACCACATCTACTTTTGCCAATTTTAATAGTGCCATCGTTCAACGTACGAGCTCAGGTAATTTTACAGCTTCAACAATTACGGCCGCATTGATTGGTCCAGCAAGCCTCAATGTTTTGAAGGTTGGCGATATAATGTCTGGCACACTTAATGTACGAGCTAGTACGACAATAGCAGGAACTTCACCTTTAAATATTGCTCGTGGCGTATTAATGGCAACGCCAGAAGCAGGAGCCTTCGAATACGACGGTTCTGATTTGTATTATACCACTGAGTCCAATTCTCGTAGGCTATTAGCCACTATCGCAAACTTTACCGTCACAGCAAGTAAAGCTGTTGTTTCGAGTGGCTCCGGTAATTTAACAACCGGTAATACGAGCTCCACGGAGATTGGATATTTGTTAGGGGTATTACCGACAAACGGCGGAATTATATATGGTAACGGAGCTACGTTATTAAATAGTGGTACCGGTACAACAGGTCAGATCTTAACAAGCGGTGGAGTGGATAAACCCACCTGGACCACGTCAACTAATTTAAATACAGCCAGTGCTATTGTCCAACGAAATGGAAGTGGAAACTTCGCAGCAAGTACAATTACAGCGGCATTAACCGGACATTCATCACTAGATTTGGCATTAACTGGCGACACGATGACCGGGACTATTACAAGTCGAGCATCAACAACGATTGCAGGCACAGCACCGATTAAGTTACCCATCGGAGTGCTGATGGCAACGGCTGAAGGTGGAGCACTAGAGTATGATGGAACAACATTATTCTACACGACAGAAAGTAATGTCCGAAGGTCACTCGCTGTAGCATCAACAGTGGCGTTAACACCTAATCAAGGATTGGTGTCAAATGGTAATGGAGATTTAGCAACGTCAGTATCTACGACAACAGAGGTTGCATATTTATCCGGAAGTGCAGTGACCAATGGTGGAATCGTATTTAGTAACGGTACGGGATTATTTAATAGTGGAACTGGCGTAACAGGTCAGATTTTAACAAGTGGAGGAGTGGGAGTACCAAGTTGGACCACCCCGACGAGTGCGGGAGGTGCGTCGACAATAGTTAAGAGGACAGCACAAGGTAATTTTACAGCAGGTACGGTGACAGCGTACTTAGTGGGCGCAGCAAGTCTTAACGTATTAAAGACTGGCGACACGATGACAGGGACATTGAATGTTCCTGCCAGTACGACGATTGCAGGATCTTCACCGATTAAGATAGCTCGTGGTGTGCTCATGGCGACAGCAGAAGCCGGGGCGTTTGAGTATGACGGCACTAATGTTTTCTACACCAACGAAAGTAACGTACGTCGAACACTATCAACACAAGCAAATTTTGTAGTAACGGCAAGTAGTGCAGTAGTGACAAACGGAGGTGGAGTCATCATTGCCGGCAATGCCACGGCCACAGAGATTGGATATTTAACGGGAGTAGCGATAACAAACGGCGGAATTATATATGGTAACGGAGCTACGTTATTAAATAGTGGTACCGGTACAACAGGTCAGATCTTAACAAGCGGTGGAGTGGATAAACCCACCTGGACCACGTCAACTAATT
>JAHFAE010000029.1:0-6026 GCA_023250675.1 Oligoflexia bacterium | reverse complement strand
ACAAACGGCGGAATTATATATGGTAACGGAGCTACGTTATTAAATAGTGGTACCGGTACAACAGGTCAGATCTTAACAAGCGGTGGAGTGGATAAACCCACCTGGACCACGTCAACTAATTTAAATACAGCCAGTGCTATTGTCCAACGAAATGGAAGTGGAAACTTCGCAGCAAGTACAATTACAGCGGCATTAACCGGACATTCATCACTAGATTTGGCATTAACTGGCGACACGATGACCGGGACTATTACAAGTCGAGCATCAACAACGATTGCAGGCACAGCACCGATTAAGTTACCCATCGGAGTGCTGATGGCAACGGCTGAAGGTGGAGCACTAGAGTATGATGGAACAACATTATTCTACACCGATGAAAGCAATGTCCGTCGAACTGTTTCTACGCAAGCAAACTTCATCCTCACTGCAAGCAGATCCATTGTTTCAAACGGCAGTGGCAACCTTGCAGTCAGCGCTGTCACGGCCACTGAAATCGCGTACTTGACGGGTATCTCAAATACCAATGGTGGTATCGTCTACGCCAATGGTGGAAACCTCAAAACACTTAATACTGGAAACGCAGGAGAAGTCCTCACCTCCGGTGCTGAAGACTTACCCTATTGGACAACATCAACCGAAGCAAATATCGCAAGTTCTGTAGTTCGTCGTACCGCACAAGGAAATTTCACAGCGGGAACCGTAAAAGCCTACCTGGTCGGTGCAGCATCACTTAACGTTTTAAAAACCGGTGACACCATGACCGGGACTCTTAACACAAAAGCTTCAACAACCATTGCAGGGACTGCCCCATTAAAAATCGCCACAGGCGTTCTCCTGGCAACTGCTGAAGTTGGTGCCATCGAATTTGATGGAACAACTTTATTCTATACAAATTACGCCAATACAAGAAGAGCACTTGCTCTTGCAGCTTCTGTCGCACTTACGACTCAAAGAGCACTCATAAGTGATGGCAGCGGTCAAGTGACTGTGTCCAGTACATCTGATACAGAACTTGGTTACCTCTCAGGAATTTCGATCACAAATGGCGGAATCATTTATGGCAATGGTTCTACATTAAGAAATACGGGCACGGGTACGGCGGGACAAATTTTAACATCGGCGGGAGTTGGCAAACCGACCTGGACCACTGCAACAAATCTCAATTCTGCAAGTACGATTGTTCAAAGAGATGCCCAAGGTAATTTCACAGCGGGCACCGTTACAGGAATGTTGACGGGAGCAGCAAGTCTAAATCTCTTAAAAGCTGGCGATACAATGACGGGAACTCTTAACACAAGGGCGTCCACAACTATTGCCGGTACAGCCCCCATCGTCATTGCTACAGGGGCACTTCTAGCTACGGCTGAAGGGGGTGCCCTTGAATATGACGGAACAACTTTATTCTACACCAATGAAAGTAATACCCGTCGAGCTATTGCTGTGGCGGCAAGTGTCGCACTCACACCTAAACAAGCAGTTGTGACCGATGGCACAGGAAGAATTTCTGTGTCCACAACCACGACAACAGAAATTGGTTATCTCTCAGGCGTTGTACCCACAAACGGTGGTGTGATCTACGGCAATGGTGCTACTCTAAAAAATGCAGGCACAGGTACTGCCGGTCAAATCTTAACTTCAAATTCTGTAGGAAAGCCCACATGGACAACGTCAACAAATGCCAATACAGCAAGTGCCATTGTTCAAAGGACAGCAGCGGGTAATTTTACCACGGGAACCGTTACTGGTTATCTCGTCGGAGCAGCAAGCTTAAACGTTTTGAAATCCGGCGACACCATGACAGGAACTCTTAACGTCAGAGCCTCCACGACAATTGCCGGTACGACCCCAATGAAAATTGCAAAGGGTGTGCTATTAGCGACAAGTGAAGGTGGCGCACTCGAATATGACGGAACAACACTCTATTATACAAACGAATCCAATACTCGTCGAGCCCTTGCCGTTGCGGCTTCAAGCAGTCTCACCACAAACAGAGGTTTGGTCAGTGATACAAATGGAAACATTGCCGTTTCACCAACGACTAATACAGAATTGGCATATATGGTGGGAATGGCTATGACAAACGGTGGCGTCGTTTACGGCAATGGCACTAAGTTTGGAATTTCTAGCGCAGGCAATCTTGGAGACATACTCACTTCTAGTGCTGAAGGAATTCCTGCCTGGACAACGGCTACCAATGCCAACGTCAATAGTGCCATTGTAGAGAGAAATGCCACCGGCAATTTTGCAGCTAGCACCATTACGGCCAGCCTCACGGGTCATGCAAGTTTAGACTTGGCCCTTACCGGCGGCACCATGACCGGCAAAATCAACGGTCGGGCCTCTACAACAATCGCAGGATCTGCACCCATCAAGCTGCCCACGGGTGTCCTCATGGCTACGGCCGAAGGCGGCGCCATCGAGTATAACGGTACGACACTCTTCTACACAAATGAAGCCAACGTCAGAAGAGCACTGGCTATTGCGGCCACTGCATCTCTGTCAACCAACAAAGGTTTGTACTCAAATGCCAACGGCGATGTGGCCGCTTCAACAACGACGACGACTGAAGTCAACTATCTAGTTGGTTCAGCAGTCACCAACGGAGGAATTGTCTACGGCAACGGCACTGGCCTTACCATCAGTGGTGCGGGTAGTGTGGGGCAAACATTTACTTCAGGAGCAGAAGCAGCCCCCACGTGGACCACAACCACAAACATAAATTTAGCTAGCAGTATTGTTCAACGTGATGCCACAGGTAATTTCACCGCCGGTACAGTAAAAGCGGTGATTACGGGTGCTGCAAGCTTAAATGCTTTAAAGACCGGTGACACGATGACAGGAACTCTAAACGCTCGTGCCTCAACAACTATTGCAGGGACTGCCCCATTAAAATTAGCTAAAGGTGTTTTGATGGCCACTACAGAAAAAGGCGCCATCGAATTTGACGGTACAACCCTTTACTTCACCACAGTCGGCAACGTAAGAAAAAACTTAGGGGTGGCCACCGCAGCTGTGCTGGCTACTAATCGAGCTCTTATCACTAACACGCTAGGATCCATCGCCGCTTCTCCAAGCACAAGTACAGAACTGGGCTATCTCGTGGGAATGGCGACGACAAATGGTGGAATCGTCTATGGCAACGGAACCCGACTCACCATCAGTGGTGCCGGTACGTTTGGTCAACTCCTCACATCTGGTGCTGTGGGAGCACCGACTTGGACAACATCGACTAATGCTAATGTGAACAGTTCAGTTGTACAAAGAGATAGTTCAGGTAATTTTATCGCAAGTACGATTACGGCAAGCCTCACGGGTCATTCGAGTCTTGACCTACTCTTGACCGGCGGCACCATGACAGGAACTATCACCGGCCGAGCATCGACAACCATTGCTAGTACGGCACCTATAAAATTACCCGTCGGGGTTTTGATGGCCACTGCAGAAAAAGGTGCCATGGAATTTGACGGGACATCTCTCTATTACACAGACATTACAAATGTTCGAAAGACTTTGGCATTGGGATCCACTGCTGTATTGACCGCAGATCGTGGAGTCATTAGCAGCGGCACAGGTTTAGTCACAACATCAGCAGCAACAAGTAGTGAAGTTGGTTACCTCTCAACTGTCGCCATAACTAACGGCGGGATCATCTATGGTAACGGGGCTACTTTATATAATAGTGGCACTGGTACAGCAGGACAAATGCTCACTTCAGGTGGCGTGGGCAAACCTACGTGGACCACTTCTGGTTCTACTAACGTAGCTAGCACTATCGTACAGCGAAGTGCCGCTGGCAATTTCACCGCCGGCACGATTACGGCAAAGATCACTGGAGCTGCGAGCTTAAACGTCTTAAAAGCCGGCGACACAATGACAGGCACTCTCAACGGTAGAAGTGCGACGACCATTGCAGCCACCGCCCCTCTGAAATTTGCCACGGGTGTTCTCATGGCCACCGCCGAAGGTGGCGCATTAGAGTTTGATGGTACAACATTGTTTTATACTACTGCATCCAATGTTCGCCAGATTTTGGCCACGGCATCTACCAATACAGTAACCCCAAGTCGAGCTCTTGTCAGTGACGGTTCTGGTCTTATCAGCGCTTCTGTTTCTACTGCCGCTGAGCTTGCCTATTTCTCTGGTGTGGCTGTCACTAATGGCGGGGTGATCTACGGTAACGGTGCTTCGTTAAAGAATTCTGGCACAGGAACGACCGGTCAGATCTTAACTTCGGGCGGAGTGGATAAACCGTCATGGACAACATCGACAAGTTTAAATACTGCCAGTGCCATTGTCCAACGAAGTGCTACGGGTAATTTTACGGCAGGGACAATCACTGGAACTTTGACAGGCCATTCAAGTTTAGATTTAGCACTCACCGGCGGTACCATGTCAGGGACCCTCACGGGTCGAGCATCTACGACGATTGCTGGTACATCGCCGATTAAATTACCCACTGGAGTACTCATGGCCACCGCCGAAGGCGGAGCATTTGAATTTGACGGAACAACTTTATATTATACCGATGAAAGCAACGTAAGACATATTCTTGCCGTCGGTGCGACCTCAACTCTTATTGCAAATAGAGGTCTGGTCAGCAATGTCAACGGTAACATCGCCGAGTCGCCTTCTTCGAGCACTGAAGTCGGGTATCTCGCCAGTATGGCCACAACCAACGGCGCTATTGTCTATGGGAACGGCACCAAGTTTGGAATTACAAACACAGGAACAGCGGGGCAAATTCTAGCATCTGGTGGGGTTGATAAACCAGTATGGACTACTTCAACGAGTTTGAACACAGCAAGTGCCATCGTACAACGTGATGCCACAGGTAATTTCACAGCGGGAACCATCAATGCGACATTAACGGGTCACGCAAGTTTAGATCTCTTGCTCACCGGCGGGACAATGAGTGGAACGATTACAGGTCGTGCGTCTACTACAATCGCAGGCACAGCACCTGTTAAGTTGCCCACGGGTGTGCTCATGGCAACAGCTGAAGGTGGTGCCATTGAATTTGATGGTACATCATTATTTTTTACCACTGAATCCAACACTCGCAGACTATTAGCTGTTTCTTCTACATCTGTCCTGACTGCAAACAGAGCACTTCATAGCGATGCCACCGGCAAAGTAACGGCCAATAGCACCACGAGCACAGAGCTTGGTTACCTTTCAGGAATCGCTGTCACAAATGGTGGAATAATCTACGGAAATGGTACAGGACTAACCAACTCAGGTTCGGGGGTAACCGGTCAAATTCTCACCTCCGGTGTTGAAGGCCCAGCAACTTGGACAACTTCGACGAGTGCTAACAGTGCAAGTACCATTGTTCAACGTGATGCTACAGGTAATTTTACAGCGGGTACAATTAACGGAACTTTAACGGGTCATTCAAGTTTAGATTTAGCACTCACGGGCGGGACGGTGAGTGGAACGATTACAGGTCGCGCCTCTACAACTATTGCTAGCACGGCGCCGATAAAATTACCTGTGGGTGTTTTGATGGCCACAGCTGAAGGTGGCGCCATCGAATATAATGGCACGACACTATTTTATACCACTGAATCCAATGTTCGTAGAGCCATCGCTGTTGCAAGCTCAGTTGCTCTCTCAACAAATAAAGCTTTGATAAGCGATACCAATGGTGACGTGAGTACTTCCACTTCAACCACTGGCGAACTGGCCTATCTGGCAGGCATCGCTGTGACCAATGGTGGAGTGATTTTTGGCAACGGAACATCATTCTATAACAGCGGCACAGGTGCTTCGGGACAAACGTTAACATCGGGTGCAGAAGGAGTTCCCACCTGGACCACGACGACAAATGCAAATTTAGCAAGTGCCATTGTTCAACGTGATGCCACAGGTAATTTCACCGCCGGTACAGTAAAAGCCACGTTAACTGGTGCGGCATCACTAGATGTTCTAAGAGCCGGCGACACCATGACGGGAACTCTTAACGTAAGAGCGTCGACGACGATTGCCGGTACTGCTCCCATTAAATTGGCCATCGGTAGTTTGAT
>JAHFAE010000123.1 GCA_023250675.1 Oligoflexia bacterium | reverse complement strand
ACGCTAGCAATTCTAGAAAAACATTTGAGTTAACTGGAATCAATTTACCGTTGGCTGGCGGGACAATGACCGGTACCATCACCGGTCAAGCATCGACGACAATTGCGAGCACGGCTCCCATCAAACTCCCAACTGGTGTTCTCATGGCCACACCTGAGGCTGGAGCTATCGAATTTAACGGAACAAGTTTATTTTATACTAATGCCTCAAATTCCAGAAAAACCATTATCTTCGACGGCAGTCAATGGACGACAACAGCGACTGATATTTATAGAAGTTCAGGTAATGTTGGCATAGGAACTACGAGTCCGTCTTACGCGCTAGATGTCAATGGAGATATTAGGCTGCCGCAAACAAATAAACTTTACCTTGCCACCAATAGTACCACGCCCTTTCTAAATTATAATACTTTCCAAAGTAACTCTTCTAACATGACAATTAACTCAGCTTCTGGCTCCCTTCATTTGCAGACTGGCTCAACAGACCGATTGTTTATAGATAGTAGTGGAAATGGTGGCAACGTAGGTATAGGAACTACTTCGCCAACTGCTAAACTTCATCTTCCCGCCTCCACAACACTAGCAAGTTCTGCTCCACTCAAAATTGCAACCGGTGTATTGATGGCCACAGCCGAAGCGGGTGCCATCGAGTTCAATGGCACAAATTTATTTTATACAAATGCAGGTAACACCAGAATGACTTTAGCTTCTTCTAGCCTTGGGGCCTTTCCTACAATGGCGGTTTTATGGCATGGCAATGATACGATTCTCGCAGGCAGTGCAACTTTGCTTTATATTGACCCGTGTCCACCGTCAGGGCCGACAGCTTATCAAAATGCTTTCGCCGATGCAGATTCTTTTCAGCAAACTTTCTTCTTAGCAGCGGGTACATACACTCTGTATGTCATGGGTGCAACGTCAAATAATCGTGGTCTTATTGACTGGTACATTGATGGCACAGCCGTGGTAACCGGGCAAGACTGGTACTCCGCTGGGTACACCAATGATGTTCTTAAATCTAATGGGAGTATTACAGTAACAGGCGATGGAGTGCACACGCTTAAAGGTACCGTAAACGGAAAAAACGGTTCCTCCTCGAATTACGCCATGTCATTGAGTCGAATGTATTTCAAATAGAAACGCTATTGATCATTTTTGAAATACGGATTACTTGGAGTACAATTACAAAGAGTACTCTAAATAACCCATTATTAATTGCGACGTAAAACTAGCTCCACTTACCACGCTGTAGGAGGAGTTTTTACAGCTATAACTATCGGTCGCGGGATTTTTTAAAACAATCGCGACAATAAACAGGTTTAGCTGGATCTGGCTTAAAAGGAACCTGAGTTTGTGCACCGCATGTGGAGCAAACAGCCGAAAACATTTGGCGATCTCCACGGTCACGGCCACCACCACCTTCACGAGAAGCCTTGCGGTTATCGCGGCAGGGTTTACAACGGGTAGGCTCGTTCTGAAAGCCTTTTTGGGCATAGAATTCTTGCTCACGAGATGTGAACGTGAAATCCGCGCCACAGTCCTTACACTGTAGTGTCTTGTCTGAGTAACTCACGATTGGTTCCTTTTTTATAGTTGAACATATTTTACGGGGCGCTTAGTCCCCAATGACTTTCTTGTAGAAAAGAGATGGGAATACTTTGCAAACCACTTAAATCCCATGATAACGCACCCGCTCTGAAAAATCAAAGTATTTAGATTTTTTTAATATTTATAGCCTTTTGGCCCTTCGGAGCTTCTCCAATTTCAAACTGCACCTTATCCCCCTCCTTTAACTCAGTATCAGAAGGTATATCTGACGAATGGACGAACACATCCTCCCCTTCGTCAGAAGTAATAAAACCAAAGTGCTTTTTGGAGTTGTACCACTTGACCTTCCCCGTCTTCATTTGTTGTGTCTCCTGTTGAGTACAACGGGTGTTTTCATACCTTTATATAATTTTAGAACCCATGGTGCTAGCGGTCAAGGCGGGTTCTGGGCCTCAGTAAAATCTAGATTTCAGTCCTATTGACATTGATCAGAGCAGCTTTGGCTAATTTGGGCAATCTAAGCCATAAACTGTCACTATTTTAGACAGTTTTGGCGAATTTACCAATGATTTCAGTGGGCACTGGACTTGCTGTAACCCTTTTTTAGTAAGGGGTCCAGGAGGTAGGTTTTGGAACGTATTTATCGAATTCTTTTCTTAGGTTTTTTCATATTGGGCTTTATCGGTGTTATTGCCAGTGCCGATCTTGCTAGCCCAAACAGTGGTCTTGACAAGACTATGATAGCCTTTCTTAAAGATATCCAAAGTGCCCAAGAAGCTAACGACATTAACAGTGGTCAATGGCTAAATAACTTCGCAAGTCTAAGCGACGACGGGTCTACAGAAGCTACCGATATCGTCATTGCTTCTCAAGACTAACAGTCTAGATATTTTAGAAGGTATCGTCGTTTCGAGAATTTCGGTTTGCGCTTTAGGCGGCGCCATTCGGTGATTCTTCATTTCTTTAAATTCAACAAAAGACCAGTCTTGCAAGGTCGGTTTAGGCAGTTTAAATTATTTGGTTTCTAGGAGAAATGATGGCCGAACTACCTAAAAGCTACGAGCCTAAGAATGTCGAGAAACATTGGTATGAGTTCTGGCTTCAAAAAGGCTATTTTAAGGCTGAAGATAAATCTTCAAAACCTGCATTTAGTATCGTCATCCCGCCGCCCAACGTAACGGGCGTTCTTCATATTGGTCATGCCTTAAATTGCACACTTCAAGACATTATTGTTCGGTTCAAAAGAATGCAGGGCTTTAATACCCTTTGGCTCCCAGGTATGGACCATGCGGGTATTGCCACTCAAATGGTTGTAGAAAAAAAACTCGCTAAAGAAGGAGTCAAGCGAGAGCAACTGGGCCGAGAAAAATTTGAGGCCAAGGTTTGGGAATGGAAGGAAGAATCGGGTGGAATGATTCTAGACCAACAAAAACGCCTGGGAATCAGCGTTGATTGGGAACGAAGTCGCTTCACCTTAGACGAAGGCCTTTCAAAAGCCGTTCGAAAAACTTTTGTTGATCTTTACAACGCCGGACTAATTTACAAAGGCAATCGCTTGGTCAATTGGTGTCCTCGATGTAAAACAGCAGTCTCTGATTTAGAGGTGAAACATACTGAAACAAAAGGTTCGCTCTGGCATATTGCTTACCCATTAACTGACGGATCCGGTCAACTTGTCGTGGCGACGACACGACCTGAGACCATGCTGGGTGATACGGCGGTGGCCGTTCATCCAGAAGATGAACGCTACAAAAACTGGGTTGGCAAAAAAATTAAGTTGCCGCTCGTGGGTCGCGAAATCCCTGTCATTTCTGATTCTACGGTTGTCAAAGAATTTGGAAGCGGTGTGGTGAAGATCACACCAGCTCATGATTTCAATGACTATGAAACAGGCCTTCGTCATAAGTTGCCCATGATTTCTATTTTTGATGAACGCGGAATAGTTAATGAAAATGGAGGCGGCTACAAAGGGCTTAAAGGACCCGATGCCCGCAAAAAAGTCTTAGAAGATCTCACAGCTCTTGGAGCTTTGGTAAAAGAAGAGCCCCATGCATTGTCTGTGGGTCGATGCGATCGCTGCGAAACTGTTATTGAACCCATGCTGTCTGACCAATGGTTTGTAAAAATTGAACCCATGGCAAAGCCTGCTATTAAAGTCGTAGAAAGTGGTCAGATTAAATTTGTCCCCGAAAATTGGACAAAAACCTATCTTGATTGGATGTACAATATCAAAGATTGGTGCATTTCTCGCCAACTATGGTGGGGCCATCGCATTCCCGCCTGGCACTGCGGTGACTGCAAAAAAGTTACGGTTCAAATGGAAGACGCAACTATTTGTGGTCACTGCAAATCAAAAAATATAAAACAAGACCCTGATGTCTTAGACACTTGGTTTAGCTCAGCCCTTTGGCCTTTTAGCACCATGGGTTGGCCTGAGAATACCGCTGCTCTAAAAACTTTTTATCCCACTTCGGTTTTAGTCACGAGTTTTGATATTATATTTTTTTGGGTCGCTCGTATGATTATGAGCGGTCTTTACTTTATGAAAGAGATCCCCTTTAAAACCGTCTATATTCATGCATTGGTTCGCGATGAGCGCGGCCAAAAGATGTCTAAAAGCAAGGGTAATACGGTTGACCCTTTAGGATTAGTTGAAGAATACGGTACGGACGCTTTGAGATTTACATTAGCCGCGTTAGTTGCTTCAGGTCGTGACATCAAATTTAACGAAGATCGCTTGGATGGTTATTCTAATTTTATAAATAAGATTTGGAATGCCACGCGGTTTTCTCTGACCGCATTAGAAATCATTAAATTAGATTCAAATGTCGCCGCTCAAAATTTGACCCTGCCCGATCAATACATTGTTTATGAATTAGAACAAACGATTAAAAATGTCACCTCCGCTCTTGAAGATTACAAATTCACTGAAGCAGCCGGTTTTCTTTATAAATTTACTTGGAACGAATTCTGCGATTGGTATTTAGAGCTTTCAAAACCTGTCCTTTATGGGGTAGACGAAAAACAAAAAACTGCATCTGGCACCGTTCTTATTTATACCTTAGAGAGGCTTGCTAGACTTCTTCATCCCTTTATTCCTTTTGTAACTGAAGAAATTTACCAGAAACTTCCAGGGGGTTTGGCAAAAGAAAGTATTATGATTCAACCCTATCCCACTTTAGAAGACTCCTTTTTGAAGCTGGGGTCTGTGAAAGCCTCTGAAGAAATTGAACTTATCAAAAGTATTGTAACTGCCATTAGAAATATACGTGGAGAAAATCGAATTAGCCCGGCAGTTAAAATTTCACTATCTATCGCTTGCGATGATAAGAATGCCTCAAAAGCATTGCAGAGAAATACTGTTTTTATAACGTCCCTGGCGCGCTTAGAAAAAATCGATTGGCTTGCTTCACCCGGTGATACTCAAAAATCAGCAGTAAGCTTAGTTACAGTGGGAAAAATCCGCGTGACTGTTGTAATCCCCCTCACAGGGCTTGTAGATTTTGCCGAAGAGATTAAAAGGGTAGAAAAAGAACTTGAGAAAAACCGCCATGATCTTGAGTTAACCCAACGTAAATTGGGCACGGAAACCTTTATTAAAAACGCACCAGCCGAAATTATCGCCCAAGAAAAAGAGAGACAAGTGCAGCTCTTAGACAAACAAGCTCAACTTAAAGAGAGCTTAAGTCGGTTCAATTAAATGAAAAAAGCAGTGGTCTGGGATCTGGGTGGAGTTCTGATCGACTGGAACCCCCGGTATCTTTATTCAAAAGTTTTCACCGACGAAAAAGAGATGGAATATTTTTTAAATCACGTTTGCACCTTGGAGTGGAATTATCAAGGTGACGCTGGAAGGCTATTTGCTGATTGCATTGGTGAACTTTCCGCCCAGTTTCCCCAATACGAAAAGCAAATAAAACTTTGGATAGAACGGGAAGGAGAAATGTTTTCTGGCCCTATTCCCGAAAACGTTCAAATACTTAATGAGTTAGAGGCTGTCGGCCATGATTTATATTGTGTCACCAATTGGTCTGGTGAACTATTCCCCATTGCCCAAAGACGCTTTCCCTTTATTTTAAAATTTAAAGACGTAGTTGTTTCAGGAATTGAAAAAGTAACAAAACCAAATCCTCAGATTTTTAAGATACTTTTTGAGCGAAACAATTTAGCGCCTGAACAATGTGTTTTCATTGACGATCGCGAAGACAATATCAAGGCCGCAACGGCATTGGGTATGCAGGGGATTTGTTTTCAAAACCCAAGGCAACTTCGTGTTGAGCTTCAGAAAACTGGGTTTTTAACTGAGAAATGATTGCTGCAGAACTGTTCAATCCATGGATGCCTCGATAAGAAGTGGTTAAATAGCGACATTACTGGGAAACCAAGTCACCAACTTTAAGACCCTCCCTTTCGTAAACCGAACCTTTATGAATTCCAGTTATTTTCATAACAGTTTTATTTGTTTTTGGATCATTTGTTGGAACTAACGTAATTTGCTCTAGGAGCTTTGGAAGATCCTTTTTCTCTTCTATATTGGCCTTCGCCATGATGTTGGTAAGGCTCTTAATCTCCGCCTTCGTAACAGAACAAAGAATTAGAGAAATTCCCAAGATCAAATTTATCAGATTTTTCATAAAACCATCCAAAACAATTCAAGCTCGGATATCTCCGCGGGTCAAGAAGGTAACAATTTCCCCTTAGGATCTTCCATCATAAGACAAGGGAATTGCTACTAACCGCTCCTTAGACATTCCCGTGTCCATTTCTGGGGGCGGCGGCCAATCGAGTAGGAGAGGGCGGCGCGAAACGCCTCGCCCTCGTCCTCTCACATAACCGGACTTACGGATCACGTATCCGGCTCTTTCAGCCGCCCAACCAACTTTTAGTTGAGTTATGTGGATATTCGAAGTTCTTGCGGAATTGAAATCGCGGTAATTTGAGAATATGAAGGTATTCTAATCAAAACGCTGTCTCAAATTAAAATTATTTTAAAGTTGAATGTCCTCCCATAGGTTTTCTAAATAAAAGTGAAAAATTATTTTCATGTATTGAAATTATTCTCTTGGAGGCTTTTTAGTAAATTTTCTCGGATGACATCTAAACATATATCTGTCGATCGAGAGGATCCCCAACGTTAAGTTTTTTCTACCTCACCATACTTTTTTATCAAAATTTTCATAATCTCAACTGTTTTGACCTGGTAGTGCTTTTGGTGAGTGGCTGAAAAGCCGTGTTATGGTGTTTTGTCGATTAGCACTTTTCATAAGGAGCGTACAATAGCACTCAACTCTCTTTCTGATAATGATCTGTTAAATTTGATAAAAGAAAAAGCAAAACAAGAGCGAAATCTAACCCTTGAAGTCATAAACTTGATTCGAGAAGTAGAAAAAAGAAGGCTCTATCTTAAACTAAATTATGGCTCCCTTTTTGAATACGTCACAAAAGAACTTGGGTTTGAAGAATCGGCGGCTAACAGGCGAATTTCGGCAAGCCGCCTAATTCGAGAATTCCCAGAGGCTGAAGAAGAAATTAGAGATGGCAGTCTTACCCTTTCAAATATTGTCCAAGCACAGGTATTTATCAGAAGAGAAGAAAAATTAAAGTCTAAGAGATTCCCACGTGAAGACAAAAAGAAAGTAATGGATTTGGTAAAAAATAAATCGGCAAGAAATGCGAAAAAAATACTGCTTCAA